>NZ_JAQSUV010000034.1:1884-55824 GCF_028649355.1 Acinetobacter sp. Gutcm_16 | reverse complement strand
GGCTTTGTTGCACAAACATTCAAAAGCTAAACTTCTTCCAAGTTATCTAAATTTAAGTGGCAACTTGGGTGTGAGGTCGACCTAAATCTGTAAATTTATTTAATACGGCCACACGTGCATGAATCTCATTGACTTGGCTTTGAAAGTTTCTCGCACGGAGTTTATCGCCTAATAATTTGATGCAATGCATCTTGGTTTCTATCAGACTTCTGCGATGATAGCCTGACCAATTTTTCCATATTGTTCTTCCTAAACGTTTAACTGTTCGAAGTAATTCATTTCGCTCTAGCGAGCTGGTCTTTGTATCTTTCCAAGGTTTCGCATTTTTTCTTGGCGGAATCACCGCATGTGCTTGTCGGTCTGCAATTACTTGACGGCATTGCTTGGTGTCATAAGCCCCATCAGTATAGACAGAGTCAATCTGCTCATCTTGTGGAATCTGATCGAGTAAATCACCAAGCACTTGTGAATCACTCACATTATTTGTAGTGAGTTGAATAGCGCGTATTTGAAGGGTTTCAGCATCTATACCAATATGAAGTTTACGCCATTGGCGACGATATTCAGGTTGGTGTTTCTTACGCTTCCATTCACCTTCGCCTAGAAACTTTAAGCCAGTAGAATCGACGAGTAGCTGGAGGCCATTACTGCTTTTTTGATAGTTAATTGCAATATCAATATGCTTTTGTCTTCTGCAGATGGTGGAATAGTCTGGTGCTGTCCAATCTAATCTACAAAGATGAATGAGACTTTGCACAAAGCCAGTGACCATGCGTAAAGAAAGATGAAATAAGGATTTGATCATTAAACAGCATTGGATGGCTGTATCTGAATAAGTTTGATTTCGACCATGTTTACCTTTGGGTTGAGCGTACCATTGAGTCTTGGGATCAAACCAAATTGAGAGATTTCCTCGATTTATTAATGCACTGTTATAAGAAGACCAATTGGTTGTACGATAGATTTTAGGTGTGGGCTTATTCATTTGAGAATTATATTGTGGAGTAAGCCTTTAGAGATAGGTTTGTGCAACAAAGCCGGGCTGGGATCAAAGTTTAGATGAGCATCAAATAACTGTATCGTTACTTATCACTAGGCTTGGTATCTTTTAAAATGAACTACTAAGTTCGTTAGGTTCATGAATGATGATTCTTTTAAGTAAATAATTTATAGAAATAAAATATTGAAAATTATAGATAAATTTAAAATATTATTTATGAACTAGACTTTAGATAAACATAATTTAAATAGATAAATAGTTGAATTTAATTCATAAATACTGATATAGGATGGATTTTATCATATATCAGTACAAGTTAAAAAATATAAATTGTAAAAAAGAGATTGATAAGAAATTTACCATCCTCCCCAACTACCGCATTCTGGACATTTTATATTAAAAATTTCTATTGCACGCGCAGAATGATACGACCAGTAAAGTCCGTTTTTAATGATTCGACTTTGATGATTTCGACTCGAACAATGGTTGTATACTTGCATCTGTTCGCATTCCGAGCACGTCATCCATACAGATCGTTGAGTTTTAGTTCTCTGAACATTGTCCTTGTCATACCAGACCGTATTCTTTTCAATCTTCACTAAATTATTAGATCCACAACGAATGCACATTGGTACTGCTAAGGTTTTATCACTACCATAACGATGCATATCACTATCTAATTTATATTGAAGAAACATGCCCAGTAAACGCTGAAGCTCATCACTATATAACCTATCATCTATTGGGTTTAAATATATCGCACCCCTGTCGTGTGCGTAGTACTCACCATTACCCTGGTAGTCCACTTCACCCAAATAACTATACTTGCCCCAATCTTGAGCTGTAACACGCTTATCAATTACGTTATTGCAAGGATGTATCAAAAAGACTGGATTTTGGCCGTCTTCACTGTAATTTTTACCTTCATAAAGCTCGTTAATTTTAGCTATTAAACCACCATCTCTCACAAATGTAGCTTTATCATAAAATTTTGAGTCCATTATAAATTTTTTATGATGAGCTCGACTATTGTTCAGATCATCTTCTTCAAACCAGGTAAGATCCAAAGTAAAATCTGGCTTCTTCTTGTTTGGTAGTCTCTTTTCATACCATAAAGTTATGTTCCTCTTACCATTATCATTAACCAGATCAATGGAAATATCACTACTATTACTTTTAATGGCATTAATAACGCTGTATTTCCAATCATCTTGCGGAACGAATCGGAATACATTTTTAAGCACCATAATAATTTGAATTAATGACCATCTCTCATAGAGCAATGGCATGTTAACCAATCCAATCTCATCAATCTTCTCAAGGCTAATCAAAAGGTTTTCATCCTGTAGATTCATAGCTTTTCGAAGGTTTTTATAATTATTATGAATTGCCTGATAATTAGGGTTTTGTACAAACGTCATTGAGTTTGGGAAAAGCGAAGAAGGCTTCACACCCATATCTTTGAGTTGATTAATTATAGTTTTCAGCACTCTTAGCTTTGGCTCTGATTTCTCATACACCTGTATTGAAAGCATCTGTTGATACTCGTAATAAGCTATACGGTTTCTTAAAGCGCTCTTTTCTTTTTCTTGCTCTCTAAGCTCTTTATCGGTTAGTTTTCGAATCCAATTTCTTTCGCTAAGCTCTATACCAATATCTATTTCTTTTTCATAAAGAGTTACCGCATATTCCATTTTTTTAGAATTAATAAAAGTAACTGAATGAATATCATCAAAGTGAAGATTTACAAATTTTTCATGTCTATTGGTATGATATTCACAATCAAATTCAAGCTCCATGCCCGTTTCAATAACTTTTAATAAGCCTTCAAACTCACCACCCAATGCCAAAACATAATATCGATCAACAGGCTTCTTATATCTATCATTGCTCCAGATTTGAAAAAAGAACCCATCACCTCTATGGGTCGCACCCTCAATTTTGATTCTTAATTTTTCAGATAAAGGTTCATCACTAAGCGGGATTTTATAATGAGCAACTAGAGTATCAATGTGACTTTGCCAGTATTCTTTTTTGCCTCGTTGACCGATTCTTCTCAAATCAGCAACCACTAAATCCCGATCAACTTTTGAATGGTCTTTCAAAGCATCGTGCTGGGCTCGTAATTTTTCGGCTTGAAGCTTAAATCGCTCCATCTTATTGCCTGCAAGTATCACAATCTGCTTAATAATTCGATAGCAACGTTCTAATGCAAATAATACATATCTATTTTCAGGAACGTTGTATGACGACTCTGTAGCGCGACTTGTTAAGTACTTCTGGTTAGCTTTCGTTGAAATCTCCATGAAAGTACGATTAACAGGCCTCACCTCTTTTCTAGGCTTCAAAGATTGAATTTCGCGAAGCTCAACTTTTGGATTTATTAATACCTTATGAGCGTGAGCAACCAAGCTCTCAATACACTTAATCGCTTCCTCACCAATACCTTCAATTTGACCGCCTTTGGCTTTACCCTGAACAACACTTGATTCATCTAAAATAAGCTCCCAAAGATCATTTTTGAAAACTTTCAAATACCGCTCAAGTTGCTCAAGCGTAAAATCCGAACCATTAATCAAAACTTTACATATTTTTCCTTGAAGCACTAAACGAACCGTTCCAGCTATATTTGGCGCAATACTTGACCAATGGTTAAGATCTTCAACCCAACGTTCTTTTAAAAACCACCACTCCAAGCCCGTTTCAGGATCCTTAATCGAAGATAAATATTTCTTCTCACCGTTTGGTAATTCCACATAGGGTTTATCTGAGGTTTGATTTAAAAACCTAACCGCCAACACACCTCGTTTTACCCCTTCAACTTTGGGATAAATCGTAGTTTCAACCTGATGAATACCAAGATGCTCATTATATTCAACACTAAGCGGTACCAGAGATTCCGTCACTTTTGTGAGAATGTCCTGGTTATACCACTTGAGCTCTAAATATTTAATTTCGAAATATAGATCCATCATTACGACCAGAAATTCACAATCCCATCATTCGCCTTAGCATCACTAACTACATTTTCGAGAGTATGTACTGATGAAAAAATATCACTATAAGTCTCGTGATTTGGCAGAAGTTGCTTAAGTCGCTCCACAAAAACGCGCTCCACCAGCTCAAACTTTGTTTGAGCACCAATTTGCTTATTCCCATCAAAGGTAAACTTAGGTAGCACCTTGTGTAATAAGAAATTATTGACAGCGATCTCATCATCATCATTCACATCTTTAAGTAAATTCAGATAATTCAACCCCTGACGTATTGTTCTCATACCAAACTCAATACCCAGCTTATGGAAGAACTCCTTGTTGAGACTAATGAAAAGTTCGCAGAACGGGTCCTTAGGATCAAACTTAGGATAATTCGCTCTATAACCTAGAGACTGAATGTCAAATATTAGAGGTTTACTAACATCATCAAAGCCATAATCCACAACCTCTTCAAGAATTTCATTCCAATCTGATAATAGAGGTGACTCAAATCGCATTATATGAGCCCTATCTAAGATTTTAGGTGATAAGTAGTGCGTAGTTTCATCAATATTAATTGCGCCAATGATATGAACGTTTGCAGGCATTTTTATGCTTGATGGCATAGTCATTACCGCCGACAGCATTCGACGAATTTCACTATGATATTTAATGAGTGAATCTTTATCGCTAAATCCAAAGGCCAACCTCAACTGTGAATTGAGCTGCTCATCTTTTAATAACTCAATGAAATTTACAACGCCGTGTTCACTGTATTTATCTTTTGTCGATTGAATAACATCTACAACAGCTTTCAACTCTGATAAAACATGTGCTGATTCACTCTCAGCATAAAGAGAAATTTCGGGTTCATCATCGCGTGTCTCTAGAAGCGATAGAAAATCAGCAAAGTAATATTCAACACGCGCAAGATTCATCTCATCTAGACAGATAAAATATGGGATTTCTGGATTTTGCTGAGCTTCAATTAAAGCCTCCAGAAACGGAGTGGCTAAGTACTTTTTTTCTAGCGGGTTATAGTAACCAAGTAGATCCTCAGAACTTGTCCAGTTTGGTTTTACTGGAATAATAATCGACTTACCACCTACAACCTTGGCAAAAGATTTAACCAGATTGGTTTTACCTGAACCTGAGTCGCCAGCCAAAATAATCAAATCTTTTGTTCTTAGTAGCGTCAAATAATTTTCAACGACATGACGTGGATACATATACTCCATGTCTACTAAATGCGCATGGATGTAAGATACCGCTTTCTGAAAATCACCATTTAGATCTTCATTAAATGACAAACCATCAACACGCTCAATAAGGGGCTTGGATTGATTTAAAAACAGATCAATATCATCCTCATCAACAAACTCAAAAGTTTTCAAAAAGTGTGCTTTGTCAGCTACATAACTTTTTAGTCTTTGGATTTTATTGTTCATTTCAGCCTCTATTTGATCGAATCTTCTGGTCAGACTCTTAATTTCATTTAATCTAAGTTGCTTATCCTGAGATAACTTTTCATTTACTAATTCAAGCTTCACTTTTTGAGCATTTAATTCATCAAGTAGATTCTTTACCTTTTCTCGCTGCTCTTTCGTCAGTTCAAGTTCAGCTAATCCTTTTTCATTTAATTGCTGAAACTCAGTTTCCCTTGCAGATATTTGAGTCTCGATTTCACTTTGCTTTTGTTTGACCTCTTTATCTATGTCCCCCATCGCTTTTTCATGATAAAAGTCATAGATCGCTTTCGAGATAAATTGACTGCGTTCAGCATTCAAGCTCGGATTTATCAAAATTTCATGTGGAATCTCTTTAGGCAGGTAAAGTAGGTTCTCACCTGAGCCTTTTTTGAGAGTTAACTCAAAGGGATTATCATGTTTGATTCTTTCTGATTCAGGAGAAAGTTCAACCTCACAACGGACATAACATCTTTTGCGTTTATCGCCCAATCGCACAGCATCTTTGGGTGAAACAAAGATCTTACAGTTCCCTCGATCAAGTCCTTTTAACGGATAGTACAGTCGCTCACCAGTTAAGACTGAATGAGGCTCTAAAATAAACCCGTATGTTGACTCTCCTAAAGGTGGCAACTCAGCCCAAATTTCAATTTTCTCGTCTTGAACTCCCCAAGATTCGGCTAATAACGCCAGGATTTTATCTTCAGATAATCCTTTCAGCTCTTCTTTGGTATAAATCTTTTCATTCATAAATTATCTTTTAAAAGAATGGTTAAAAAATAGATTTCACAATTTCTGATTCAAAACTATTTTTTATTCAATAAATCAACTAATCCTAGTCATAAGCTTATTTTAATATATAAATTAAATATTTATACCTTATTGCTTCAATATTAGCTCTTATAATAGACACATGGAGTATGAATTTGACTTAGAAAAAGTAAATCTTTAATTTTTTTGTGTTAGGTTCATGAACCTAAAAAAAATTAAATACAAGAATAAAATTTATAATAAATTGATTTTAATTACATTTTAAGTTTTTAAAAAATATGAAGTGGACTTTAGGTGAATATAAGTTAAATAGCATATCCAAGACTGTAGCCTACGCAACCTCAGTTGGTGCTACAGCTCGACATCGTGAATCTCAGTAAAATTATATTCACGATGCCGAGTACGCTAATGAACATAATATACGTTATGCCGAAATCTCAAGCTATCTCATGCGATGGATATGGTGGTCCAATTTGATAAACAGTAATTTCAGTTGATCTATTTCTTTATGAATGTCTGTATAACTCCGTATTCATAGCTTAAAGAATTTTCGGATAACTCTGGAAACCTGAATGTGACAATATAAAACACAAACCAGTCTCATTGCCTATTTTTACTAAATATCTTTTCTAGATTAGCTCTTTCTTCACACTTCCAACCTCATCTAAATAATTGACTAAAAATAAATAGTCTGGCTCATTACAAATTTTTTAGGAAAAAATGTTCGATTAGTTAATTTTCTACCTTAGTTATTGTGTGAGAAACATGCACAATAAAAACTATACAGTTCTGTATACCCCTCTTTGTTATCATTCGGCCCAATTCATGACAATAACAAGGAATAATATGGCGACCCCCCTATATAACTATAGGCTGCCCAACATCTGGTGGTGGCAAAGTCATTTCTGGGAATAACAGGTTTCTAATTGATGGTATCCCTGTTGCTTGCGTTGGTGACAAGGCCACATGTCCGACACATAAAGTTCTTGCAACCATTGTGTCTGGCGACCCATACATGCAAATTTTTGGTAAAGCTGCAGCACGAGTGAACGACTCACTTTCATGTGGCTGCAAATTACTTCCACAACAAAATCTAGTTGTTCAGGATAATGGTGGCGGTGCAGGTAGTAATAGTCTTTTGAAAAATACCCAACAATCTACTCAAGAAAATTTTGTTGAAAAGAAAGATTTTGAGATTGAACTAGTTGATTTAAAAGTTACACCTTTTATTCCCCTTGGTGTCTCTACTCCTGAAGGTAAACCATCAAATAAAGAACATTCATTTTTCATAAAAATAAAAAAAGGAATATGTAATGCTATAAGTCTAGAAGTTGAGCAAGATGGAACTTTTGTAGAGGTAAAGAAAATACAAAAAGCTTTTTCTCCTAGTCAGCAGGTTTCACTTACTTGGGATGGTTTTATTAATGATTTTTATAATAGTAAATTTATGACAAAACCATCAGGAGTTAAATTTAAAGTTAAAGGCTATTCAAGTGGCTCAGTCCAATGTACACATGAAAAAATATTTAAGTTTAAGTATTTTAATAAAGACTGGATGGATGTTGTTATTAATCGAAAAACAAAACATATCTTAATTGATTTACGTGTTAATTTTTCCGATGGAGGAGCTGCTGGACTGTTTAATAGTCAGTCGGTCCCTACTACACAAATTTAATTATATAAAACAAATCCTTATACAAGACAAACAAAATCATTTGACCAACTTTTGCAACTAGCATTTAATGGTATCAATTATTATTGGAGTAGAAATCATACGCATCCGACTGGAAAAAATATAAACATTAATGGAGATAAATATGAGGTTTTTGTAAAAGCAAAGCTATTGAAAGCTCAAGCCATGCCTGAAATGAAACTTACATTTGTAACTAATGTGAACCCAAATGATCCGATGTTCCGTAGTTCTAATTGGGCACTTTCCCGAAAAACTGCTTATATAACAGGATATTTAAAATTTGATCGTAGCTGGGGTTTTTATTCATACGATTATTCAGATAAAAAATTTAAAGAAACAATAGCTCATGAAACAGGGCATGCAATTGTTGAAACATATGCTGGTTTTAATGAGTCAGTTACGAATCATGGCTCATCAAGATACGATCAAAATCCAAAATCAGGTACAACATATCCTCGCACAGGGGAAATAGATTTAATGAAATATGCCGAAGAAAAGCTAAGTTCAATACCAAATTGGAATACCCGAATGGTTGCGAATGAAAAAGATACTATGGGATTGTTATTTATTTCAGGAATTTCTAAACAATGAAAAATTATATTTCTTTTGTCTGTATGGTTTTATCTGTACTAGCCCTGCCAGCTTGTACTAAAAATACCTTATATTTTACTCCTGAAGTAACTGGTTATATTTATGACAGTAAAACTCATAAACCATTGAGTAATCAAACTGGAAATATGGGTTTTAATGGTCGAACTGATAGTGATAATGCCAAAATTAATTTGAAGTCGGATGGTAGCTTTACCATTCCTGCTGTTACAGCAACGTATTACTTTATAAGACCTGATGTAAAGCAATACACTAATTTCCCTTCAGAAATTTTTATAAGTTTTAAGAATTATCAACCTAAAATTATTGATTATTCAGAGAAATATAATCGACAAGTTTCAGAAGATAAGTCTAGTTTTAGTCATTATAAAAAAATTGATTTAGGTGAAATTTATTTAGATCGAGAATAATTTTTTTATTCAGTCACATAGCCCAATCTTAAAAAGCCCTTCTTAGGGGCTTTTTTATTTCACTTACTCTCTGCCTTAATGCCATCTCAACAGCACAATTGCAAAGTTAGAAATATGCGTCTGAGTCTAAACTAACGCAAGCCTTCTTTTAGGAATAAGATTTTTAGATTTACATGTTAAAAGCGAGTAAAGAAATAATCCAAAAGATACCTCGCCAACGAAACATACTGCTTAACCAAGTACCTAAAGGCCCTCCAAGACATAAGGCAATAGGCTGTTCTACTCCAACTATGGCTAGCGCTCGACCCTGTAAGTTGGCAGATATCATGCTTCGAGCATATCCTGCGAGCACTCCCCAAGTAATTCCCGCCGACATCCCCACAATGAAACGAGCAACTAGCACAACAATATAGCTGGAAGATAACGCAGTTGGTATTGAAGATTAATAAGCCACTTATTGCCAGTAAAAATAGAGGTCTTCTTAACCAACTGCGAGTAGTTTAGCTGCAACGACAGGAATAAAAGAATATTCCTGCAGCCCATATTTTCAGTATCATTAGTCTCTTAGACAATTTTAATGAGTAAACGGCGTATTAGTTCTCTAACAGTTCCATCTTCAGATAGTATGGCCATATTGCTAGCAGTAATCTCATAATAATAAAGTTTTAAAGCAAATTCATATAATCCGTATTTACGTCCAAAAGCATTATAAAGGCTGCCACGTCCTAGGCCAGTGCCCTCTACTAAGTCTTGAATACTTGTTCAAGCGTAGCCTCTTTGCCAAAAAACTTTCATAGCAGCTTCTGCTATATCATTTTTTTCAAACTCTTTTAGTCTCATCTGAAATTCTTTCTGGAATGATCATTCACTCGGATGGCTTTATAATTTTAATAACAATATGCTCATGTGTCGGTACGAGGCCGGCTTTTAAGCCAAGTGGTTTAAACACCTTATCTAATACGACCTGAGTCAGTTGACCTTTGTCCTGTTCAATGTCGGTTAAAGTACGCCGACTGATTCCAACCATTGCTGCATATTTTTCTTGAGATAGCCCCAATACATTTTTGCGCAAGTGGCTCAGCAGTTGCCCCAAGGTAATTTTACCGAATAAATATTGCGTATATAAATCAATGAGCAATTGCTGACGGTCAAGTGGCTGATTTCCCTTTTTCATAATAGCTCCCATCGACTTAGTTTGGCTTCAATAAAGTCATATCCTAGACCAGGCATCTCTATAATCGTTTGGGGAACACCTGTATTGATTAATTGCTGCTTGAGACCAATAAGTTTGCTCGCCAATGTTTTCAAGGTACTTAAAGATATCTGTGGTTCACACCAGTGTGCAAGATTTTGTGTAATACCTTCCCAGCGGTATTCCCCTCCTTCTTCATACGGGCTTCCCCATGTTGTTGATCTCGTCACAACTTCTGGATCGGCTTTCATCGGGGCAAAATCATAAATTGGAGCAAGAAATATTCGTCCTGATTTTTTTAGAAATGACGTATTACGACCGTGATTATCTGAGTTACCAAAAATGATATTCAGTAGATCCCTTTGTAACCACTCACAAACGAACTGCGAAGAATCAAAGTTTTTGTCCACCGATTTTAATAAGGAACAAAGCGCGTCTATGACTTCAAAATGATTCAAATGGCTCCCTGATGTTTTATTCAATACGGAATAAACTGACTCAAGACCGAGTCGATGCCATTGTTGATTACGCCACTCTGTGTCAAATCTTGGCAGCCATAACGAAGGGTATTTCTGACCTTCAATCAGCTTCATCTGAGTAGTTTCAATTGTTGTAAATCCAAGTTCATTCAGGACATGATAAAAATGATATTCTGCTCTCAGAATGTCGCAGTCTATTGCACTACGCTTATTTCGAGGGAATTTAACTAGATAATGCTGATCTGGTTCATCAAAAGAATTTTGATAGGTATCAATCCAAACTTGCTGATCCTTTGACACGCGAATTAGTAGTTTTGGAGCCTCACCTCCTGCACCAGTTGCACCACCACTAATTGCACCCATTTGTTGTGCGTATTCGAGAAAATCAACATTTCGTTCTGTAACATCACCAGTAGTGAACTTGCGTAAGTGTAATGTTGATTCTGGATTGTTTGGTGGAACTGATTCCTTAACTCTTAGATTCCCTACAGGAGCAATTGTGCCTTTTTCCAATAATGTAAAATCTTGTTCTGCTGGTGAAAGTTTTTGCAGACCTAGATATTGAACTAAATAACGTCGCGCAGCACCAGACGGAACAATATCATCTAAAAAACTAAACCAGACTTTCGATTCATGTTGAATAAGAATTTGAACAGGTAGTGCTAAGCTACATGCATGTTCATCTCTCTTATCTAGATAAGAAATGGCATATTCTAATTCGTAGGCTAACTCACTCGCACTTGCAGATCCTTTATGTGGCTCTAATATTTTAAGTTCTGCTATATCTAGCCATTTTGTATCGAGAAGAGCTTGAATCGTTAATTTTTCCATAAATATTAATGAGCAAATATTTTCTCAAAAATATCATAAAATAAAAAAAATGAGAATATATTTGCGCATTTTATGATGATTTAAATTAAATGAGCAAATATTTGCTCGATCAATAGCTGAAATTTCTTCCAATACTACAAATATAGAGCTCGTCCAAATCAGACAGTAAACAAAACATGTGCTTAAGATCTCTAATAGTAGACTTGATCTGGTAATGGTTTATACGAGCGCGATCCATGGTGAAAAATGAAGCCACGTTGCTGGCGAGCGATTCTGTGAAGTAACCATTCTTGTCATTCAATTGTGAATGAAATGAATAGTTAACAATTTTATAGACACCTTGAAGTTAGATAAAATGACTAATAAACAAGGTGCTTATGAGCAGTAAAAGATACCCAGAAGAGTTCAAAATTGAAGCAGTTAATGTCGCAGAAAGTTTCTTCCAGTTATTAAAGCGGGAACGAATTAAAAAGAAAATTTACACAACTAGGTCTGAAACGAGGACAGATATCTTTGAATATATTGAGCTGTTCTACAATTCAAAACGCAGACAAGGCTCTAACGGTCAGCGTTCTCCATTAGAGTACGAATTGGAGCAGCCAAATTTAATTGGCTACATTTATCTATTGAGTACACATTCAAGCAACCGAATTATCAAGTAAACTATTTATTGAACTATCAATAACACCTTTAGCTTGTAAAGAAGCAAGCTCTTCTCGGGTTTTAAACTGTAATAAAATCTTTAGCGTATGTTCACCCAACTGTGGCGCAGCATGCTTATATTCAACCGGTGTATTGGATAACTTTATCGGTGAACCAATCATTTTAAATTGATCATTCAACGGATGTGCAACATCCACCACCATATTCCGAGACTGAATTTGTGGTTCATGCAGTGCATCTTCTATCGAGTTAATCACCCCGACTGGCACTTTTACTGCATGAATTGCAGCTACCCAATCTTGTGCATTTTTAGTCAAGAAGTACTCTGACAGCAATGGAATCAATTCATCACGATGCTTAACCCGATCCTGATTATGTTGGAACTTTTTATCTTCTAATAATTTAGGAAGCTCAATGGCAATGCATAAATCTTTAAACTGCTTATCATTGCCACAGGCGATAATAAACTCTTTATCTTTGGCTTTAAATGTTTGATAAGGAACAATATTCGGATGATTATTCCCCATACGCTTTGGAGCAACACCAGAAGTTAAATAGTTCATGCCCTGATTGGCCAGTGTAGCCACCTGTACGTCTAATAAGGATAAATCGATATATTGCCCACAACCAGTGTGTTGGCGAGCCAGTAAAGCTGCCTGAATGGCAACGGTTGCATACAGCCCCGTTTGAATATCGACCACGGCTACACCGACTTTTTGTGCACCGCCACCGGGTGATTCATCCTTTTCACCTGTAATACTCATTAATCCGGACATACCTTGAATAATAAAGTCATACCCCGGCTCTTCTGCACGCGGTCCAGTTTGGCCGAATCCAGTAATTGAGCAATAGACCAAGTTTGGATTAAGCTGATTTAAAGATGCATAATCTAAACCGTATTTTTCCAATGAGCCTGCTTTATAGTTTTCAATCACTACATCGGCAGTTTTAGCAATTTCACGAATCAGTTCCTGCCCTTGTTCAGTTGCAATATCGATAGCAACTGAATATTTGTTGCGGTTGGTACACTGGTAATAGCCCGATTCACGGGTGGCAGCACCCTCATTATCCAGCATCCACGGTGGTCCCCACATACGGGTGTCATCTCCCACTTTTGGACGTTCAATTTTAATCACTTCAGCACCTAGATCTGCCAAAATCTGTCCGCACCATGGACCTGCCAGTACGCGGCTTAAATCCAATACCCGTATTCCTTGTAATGCACCCATGTTCTACTCCAAAAGCCAGCAGAGGAAGCTGCTGGCCATTTTTATTATTTAGCGGTAATTGTTTTGTTGATTACTTCCACACTACTCGGCTTTTTCTCTTCCGTATTTGTGGCCGTCACTAATGAAGATTGCTGTGGATCATACTGACGTTCACGGATAAAGAAGCCTGGAATAACACCCGCAATAAAGTAGGCTGTACCCATTACAATAAATGCCATGGTGAATGAACCGCCTGCCGCAATAATCCCGATGGTAGCAGGTGCAATCGCAGCACCTAAACGTCCCATGTTATACGCACCGCCAATGGCTGTACCACGAACATCGGTCGCGAAGGTTTCCGCCATATAGGTTGCATTTACACCGTATGGAATTCCATAGAG
The DNA here is from genome assembly GCF_028649355.1 of Acinetobacter sp. Gutcm_16. Classification (NCBI taxonomy): domain Bacteria; kingdom Pseudomonadati; phylum Pseudomonadota; class Gammaproteobacteria; order Moraxellales; family Moraxellaceae; genus Acinetobacter; species Acinetobacter sp. Gutcm_16. The sequence goes on along the minus strand of NZ_JAQSUV010000034.1, from coordinate 42,126 downwards.
GAAGCCAAAGGTAATTAATAAATAAGCAATATTGCTTGGTGTATTATAGAAAATAATCACTGGTAAAAATGCGGCTGTCGCAACTGTACCAAAGACAAAAGTTACCCGACGACCCAATTTATCTGCCGCATAGCCTGCAATAATTTTCCCTAGAATCATTGCTGTATATGCACCCACCATATAGCCTGTTAAAGCTTTGAAGTTCATATTCAGTTCTGTTTCTAAATAAGTTGGCATCCAGTTATTGACACCGTAGTAGCCAAACTGTAAGAAGGCAGCTGTGGTCATCCACAGCAAAAACATTTTGCGGTGCTGAGTATGGCCAAAAATACGTTTATACACACTTTCAGAGGGAGTTTTTGAAGCTATTGCTTCAACTGTAGGCTCAATTTTTAATTCTTTACGTTTAAATTGTTCTATTTTTGCTTCCTGCCAAGATGCAGGTTCTGGTACAAAACGCATGAAAATAAGTGCAAATGCTGCTGGAACAATCGTGACATAAAACAACATACGCCAGCCATGATCAGGAATAATTGCGCCCGCCAACAACGTCGCCACAATATAACCAATGGTTTGACCTGTCTGTAATGTGCCTAAAACGGTGGTGCGATATTTTGTTGGTACATATTCAGCCATCAGCGTATTACACGCCATGTATAACGAACCTAATCCAAATGCACCAATAAACCGCAAAATCATGAACTGCTCATAGCTTTGAGTGAAGCCTAGAATACAGGTCATAATTGAAAAGAAAACCACAGACCAGGCGATAGTTTTGACACGACCGAATTTGTCACATGCCCATCCACCTGTAATTCCACCAAGCGCCATCCCTGCTAGTGATGAACTTCCCAGCATACCGGCTTGAAATGAAGTTAGACCAAACTCAGCCTTTAAACTAGTTAAACTGAATGACAACAGCATGATATCGACACCATCAATTACCAGAGAAATAAATGCAAAAATAAATGCAATTTTCCAGGTGTTTTTATGAATACGGTGCACTGTACCTATATTAGATGGTAATTTTCTGCTGAGCGATCCTGCTTCGGCTTGTATATCATTATTCATTTCCATATCCCTCATTTTCCCAAATGAGTCATCGGCAGTCCTATTATTTCTCTACATTTGCCTTAGGTTCTTTATTATTTTTCTATCGTTCCATTTGAACTTTAAGCTTGCAAACGCACAGATTTACAAGAATGTTTCACGATGAATCCTTTAATTTAAGTTAATTGTTGATTTTTTTGAGACAAAAAAGTCTCAAGGATGCCTATAAATAAACATCCTGAATTGAAGAACTAAATTAGTTACCGAAAGCGGCAATTCCGGTTTGTGCGCGTCCTAAAATTAACGCATGCACATCATGGGTACCTTCATAGGTATTAACTACTTCCAGATTAACCAGATGACGTGCTACACCAAATTCATCAGAGATCCCGTTACCGCCCATCATGTCACGTGCCAGACGTGCAATATCTAGAGCTTTACCACAGTTATTACGCTTAATTAAAGATGTACCTTCGACTGATGCAATGCCTTCATCTTTCATACGACCAAAGCGTAAAGCCACCTGTAAGCCGAGTGCAATTTCAGTTTGCATATCGGCCAGTTTTTTCTGGATCAACTGATTAGCAGCAAGTGGTCGGCCAAACTGTTTACGATCCATAGTGTATTGATGTGCCGTATGCCAGCAGAACTCTGCTGCGCCCATGGCCCCCCAAGCAATCCCGTAACGCGCACTGTTCAGACAGGTAAATGGACCTTTTAAGCCACGTACTTCTGGAAATGCATTCTCTTCTGGTACAAACACGTTATCCATCACAATTTCACCGGTAATCGATGCGCGTAAGCCGACCTTGCCATGAATCGCAGGTGCTGAAAGTCCTTCCCAGCCTTTTTCCAAGATAAATCCGCGAATATCACCGACTTTCCCCTCAGCGGATACTTCCTTGGCCCAGACCACGAATACATCTGCTATCGGACTATTGGTAATCCACATTTTTGCGCCAGTTAAGCGGTAGCCACCATCGACTTTTTTGGCACGGGTAATCATGCTACCCGGATCCGAACCATGATCAGGTTCAGTCAGGCCGAAACAGCCAATATATTCTCCTGTGGCTAATTTTGGTAAATACTTCTGTTTTTGTTCTTCAGAACCAAATTCATGAATCGGCACCATGACTAGTGAACTTTGTACACTGGCCATTGAACGATAACCTGAATCGACTCGCTCGACTTCACGTGCAATCAGACCATAGCTGACATAATTTAAACCAGCACCACCGTACTGTTCAGGAATGGTTGGACCCAGCAATCCTAATTCACCCATTTCACGAAAAATAGCAGGATCAGTTTTTTCGTGGCGGAACTGCTCTAATACCCGTGGCATCAACTTGTCTTGACAGTAGGCAGCTGCTGCATCGCGAATCATGCGCTCTTCTGAACTGAGTTGCTGTTCTATTAGGAACGGGTCTTGCCAGTTAAAATTTGATTTACTTACTTTCTTAGAATTTACCATTTGATTCATAGTGTCCTCACCAACCTTTAAGTCCATGTGTTGTATTATTCTTGGATTGACTGTATGCGTGAATAGTCTTTCTTTCAAACAATAAATATGCATGCAGTTATGCATTTTCCGCATACTTTATTTAATTTAAAATTCTTAAACTTAAATTATCAGGATGATTGAAGGTTTTTATACTTAAGTTGTATAGTCATAACATAATGATATGTAATTTATTGATATCTTAATATTTTCAAGGATGATATATGCGTCGCAAAATTCCTTCTTTGCAAGCACTTTTATGTTTTGAATCAGCAGCACGTCATGCTAGCTATACGCATGCATCACAAGAACTATTTTTAACTCAAAGTGCTGTTTCGAGACAAATACAACAACTAGAAAACTATTTAGATGTTCCTTTATTTACTCGAACACGCCATGGAGTAGAACTAACATATGTCGGCCAGCAATATTTCAAAAGTATTACGCCCTATCTAAAGGGATTAGAACAGACCACACTAGATGTTATTGCGCATAAAGGGCAAGGAGGTACTTTAAAACTCGGGGTAGTACCTACATTTGCTACACGCTGGTTGTTGCCAAAGTTACAAACCTTTAATCAACTTTATCCTGAAATTACTGTCCATTTAGAAACTAGTACACGACCTTTTTTATTTAATGACCATATTCTAGATGCTGCTATTTATGCAGGTACACCTCAACAGGTTGAACAATGGCCTGGCACATGTAGCCACTTTTTAATGCATGAAGATGTGGTTGCCGTATGCGCACCTAGCTTAATTACACACTATTTTCCTGATGCTACGATGATTAATATCAATAGCTTTGATTTAAGTGCACAACAATTAATAGAACTTCCGTTGTTACAACAAACGACAAGACCTCATATTTGGGAGGAATGGTTTAATCTCCATCCAATAAAGCACCCTAACCCTAACCATGGTCAACGTCATGAATTATTTTCAATGTTAGCCGTTGCTGCTAATCATGGTATGGGAATGGCGTTAATTCCACAAATGCTTATCAAAAAAGAATTACAAAAAAAGGAATTAGTTATGGTTTCGACTAAAAAACTAGAAAAAAAGCGAGCATATTATTTAATACATTCCAGTCAGGAAAACTCACCACTTATTGAAAAATTTGTTGGATGGATACAACAAGAAGTGAAAGAATAAATTGAAGATTATGGACACTGCATGCATTATAAAAAATACTCTGTATCACTCTGAATTTTAGGCGAAATATGCTGCTCAACCCAGGTTAACCATGCTCTTGTTTTAGCATCAATAAAATGACGTGATGGGAGTAAAGTATAAACACCAATATCAGGTGATCTCCAATCTGCTAAAACACGGCGCAATCGCCCAGTACGTATAGCCTCAATCACAGCAAAAGTTGGAAGTAATGCGATACCCATATCTTGTTGCACCATGTCTAATAATAGTTCTGGTGTGTCAGCAATCAACTGCCCTGTAATATCGATTTGATATGAACAACTGTTTTCACTGACTAGATGCCATTGCGGTGTAATAGATGGATTCACCAATTTTAAACATGCGTGTTTTTGTAGATCATCTAATGATTTTGGTTCGCCATATTTTTCTAAATAGGCTGGCGATGCGCAGAGTAATGAAAATATTGTTCCAATTCGGCGAGCAACAAATCTTGAGTCGGCCAAAGATTCAGTGAGATATAAACTGACATCAATTCCTTTGGCTAAAAGGTCTGGTACATTCTGCGAAGTACGGTATTCAACCGTAAGCTCGGGATAGGTTTGACAGAACTCGGCTAGCATCGGAGATACATAATGATGACCAAAACTGGCCATACTCAAAACACGTAACTTGCCCTGCGGTTTGCTTGCCATTCCCATGGCTTGAGCTTCAGCCTCTTCCACCATTGCGAGTACTTGACGACATTGCTCTGCATAAGCTGCACCAATATCGGTCAACGCATGCTGTCTGGTCGATCGTTGTAGTAATTTTGTACCTAAACGCCCTTCTAACTCGCTAATGAGTCGAGACACTTGCGCTGTTGTCAGTTCCATCTGCTCTGCGGCAGCGGTAAAGCTTCCACTATCAATGACTTTTAGGAAAGCATGCATTGCATGGAGTAATCCACCCTCAAGATTTTTGCGCATAACGTAAATATGTTTTTCTTAATTACGCATTGTTGCACCAGTCTGGATCACCCACAATGACATTAATGTACATACATTGAACAGTTTCATTGTCTTAAGTTGAACTGATCAATCTTTTTTCGAGTATGTCATTTACTCCAAATATTCAACGGGATGTTGAGAAAAGAAAGTAGCTCGATCTACAAAATTCAAAGGAGATATAAATGAATATAGCGACAAAATTTACCCCAAATAAAATTCCAACCAAGGATGTGTCACTTGAAGATAAATATCTCAGTGATGACGGTACTGCTTATATGACAGGTATTCAGGCTATGGTGCGTTTACCACTCGCGCAAACACGGCGGGATACTTTAAACGGTTATCATACTGCTGGTTTTATTTCAGGTTATCGTGGTTCCCCTGTCGGAAATTACGATAATTTTCTCTGGCAAGTTGAAGGCATACTCAAAGACCATCATGTTGTTTTTCAACCCGGTGTAAATGAAGATCTCGCTGCTACTGCAATTTGGGGTACCCAACAAGCCAATCTCGCAGGGCAAGGTAAATATGATGGTGTAACGTCTTGGTGGTATGGCAAAGGCCCTGGTGTGGATCGTTCTGGAGATGTTCTGCGTCATGCCAATCTTGCAGGAACATCAGAACGAGGTGGTGTGGTTGCCTTCTTTGGTGATGACCACTCTTGTAAATCGTCAAGTATTCCACACCAGTCAGAACACGTGATGATTGGTTGTGGCATTCCAATTTTTTACCCGACTTCAATACAGCAAATTCTTGATTTAGGTGCTCATGCGGTTGCCATGTCACGCTTTGCGGGTGTATGGACATCAATGAAGTTGGTCAGTGAAATCGTCGAAACCTCTGCTTCTGTTCATGTGGATTTAGATCGAGTTACTCCTGTTTTACCCCAAAATATTCAAATGCCTGAAGATGGTGTCAATATACGTTGGCCTGATCACGGCATTCAACAAGAAGAACGTCTTTATAAATATCGCTTACCCGCTGTATTGGCTTATGCACGTGAAAATCAACTAAATCAGGTGACATGGCATTGTCCTGATGCGCGTATTGGCATTGCAGCAAGTGGTAAAGGTTATTTAGATACGATTGAAGCGTTACGTATTCTCGGAATTGAAGGTGAAACGGCCCAACAGCTCGGATTGAGAGTGTATCAAGTTGCTTTAATTTGGCCTTTAGAACCGCAAGGTCTGCGTGAATTTGCCGAAGGTTTAGAAGAACTGATTGTTGTAGAAGAAAAACGCCCTATTCTTGAAGCACAGATTAAAGATGAACTCTATGCGCTTCCAGATGGCAAACGCCCGCGTATCATCGGTAAAGCGAGTGATGGAAAAGGTGAATGGAGTACATCGATTGATGAAGCGCCTTTGATTGGTCATTATGAGTTCCAACCTGAACCGATTGCAAAAATGTTGGCTGCTCGATTCTTAAAATTAGATCTTCCAGAAAGCTTAAAAACGCAAATTCAAAATAGACTTGAGCTGTTACAAAAAGCAGAGCACGAGTCACGGCGTGTTTTAGATATTGCAGAACGTAAACCTTTCTTTTGTAGCGGCTGCCCTCACAACTCATCAACTAAGTTACCCGAAGGCAGTCGTGCACTGGGCGGGATCGGTTGTCATTATATTGCCGTGTTACAGAATCATGGAACAGAAACATTCACACAAATGGGTGGTGAAGGCGTAAGTTGGGCTGGTGCTTCACATTTCACCAATGAAAAGCATATTTTTGCCAATCTAGGCGATGGAACCTATTTCCATTCAGGCTATCTTGCTATCCGCCAGGCCATCGCAGCAAAACTCAATATGACCTACAAAATTCTCTACAATGATGCTGTTGCAATGACGGGTGGGCAACATGTCGATGGTCATCTGAGCGTGGCGCAATTAACACGACAACTGGATGCTGAAGGGATCACAAAACAAGTCATCGTCACTGATGAACCTGAGCTGATTCATGCCGAAGAAGGTATTGCGTCTCATGTCGAGATTTACCACAGAAATGAACTGGAAGATGTGCAACGCAAACTGCGTGATATTTCTGGTGTTACGGCGCTAATTTATGTTCAAACTTGTGCCAGTGAAAAACGTCGTCGTCGTAAACGCAATGCTTACCCAGATGTAGCAGAGCGTGTTTTTATCAATAGTGAGATTTGTGAAGGTTGTGGTGACTGTTCTAAAAAATCGAACTGTTTATCTGTCGAACCCGTTGAAACAGCATTAGGTACTAAACGTCAAATTAATCAAAGTAGTTGTAACAAAGACTTTTCTTGTGTCGAAGGTTTCTGTCCAAGTTTTGTCACAGTCCATACTCGTGATATGAAACGCCCAGAAATATTCAAAGGTATAGAAGCTGGCTGGCCAGAAAAGCCAATCCTTCCAGAACTTGATCAACAACCCATTCGCATCATGGTTGGTGGTGTTGGCGGTACAGGTGTAGTTACAGCGGGTGCTTTATTGGGAATGGCTGCTCATTTGGAAGGTAAAGCTACACGTATCATGGATATGGCTGGATTGGCTCAAAAAGGGGGTACGGTTTATTCCTACATACAACTCGCGACAGAGGATGAGCAAATCTCCGCAACCAAAATCCCTGCGGGTCAATGTGATATTTTAATCGGTGCAGATGCGATTGTTGCAGGCAGTAATGCGGCACTTTCTCGTCTAAAATCTGACGCTGTTATCATCGTCAATGAAGATAGTTCCCCTACTTCTGATTTTCTTCAATCTCGTGATTGGTATGCGCCAATTACAGATTTGATTCACCGACTTCGTGGTCGAACTACACAAGAAAAACTCACATCTTTACCTGCAACACGTATTGCCACACAGGTTTTAGGTGATGCAATCTTTGCAAATCAGATCTTACTTGGCATGGCTTGGCAAGCAGGTCAGATACCGCTTAAACGCGAAAGTATTGAAAAGGCAATTCACCTCAACGGTACGGCTACTGAAAAAAACCTTGAAGCTTTCCGTATCGGTTGCCATCTGATGAGTGATCCTGACTTAGCCAAACGCATTATTGCAACCATACCTACAACGCGTAAACCAACCACGGTGGCCGAACTCGTTGAAGATCGTTCTGCTCGTCTGGTCGAGTATTGGAATCAAGATTATGCAACTCAGTATCGAGCAGTTGTGGAGCAAGCTGCCAAAGTTTTACCCTATGAATTAGCGGGAATCATTGCGACACAGCTCTATCGAGTCATGGCGTATAAAGATGAATATGAAGTTGCACGCTTACTCACAGGGAAACGCTTTAAACAATCAATTGAAACCCAGTTTGGTCAAGGTTTACGTTTAACCTATCACTTAGCACCACCAGCTTTGGGTGCTCATGGTGTCATACGCAAACGTGCTTTCGGATATTGGATGCGTATTCCGATGATGATTCTTGCTCGCCTACAGTGGCTCAGAGAGTCTTTCCTTGATCCATTTGCTTTACAGCAAGAACGTCAAAAAGAACATGCTTGGCGTGATCGTTATATCGCATTTGTAAAAGCCATCAGCTCTACACCTGAAAGCTATGACTTATCTGTAGCTGAGCAAATTGCTAAATTACCAGCAGATGTACGTGGTTTTGGCCATGTTAAAATGCAAGCAATGGACGCAGCGATACAACGTTGGGATGAGCTTTCATTGAGTCTTCGTAGAGAACATGAATAAAGGAAAGAGCTTTATCTAATTAAGTAGCTGATACAGGATCAAGCTTAGGTTGTATTAAGACTAAGGTTATAGATCAGGTACAGCTACTTAATTATTTAATGGATGAAAGATAAAAACATGAATTAATTGAAGTTGTTGCTAATGGCGCTCATAATCCAACGGGTAGTCATAAAAAATCCTCTATTCAATATGGGAAGTTACAGTTTTTTGTACTGTAAAACTTAAAATCATCGCTTTAACACTTTGTTGAATTTCTCTCCAATCTTTTAAATGATTTTTACTGAAACTCGCATGAACATAGACTTTCAACTCGGGTTCTAAAATAAATCTGAGTTTGCACTTTTGTATTGAGGATGGATGGTTTGAGCAATTGATAATTGATATGTCTTCATTCTTATTTTTTTCCATAGATACGTATAAATCATCAGTATCTTCATACCCATATTGAGATATCCACTTTTGATCTGGAATATATTTTTCCAAGCCATAATTTAAGTGATCTGTTTTTTTATATACTCTAATGTAATTTAAACCTCCTGATGGACTAGTTAATGGTTTATTATTTATAATTCTATCAAGTAGAGCCCTCATATCCCCATCCTTCACATATCTATTACCAGCATATGCAAATACATTTACCCAGGGTGTGTCTGGTGATGCATCCTGTATTCTATATTCCTTATCTAAGGTCTTAGCTTGTGGCGCTTTTACATATGTAACAAGCAAAGTCTCATCGGTATAACGTATCTCGAAAGCAATAAAATTTATAACTGAGTCATAATTTCGTTTTGGTCTTGGTTTACATTCAGATTCAGCTTTACTCCACTCCCATACAGGGCACAACTCATAATCCGCACTCACGCCTTCACTCAAATTTACGGGTTTACCTCCCAAATTTCCTACGCGGTAAGGTAATCCATAAGGTCCCATTGGCGGAGTAAAATCAGAAGCCTTTTCTTCAATTTCTACTTTTTGAGTTTTATCTGTAGATAGATCGCAAGCCTGAAGAAATATCCCATTTAGTACAATTACAATCAAAGATTTATGATTTATTCTCAACTTATTTTCCCCAATTTTTTACATTACCAGTAACTTTCGGTACAGATACCACCAATCTTTTTATAAAAATTTCTTAGGTTTAACTGTCTTTAGCTTATTAAACAATAAAAATCTCTGTTTCACATCATTCACTACACCCGAAATTTGATTTCTTTAAACCACTTAATAGTGTTGGTAGACAATATTCTAATAAAGCTGGGGTATTATTAGGTCTAGTTGATGATGTATTAAATTCTAATATGAAAAATCCGTTTTCTGACATCCCTCAAATTAGAGTGGTTTCTTCTTTCTCTGCACTTGTAAATTCCAAATTTCAAGGAGAGATGAATGCACTTTGCTGGCATAGAGATTTGGTTGGCGATTTTAAAGAAATTGTGGCTAAACTTGAGTTAAAAGAAAATATTACAGAAGTTTCTATTGAAGATCTTTTAGCGCTACAACTCTCAGAACAAGGAAATTTAGCAAGGGATATTCTCTTAAGTGATATTCAGCTCTTAACTGATTTCGGTGCATCCCCTTCACTTAATTTACTAAAATGTTATGAACGTGATGACGAGCTAGACTTTATTTCAACAGATGTATATTCGTTTCATATAGATCGTTCACCCATAGAAACAGATACTTTCTTATGTACCTACCACGGCGCTGCAAGTGATATCGTGCCCAATGATCAGGTCGAGCAAAAGATTTTGATTCCCGAAATCAGAGAAAAACTCAAGGAACTACATGACGGCTCAGAAGCTGAATTTGAAGCTTTCCTAGAAGAGTACTTTTTTGATTTGCATTATCAGTCTAAACCAAATGTAAAACCTGTGAATTTAGGCTTAGGACATCTTTGGCGCTTGGCGGTAGATCATCCTACGCAACAGGTCTTGCCTTGTGTGCATAGAGCGCCTGTCGAAAAAGATGGTGAGTATAGATTACTGTTGATTTGTTAAATATTTATTCGATATAGAGTCGATGAATTTAATTTATTTATAGACGGTAAAAAAGCACCTTAAATTTTTAAGGTGCTTAGCTGAAAAGCGTTACTATGCGAGTTCACCGTTATTGGGTTTAGTAATCCCAAAAAATGCGTTGAATTTCCTTGGCATCTTTTGTTTTTGTTAAAGCAAGTGCAGCAAGTAATTTAGCTTTTTGCGGGTTAAGGTCATGTGCGACGACCCAACCATATTTGTCATCTGGTTGTTCTGCATTTCTAAGAACAAAACCTTGGGGTACGCGAGATGAACGAATAATTTGCACACCTTGTTTCTGCAAGTCAGTTAAAGTTGGGACAATATAATTGGCTACCGAGCCATTTCCTGTACCTGCATGAATAATAGCTTTTGCCCCTGCTTTCGCATAAGCCGTGTATGCATCCGGCAACATATTGCCTGAACCATAAACAATTTGTACCAGCGGTAAGCTATCACCTTTAATATTTTCAATATTAAATTCTGAACTCTTATTATGACGTTTTGCTGTATTTCTAAACCAATATGGTTTTCCTTCGACTAAGGTTCCGAGCGCACCCCATTGGCTCATAAATGCATTGGTATGGATATTAATTGTTTTTGAAACATCTCGTGCTGCAAAAATGTCGTCATTCATGAGCACAAAAGTTCCTTTACCTTTTGCACTATCATCGGCAGCAAGTGCAACCGCACTATAAAGGTTCAACGGGCCATCAGCAGAAAGTGCAGTACTTGGACGCATTGACCCGACCAATACAATCGGCTTATCTGAATGAATCACTAAATTTAAAAAGAAAGCTGTTTCTTCTAGGGTGTCTGTTCCATGTGTAATCACGACACCATTCACATCAGGCTTTTTAAGCAAGTCATTGACTTGACGTGCAAGGGATAATAATTCTTTATCCGTAATACTTTCTGATGCAACTTGCATTGCCTGCACACCAGTCACATTGGCAAGGTTTTGAATCTGGGGAACCGCATTTAATAATGCATCTACAGGAACTTTTGCCGCAGTATAAGTTGCACTATTGGTAGAGCTTGCACCAGCACCTGCAATCGTTCCACCAGTAGCGACAACAACGACATTATTTTTGGCAAATGCTGCACATGGGAGTAATAGGCTTAAACTGAGTGTTAAAGCTGAAATCGTTTTTTTCATAGGTCATCCTTTTTGAGTCATTTTATTCTTAGCATTTTTCATACCATAGTAAAATTACTGGAAAAAGATAGGATTGTATAGATCTAGAAATTGTGTTTTGTGTCGATCACATTTCTTAAATACAATTAATCATGGTGCAGCTCTTGTAGTTTTGAGATGAGTCCTCTTTACCCAATACAGAACAGTTACAAGAAAATATTCAAAATACGGTACGACTATTTTTAAATGGTTATCGCACTTTTTAGCATATTGTTATTTTATTTAGGATGAAAGCAATATGAAGTCCCTCAAAGAGTGGGGAACTGCATTGCATTATTTAGGCTGTGGTTATCACCACGCTATTTCATGACCTTGAAAGTCGACAAACTGTTGTTCATTCTTGCCAATAAAATCCTCAACCACACGTACAATGCCCGTTGTGCTTTCTTTTACGCTGACGGGTGCATGGCTTCCGCCCATTTCAGTTTGCACCCATCCTGGATGTAAGTTCAGCACGCCTATTTGGGCAGGAATTGCCTCATTTATTGCAAAGCCACGTGTGATACTGTTGAGAGCAGCCTTGCTTGCACGATACAGCTCCATACTTCCATCATCGTTTAAAGCAACACTTCCCATGCGAGAACTCATAAATGCAATGACACTCTTTTCTTTCATCAAAGGAAGAAGTGTTCTCGCAATCGTCACGGGTGCAATACTATTTACCCAAAACAGATTAGCAATCTCATTGGGCGTGCACTGCTCAACGCGTTGATGTTCTGGCCCAAGAATGCCCGCAGAAACCAACAGCAGGTCGATGGATTTTTCATGATATTTACTGAGTAAACGGTCTGCCGTTTGTACATAGCTTAAATCTAATTCGGTTAATTCAAGTCGGTTGGGATACTCAGAAAGCAGTTGATACAATCCTGTAGAAACTTGGTTTATGTCTCGGATAGTGGCTATAACATACCAGTGCTGATTAAGCAGCTCACGAACTAAACCTAGACCAATCCCTCTTGAAGTACCAACCACGATTGCCCGTTTATTCTTATTAAACATAAAATGTTCCTCTATCACGATAATTCAAAGTGTTAAAACGCTTGAGCTCAAACCTTCAAAGTTTGCTTTTGAATATTGATTCACAAACTTAAGAATTCGCTTTGATCATAGTGCAGTAAGAATTTTTTATACAAACCTATTTCTGCAGACTTATTCAACCGTCATCATTATGTCAATGAATAAGTCCACATCTAACATCAATCACACTAGTAATAGGTTTTCCGACGACCCAACATTGGAGAATTTAGAAGACCTAAAACCTAGCGATTTCTGTTTAGAAGTTCACAGTCCATGAAAATTGTGCTGTACGCGGTGTACCCAGAAATAAATAGTCATCCCCGAAGAAGCTTCCTGCATCTCGCCAATATTTTTTATTGAACAGGTTGTCCACATTCAGGCGAAGCATATTGTCATAACCATAAGCACGGAAGTTATAAGCTGCACCTGCATCGAATACGGTATAGCCTGAAACTTTAACCGTCCCCGTTTTGTTGGCGTATTTACTGCTGCTGTATTGCATACCTGCGAGTAAACGTAAACCTTCTATTTGAGGCATTTGATAAGACACATGACTGGCAAAACGAACCGTCGGTACATTTTGAGTTTGATGCCCTTTATAAGCATCTACCTGTATATCTTCCAAACGTGAACGGGTCAGTGCCAAAGTCGATGTCATATCTAGATTTTCAGCAACGCGACCTTGCAAGCCCAATTCCAAACCTAGATTATGCTGTTCACCATCGGTGACATAGTAATTGTCTAAGTTGGTATATTGATGATCTTGTGTTAAGTCAAACAATGCAGCAGTAAACAGTAGCTCTTGCCATTGCTGTTTAAGACCTAACTCATATTGAGTTGAGCGTCTTGGTGCTAAAGTTTCAAAGGCATTTCCTACGATGCCTTTATCCGGATTACCATAGGCAGACCATGGCGCTTGACTGCCGTCGCTGATTCCTTTGGCATAAGAAGCATACAGATGAGTGTTCTGCCAAGGCTGATACATCAACGCAAGCTGTGGCAAGAAGCGATTGAAGTCGGTATCACGAATACTGTTGCCACCTGCAGCATAGGCACTTTCATTTAAATGTAAAAGCTTACCGCCTAGCAAAACTGACCAAGTATCATTAAATTCGATTTGATCCAACAGGTTGAGGGCTGTTTGTTGACTATCCAGAGATTTGTAATGATTACCTAAGGCTTTATCCGTAGGCGTATAGCTAATAGGATCATCATAAATATTTCCTGTACCTATCCATTCATTAATTGCATCATACTGGGTATGGCGTTTGTAAGCATGTGACAACTCTAAACTCAGGTTATGTTGCCATGCTCCAGTGCTGAATTTTCCGTTTAAGCCTGTTTTAAATTGATTGGTTAGATAACTGTCATCTGGGCTGCGGAAATCATAAATGTCATAGTTACCATCAGTGTCAAAGGTGTAGGCAAAGGCTGAGTAATCATCTACGACCACACGACTTTGTGAAGCAGACAGATTACCGTTCCAGTTATCATTGATTTGATAGCTGTATTTCAGACTCGTATTTAGACTTTCATTGGTGATTGGTTTGCTCCAGCTTTGATAGCCCAGTAAACGATCCCATTCCACTCCTGTCGGCACAGTTTCACCACCAAGTAGCTGATAACCTGGTACCGAACGCTGTTTTTGATGCTGTGATTCAAGATCAAATTCGAGTTTTGAACGATCTGAAATTTTCCAGTCTAAAGCCAAGGAGCCAAACAAACGTTTTCCATCGGCATGTTCAACATACGGGTGAATGTCTTCATAAGCTGCATTCACGCGATAACCAAATTGTTGATTGTCTCCAAGCCATCCACCAAGGTCGGTTGCCACACGACTACCGCCATGACTGTCTGCTTCAATGGTTAAAGACTGGACATCTTTGGGGCGTTTGCTCACATAGTTCACCACACCGCCCGGCGTTGACATCCCACTTTGAATCGCACTCATGCCTTTTAGTATTTCAACTTGCTCTTTATTTTCAAGCGCTACATTTTGCTCACCGCGTAGCAAATTACCGTTCAGTAAATAACTTGATCCCGCATTTAAGCTAAATCCACGCATCACAAAGTTGGCATAGTAACCAATGGGTGCATAACCATCCCCAACGGACGCATCGTTCTTTACCACATCGCCCAGTGTTTTCGCATGTTGATCTGCGATCAGTTCAGCAGTAACGGTGTGAATAGATGCAGGAATGGCTGCAAGGTTTTGCTGACCAAACCCAGACAAATTAACTTTGGGCTGATAATAAGCCAGTTGTTCAGTCTGAGCAGTGGTTGTAATGGTTGCAAGTTGTTCCACATCACTCTCTTCTGCCGCATGTACCCATACCGAGTTTAGCCCTAGACATGAAAATGAACCAACCGCCAATAATGCTTTTTGTAAACGAGAAAATGGATACGTTTTCACAGTCGTTGCTAACCCCAAAAGATAAATTTACAGCCTGAATTTTGCGGCATGAGTATTCACAATTTTTGTAGAATGAACAAGCACATTATTCAACATATCTCAGCTTTTTTTAAATTATTGGGAGATAGCTTTGAGTGTGTAGGTTTAGAAATTGAGTTTATAGTTTAACCGCTTGCTTTTAAATTATAACTTTGATCTGCGTTCCATATCTTCATTCGTATTTGATACAGCATATGGTATTGGGACTTTAGCTGACTTGAAACAGTGTATGGTGGATTGGAACCTAAAAGCTTAGATTGATTTATTTCATTTTTTTAAGCCATTTTTCAATTTTAGAGTGATTTTTTAAGCACAAATTTATTAAAATGTTATAACATAACAATACAAAATCTAAGCTACTCTCCTTCATGATGAATAAATTCTCTCTTTTTTCCTCAAGCATATATTTAAGCCTGCTGAGTTCTTTCACTTGGGCCGAAACTTCAACAGAAGTACTCCAGACCATCCAATTGCAAGCCGAAACTGAGGGTGAAAACCTTCAACAAAGCACCGCAATGACTAAGTTTTCACATGACATTTTAGACGTGCCATTTAGTCGAAGTGTGTTATCCAAAGCGTTAATTCAGCAACAAGATGTGCAACGTATTGACGATGCACTCACGCAAGTGAGCGGGGTCTATAGTCAAACCAATTATGGTGGCGGCTTTTGGGATAACTTTTCATTTAGAGGTTTTAGTACAGACCCCAATATTGGGGCACAAATCATCAGAAATGGCCTCAGTGTCAACCGTGGACTCAGTGCTCCGCGAGATATGGTGAATATTGAATCTCTCGACTTTTTAAAAGGGCCAATGGCTGCGCTCTATGGCCGCGGGGAAGCTGGCGGTCTACTGAATATCAACACTAAAAAGCCCGAATGGGAAAGTTCTTCAGAAGTGAATTTACGTGCCAATAGTTTAGAAAAATACCGTGCTAGTTTTGAACATACTGCCCCAATCAGTGATGCTGCGGCTTATCGTATTGCGGTCGCACATGAAGATAATCAAAGTTTTCGTGATCATGTGCAGAGTGAGCGTTGGTTTTTCTCCCCTCAACTCACATGGAAAATTTCAGATTCGACTCAGTTAGATTTTGACAGTGAATTTACCCGACAAGATGGAACCTTCGACCGTGGTGTAAGTAGTTATCAAAAACAATTCGTGATGGACCCTAAAACATTTACAGGCGAACCTGATGATGGTGATCATATTCAAAAAGATCATTTCTATCAGCTTCGACTTGCACATCAGTTTAATGATGATTGGAAAATGAATAATGCTCTTAGTGTGAAAGATACTCAGCTCAAAGGCTTTTCCAGTGAACCTCGTCGTATTCAAAGTGATGGACAGACATTAGAGCGCCAGCGTCGCTACCGTGACAATAAAAGTGATGACATTCTTTTTCAAACTGAAGTTCTTGGGACGATCCAACAAGACTGGGCCCGTCATGAAGTACTTTTGAGCACTGAACTTGGGCAGATGAAGTACCGTCAATTACAACTGCGTCGAAACCACAGCAGTAGCGTGCCAAATAGCATTGATATCTATGATCCTATTTATGGACAATACTTACCCGAGCTGCCACTTTTCATTAACACCGAAGAACAGCAACGCTATTTTGCACTGAATCTACAAGATCAAATTTTCCTCAATGATCAATGGAGTATGCTGTTTGGTGCGCGCTTTGATCACGTCACCCAAGACTTTCAAAATAAACTTGCAGGTACATCCAATAAAAAGGATTTACAACAAACCAGTCCTCGCTTGGGTTTAAACTACCGACTGAATGATCGTTGGTCATGGTATGTCAACTATGGAGAATCCTTTGCGCTCAACAGTGGCATGGACCGAAATGGCGATGTGTTTAACCCTGAAAAAGGCAAAAGCTATGAGATTGGTGGGAAATATCGGATTAACCCACAGAGCTTGTTGAGCTTAGTCCTCTTTAAAATGGATAAAGAGAATGTCTTAACCACAGATCCAGCAGATAGTAACTATCAAATTACCGCTGGAGAAGTCTCAAGTAAGGGGCTAGAGTTGGATTTAGAGACACAGCTCAATGATCAATTCTCTATACGTGCCAATTATAGCTATACAGACGCTCAAGTGGAAAAAGACCAGAGTCTTGCTAAAGGTTCACGACTCAGCAATGTACCAAAACATAGTGGTTCTGTTAGCAGCAACTATGAATGGAACCTTGCTAATGCAGACAAAGTTGGACTCGGTGCAACGGCGATCTATGTGGGCAAACGTAGTGGACACAGTACAGATAACGGATTCGACTTACCTGAGTACACGTTGTTGAATCTAAATGCTTATTATGCGCCAACAGATCAGCTACGTTATCAGTTCAATGTGCACAATCTCTTAGACGAAACGTACTATGTTGCAAGCTATAGCGATATGTGGATTCAACCTGGCGACCCTTTAAATGCATCTATCTCGGTACAATGGAAGTTTTAAAGTTTAAACAACCAGACTTGTCTCGTTAGGAGTTGAGTCTGGTAGTCAGAAAGTAAGATTCAGATCACTTTTTGAAGTATTAGCTGCCTTAGTTTTCTTTAGCGTTAGTATCTACTTCAAAAAGTATTCCCAAATGATAAATCCAAGAAAAAATCCAAGAAACGAATATAAAGTAATGATAAAGAATACAAACCAAGCTCTATTTTTCTTCAGTAAAAAGTTCATTTTCAATACCTCAACGCTCTATCTATATTCATTATTCTAAGGTTTCCTATAGGAAAGGACAGATACAGTTCTTTGTGAAAAAAATATAACAGACTATAACAGATTTGCCATTTTAACTCCCAAAAGCGATCAGGCTGATATCAAGTACTATAAAAAAGCATGAGGAGACTATTTTGCCTCCCCATGCTTCAACTGATTAAGGAATTAAACTTTCGTTTCTTTCTTTGCATTCATCCAACGATACAACACTGGTAATAGCACCAAGGTCAATAACGTCGAAGAAATAATTCCACCAATCAC
The DNA here is from genome assembly GCF_028649355.1 of Acinetobacter sp. Gutcm_16. Lineage (NCBI taxonomy): Bacteria > Pseudomonadati > Pseudomonadota > Gammaproteobacteria > Moraxellales > Moraxellaceae > Acinetobacter > Acinetobacter sp. Gutcm_16. The sequence continues at coordinate 24,107 of NZ_JAQSUV010000034.1, read as the reverse complement.
CACGGTCGCCAGTGGACGTTGGACCTCTGCCCCTGTGCCCGTGGCAAGCGCCATGGGAACAAAACCTAAGGACGCCACACAAGCGGTCATTAAAACAGGCCTTAATCGCAGAATCGCTCCCTGCCAAACGGCTTCATGTAAGCGGTATTGCTCTCTTAGCTCTTTAATGAAGGTCAGCATGACCAAACCATTTAAAACGGCAACGCCAGACAAGGCAATGAAACCAATGCCCGCCGACATTGACAAAGGAATGTCTCTTAACCACAAGAAAAGCACACCACCAGTTAGGGCAAATGGAACACCCGTGAACACCAGCAAGCTTTCTTTGATGTTATGGAAAACGGCCATCAGCAAAATAAAGATCGTCAATAATGCCAGTGGAATCACAATCTGCATTCGAGCCTGCGCCGAGGCCAAGTTTTCAAATTGACCACCATATTCAATCCAGTAGCCACTTGGTAGTGGGTATTGCTTAAGCTGACTTTGTACTTCTGTGACAAAAGAACCCAAATCGCGCCCTTCCACATTCGCCGTGACAATCACACGACGTTTGCCATTTTCACGACTGACTTGGTTGATGCCATCCATCATTTTTACAGTGGCAATATCAGTGAGCAGAATGCTGCCACCGTTCGGAAGCTGTATTGGCAGTTGCGCAATCCCACTGACACTACGGTCTTGTTCATTGAGTCGAATGACAAAGTCAAAACGGCGGTCTCCCTGTAAAATTTCACCGACATTTTGCCCGCCAATGCTTGCTGATACATAGTCTTGTACGGTTTTGACACTTAGGCCATATTGCGCTGCCAAGCTTTTATCAATTTCCACATTGAGCAAAGGTAAACCCGATGTTTGTTCAACTTTAACTGCTGTACTGCCTGAAACTTGTTGAATCAATTTACTGATTTTTTCAGCTTCCGCACTTAATACTTGCATGTCATCGCCAAAGATTTTGACACCGACATCGCTACGTACACCCGATATTAACTCATTGAAACGCAGTTCAATTGGCTGAGAAAACTCACTGTTGTTACCGGGTAACGTTGCTAAATAGGCCTGCATACGGCTACGCAGTTCATCGAGTGTTTCTTTTGGATTTGGCCATGCATCACGGGGTTTCAGCATGACGTAACCATCTGAAATATTCGGAGGCATTACATCGGTCGCCACTTCAGCTGTGCCTGTTCGCGCAAAAATAGCGTGTATCTCAGGGAATTTTTTCAGAAGTAGCTTTTCCGTATTTTCCTGAATACGAAGTGATTCTTCTAAGCCTGTGCTTGGAGAGCGCAGTTGCTGTACAGCAAAGTCACCTTCACTCAGTTGCGGTGCAAACTCACTGCCGATACGCGTTGCAAGTAATCCTGTCAACATCAACAAGCACAGTGCAAAGGTTAAAACCACCGCTTTATACTGATAGGCACAGTCCAATACCCGCTGATAATGATCCTTTAGCCACAGCATCCAACGGCTTTCAGTTTCTTTGATGTCACCTTTAACAAAAAGTGCGACAGCCGCAGGCACAAAGCTGATCGACAAAATAATGGCCGCGACTAATGCAAGCACAACAGTCAACGCCATTGGGTGGAACATTTTTGCTTCTACGCCAGTCAGTGCAAAAATCGGTAAATACACCACTAAAATAATCAGTTGACCAAAAATAAGTGGACGGCGGGCTTGGCGCGCTGCCAAAAACACTTCTTTAAAGCGTTCCGACTGAGTTAACGGACGTTTGATTAACTGCTGTGCATGTGCTAAACGGCGAATACAGTTTTCAACAATCACCACTGCGCCATCGACAATAATACCGAAATCCAATGCCCCTAAACTCATTAGGTTGGCACTGATGTTCTGCTGTGCCATACCCGTTAAAGTAAACAGCATAGACAGTGGAATCACACAGGCTGTAATTAACGCCGCACGAATATTACCTAAGAATAAAAACAGGATCACAATCACCAAGATTGCGCCTTCAACCAAGTTCTTTTGCACTGTTTTAATGGCTTTTTCCACCAAAGTCGTGCGGTCATAAACGGTTTCTATTTTGACACCTTGCGGTAAACTGCTTTGCACCTCTTGAATTTTGGCATCTACAGCTTTAGACACCGTTCGGCTGTTTTCCCCCATCATCATCATAGCAATGCCGAGTACAGTTTCTTCTCCATTATAGGTTGCGCCTCCTGTTCGGAGGTCATGGTCAATTGAAACCTGCGCAATATCCCCCACACGAATGGGGTTTCCATTTGGGCTGGAAACCGTTGTATTTTCAATGTCTGCAAGACTGTTGAGTGTCCCTGGAACACGCACTGTGAGCTGCTGACCATTTTCTTCAATATAGCCGGCACCACGGTTTTCATTATTTTCCTGTAATGCTGTTTGTAGTTGACTTAAGGAAATATTCAACTGCTGCATACGGTTTAAGTCGGGAGCAACCACATAGGTTTTATTAAACCCGCCAATACTGTTGACCTCGGCAACCCCCGCAACACGTTGCAATTGTGGACGAACGATCCAATCTTGGATCTCCCGCAAGTCCATCGCGCTATAAGTTGTACCATCGGCTTTTTTTGCATTCGGTTCGGCTTTAATGACCCATTGATAAATTTCACCTAAACCCGTCGAAACTGGTGACATGGTTGGGGAAACATCGCTAGGTAAGTCCGCTTTGACTTCTTGTACCCGCTGATTAATCTGCTGACGTGCCCAATAGATGTCTGTGCCATCCTCAAATACGATGGTGACTTGGGACAAACCATAACGTGAAATAGAACGAGTCAGCTGTAAATCTGGAATACCAGCCATTGCAGTTTCAATTGGATAGGTAATCCGCTGCTCAACCTCCAGTGCGGTAAAACCATTGGCTTGGGTATTAATTTGTACTTGCGTATTGGTAATATCGGGCACTGCATCAATCGGCAGTTTTTGATAGCTATAAACTCCGACCGCAATCCATGTACAGACAAAGAGCATGACCCAAATTGCATTTTGAATAGAGAACTGAATAATTCGTTCAAACAAGCCTTCAGGCTTGGGCAAATCATGATTAGTGTGCATGATCAGCCTCGCCTTTTTCGAGTTCAGACTTAAGAACAAAGCTGCCTTGGCTGACATAGCGTTGTCCTGCTATTAGGCCTGAAATCACTTCCACCCATTGAGCGTCATTTGAAGCTTGCCCAAGTTGAACAGGCTGCGCTTTCAAATGGACTTGTCCTTTTTGTTCAGCGTCGACCACAAATACCGAAGTTTGACCTTCAATGTTTTGAATAGCACTTTTATGGACGCGAAGCGCTGTTTTTGAACTGGTATTGTCTAAAAAGATATTCACTAAAACATTTGGACGTAGTTCAGCCGCTTGGCTTTTTAATTTAGCACGTACCACCAAACGTCCTGTTTGCGCATCGGCTTGAGAAGTTAAGCTTTGGATGACGGCTTCATATTTTTGCTCAGAAGCATTCGGCTTAAATGTCAGACTCTGATTGGCTTGTAACTGACCTGAGTACTGAGCAGGCAGATTAAACTCAAGCCATAACTCTTTAAATTGTTCAATCACAAAAAGCTGATCGGCCAATTGTACGTTTTCACCCACTACGATATCTTTTTGGCTAATCACACCTGAAATGGGGGCTTTAATGGCAAAACGACCATTTCCTCCACCTGTTGCCCCTAGGGCGTTTAAGCGGCTTTGCGCGGACTGCACAGTAATCTGCGCTTGTCGGTAAGCATTTTCTGCTCGTTGGTAATCTTGCTTGGCAGAAATGCCCTGTGACCATAACTGCTGTTCACGTTGATAATCTTGACGTGCCAAATCCAAACTGGCTTGAGCCATCCGCAAATTGGCCTGTTGATCGATCAGCTCGGGTACAGACAGTACAGCTAAGTTTTGTCCTTTTTGTACGTTTTGACCAAGTTCAACATTCACCTGTTCCACATGCCCACCAAAGTTTGGCGAAATATGTGCTTGCTGATCGGTATTAACCACAAGCTTTCCGGGTAGCACGGTGACTTGAGACACCACACCTTGTTGAGCTGAAGCGATTTGAATGCCTTGCTCTGTCAGTTGCTGCGCCGTCAGTTGAATTTCACCTTCCTCGGCATGTCCTTTTTCTGCCTCGGGTTCATCCGCATGTTCAGATTCTTCATGTTCGGCATGCGCATGTTCATCGGTAGTTTTATCTTTTGAGCTAAACCAAATTCCTATAGCAATAAGGAGTGTTACTAGAAGCAAAAGCCCAATCATCAATGGCTGTGATATTTTTCCAAATTGGTTTTTTAGTTGCATATTATTGTGCTCCGCCAAGGATGAGGTCTTGTATTTGTGCGATTGAATTTTTACTGATTTGGCTATAAGCATCTGAACTACTGATCTGTTCGTAGCTAGTACCAAGGCTGAGAGCTTCTGCGCTCAATGCGGTCTGCCAAGCTTGACGTAATAGCTGCAACTGCCCAAGGCGTATGCTTTGCAGTTGTGAGTTAGCTTGTTGGATGTCGGTAATGGACAGTTTTCCCGCTTTAAAACCTTGCAACGTACGGACTTGCACTTGTTCTGCCAAAGTGGTTTGTTGGCTCATCGAACTGAACTGTTTGTTTAGCCCTTTGAGCTCATGCATGGCATTGGCGATATCTAAAATCTGCTGTTTTAACTCACGCTGTTGCTGCTGATTCAACAGGCTTTGCTGACGCTGGGCCATCGGAATGCTGTATTGCTGACGGTTAAAAATATTCAGCGGAATATCCACGCCAACACCTAATGTGGTATCACTGCTTTCATTCGGTGCTTGGCTTCGTTTCATGCCGACATTTAAAGTCGGATTGGAACGTGCCTGCACTTTTAAACTTTCAATGTTTAAATTGGACTGTTGAATGTTCAGTGCATACAGCTTTTCCAACCAGCCTGCAGCTATATAGCGCTGTACTGTGGCATCGCTTTGATCTGGCCATGGCATTGAGGTCGCATTGAGCTGAATATCGGCTTTGGTTTCGCCCCAAAGGTTTGAGAGTTGACGCTGTGCTACTTGTTCTGCCAATACCGCTTGTTGGTATAAGCGCTGCATATCCAAACTTTCGATTTGCGCACGTTCATAGTCAACCAAAGCAATACTGCCCGCTTGATAACGTTTTTTGGCACTGTCTAAATTGTTTTGACTCACTTTGAGTTGTGCTGCGTACAGCGATTTTTCAACTTGTGCCAAAGCCAACTGAGACCATGCAAATTTCACCACCAATTGGCTTTGTGCTGTCCACAGTTGTTGCTGTAACTGCCCTTGTTGCTGCGCTGTTTCTGCGAGTTTTTGATTGAGCTTACGCTGTCCAAACACATCTAAGGGCTGACTGATGGCAATACTGAGCTCTTGATCGGTATTTGAACCAAAACCATCTTGATTGATATTTAAGCTAGGATTTTGCCATAGGCCACTGTTTTTGATGTTCAGCTCTGTAATGCTTTGACGTTGTTGCCCAATGTCACTTTGGTTTTGATAACGCTCTACTTTTGCTAAAGCTTCATCCAAAGTCTTGATCGGTTCGGCAAAACTCCATTGCATCGCTGCTGTTGTTATGCCCACAGCAAGGGCTTGGCGTATAAACGCCTTAAATTGATTCGACATGCTTTTTCCCACTAATTTTTAGAAGAAGTGGTGGGAAATGTTTTAGGCTACCCCACCATTAGCGGGGAATGTTCAGGAGGAGGATGTTGCCCCAATAAATCAGGGGCTTGATAAGCATTGTGCCAAAAAAACTGCGGACGCTCACGAAGTTCAAGCGCGAGTGGCAGTTGATAGTTTTTTTCTTTCGGAATAATCAAATGTGCCATTGAGGGCAAATGATCTTGATGATCTTCACCCAATTCAAACTGATCATTTACCGTTTGAGTATGGCTATCGGCACTGCTTTGCTGGTGTGCCTTATCATCAGACACACACAAGGTAGTTTGATGGTGGCCAAAATGAAAACTTTGTTGTGTCACGACTTGAGCTTTTTGTTCTTCATGGACGCAAAAAGCTGCCGCCACGTTCCAAAGACTTTGGAACATGAATAAAGCAACTAAGACGCTAATCCATGTGGTAGAACGCATAATGTCGTACTAAAATAAAGTGACGCTATTGTAAAGCCTAGACTAAGTCTAAGGTCAAGTCTTTTTTAATGACTATGTTCATGTTGGTGTGGATGGCATTCATCTTCTTCAATCTGCAAAGTCACTTGCGTAATCCCATGCTCATGCCCCAATAACTCCACAGCTTGGTGGTATAAAGCTCTCTGATCTACATCAGGTGCAATCAAATGCGCTGTTAAATGCACATTCTTAGAGGTAATGGCCCAAACTTTAAGCTGGTGAATACCTTGTACACCCTCTAAAGCCAGCAAGTCATTGCGTAAAGATTCGATATCAATTTCACTTGGTACACCTTCGAGCAAAATATTGATACTTTGTTTTAGTAACACCCAAGTTCGAGGTAAGACCCAAAAGCCAATCAAGACAGCAATAACGGTATCTACCCACATCCAACCTGTGAAATAAATCACCAGTGCGCCAATGATCACACCCACAGAGCCTAAGGCATCGCTGAGCACCTCAAGATAAGCCCCTTTCACATTTAAGCTGTCTTGGCTGCTCGACACCAAAATTTTCATTGAAATCAGATTGATGATTAAACCCAAAGCCGCAACAATCAGCATGCCCAAGCTTTGAATTTCGGGTGGCTGACTAAAACGCTGGTAGGCTTCATATAAAATGTAAATCGCCACTACAAACAACATCATGGCATTAAACAAAGCTGCCAATATTTCAAACCGTTGATAGCCAAAAGTACGTTTATCATCGGCAGGCTTTTGCCCAATTTTGATGGCTGCTAAAGCAATGGCTAAAGCAGCGGCATCGGTAAACATATGCGCCGCATCGGACAGTAAGGCCAAGCTTTGCGTGATAAATCCTGCAACCACTTCAACAATTAAGAAGGTGAACGTCAAGGCAAGTGCAATGGTTAATTTCTTGGCATTTTTTGCAGTCACTTCAACATGACTGTGATCATGGTTATGAGAACCACTCATGTAGGACTCCTTATCATTTTATTTAACGGAATGCTTCACCATTGAAATCGAAGCTTTTTTTAATTTAAAAATTACTCGATTTAGCATACTCGGTTAAAACAATAAAATCACCTTTCATGTGAATACGTCTTTATTTACGGCGTTTTTTACCTGTCAAAAAGTTCATGGCCTGCGTATAGCCTGTTGGTGTAATACGCTGTACCAGATCGATAATTTTGGCATCTGTTCCAATTAAGACTCGGCGCTGGTCTTTTTTTACAGCCTTTAAAATGGCCTGTGCTGCCACATCTGGCGGAGTTTTAAGCATTTTATTGAAAGAACGGCTGGCACGCTCTGGGTTCATACCCAGCGCACGAATACTGTCACTCATTCGAGCACTATTGGCAATATTAGTACGTATACCACCGGGATGAACACAAGTTGCGCTAACGCCACAGTCTTGCAAATCTAACTCTTGACGCAGTGCCTCGGTAAAACCACGGACAGCAAACTTTGTCGCATTATAGGCACTTTGGGTAGGCTGAGCAGTGAGCCCAAATAAACTTGAAATATTCACAATATGCCCAGAGCCACTTTGTTTTAAGTAGGGTAAAAAAGCTTTGGTTCCATACACCACACCCCAAAAGTTGATGTTGAAAATCCACTCGGCATCTTCATAGCTCAGACCTTCAACAGTACTCGCTAATGCGACCCCTGCATTATTAAAAACTAAATTGACCTGTCCGAAATCCTGCTGACACTGCTTTGCCCAATCATCTACAGCCTTACGGTCTGAAACATCAAGTTTTGTGAGCGTGACTGAAACAGGATAATCTTTGACGTGGTTTAAGGTTTCCGCCAAACCCTGTTCATTGAGATCACTGAGTGCCAAATGTGTACCTTGTTTAGCCAGTTGAATCGCCAACTGCTGCCCAATGCCAGAACCTGCGCCTGTGATCGCAGCCACTTTATTTTCAAAATTTTTCATAATGCTCTCTAAATATCGTTTTAAACTTAAATGTCATGCTGAAGGTTCAAGTACTTTGGTTCTATGCAGACAAGGTCTATTTTAGTTAATGTACAAAAATTATAGGCATGAACGAAATGATCATTTCTAATCATTCAGTATGTATAAAATTCATGAGTGGTATTTAAAATATAAGATCATTTTTTATTTTGTTTGTGTTCTTAAGTGATAGGACTCTAAAAACTAAAATCAAGTTGCTGATACATACTGTCCTCACAGGTTTTAGACTATAACAGCCCTAAGCAATTCTGCTTCATCTGTTATATTTTTTTAATCTTGTTTTTGTATCTGTTTCATCAGTCTTTTGCTTTGCATAATGTACTCATCACCTCAGTTGAGTGCAGTAACCATGAAAGATCTAGACTCAAAAAAACCAGCAAAATATGCAGATAGTTCAATTTCAGATAAAGCTTTTAAAAACATGATTATCTGGTTTGCGATTTACTGTGGGCTTTTTTGTATAGGTGTGATTTTCTTTGTCGGTGCAGATCAAAACTTCCTTCTTCAGTAAGAATCTGAAGCTTGTTACACTGATATAAACATCTAAATTTTGGCCTCAGAATTGAATTTTACGAGAAGTATAGGCTTTGGAGATTAAACCTAGACATGGGTTTAATCTCTATTTTTTTGAGTTGAATACTAGTAAAACGGCAGTTAAATTATATTTTGAATGGTTATTGTCATTACAAATGAATGACAGAGGTTGTGTAAAGATCAGACTTCAAGCCCAAATCACTAAAAATGCAGCAATCAACACCAATACAATACCGAGATGTTCAGCGCGTGCCAGCTTTTCTTTAAAGAAGTAGGCTGAAATCAACATACTAAAAATAATCTCAACCTGCCCCAAGGTTTTTACAATAGGCACGGACTGCATACTCATGGCACTAAACCAACCCAGTGACGCCAAAAAACTACATAAGCTGACACGAAATGTAAGTCCAATACGCTGCCACATGGCCCATAACGTTGCACGGCGAAATATACCCAAATACATTAAAAGTAAAAAGCACTGTGTCCCAATTACCATTAAGAGCACCCAAGCTGCACGGTGAATAAATGGTAAATTATCTAGTTCTAAACTTGCCTCACGTACCAAGAGCGAGGTAATGGCAAAACATAAACCACTACCGATACCTATACACAAGGTTGGTACGGAAAAATCAGAAAAGTCCCGCCCTTTGGACATTAAAAAAACTGCGAAGCCTCCCACGGCAACCCCAAACCAGCCTAAAAGGCTTAAATGATCAGATAAAAAGACTACAGCAATAATCGCAGCAAGTACTGCTTCACTTTTAGCAAGACCCACTCCAATTGCATAATTTTTTTGCTTAAAAAGTTGCACCATCAATGCTGTTGCTGCAATTTGGCTCAACGCCGCAATAAGCACATAGATAGCAAAACGGAGATTGAAATGGACGGAATCTGTTACAGGTTGGAAATGGTAAAGACAACTGATGTAAATCAGTGCTAAAGGTAAAGCAAAGATGAACCGCGCTAGAGTTACTCCATAAACATCTACAGTAGTACTGAGTTGCTTTTGAAAAGCGTTGCGCCAAGCCTGCATGAAAGCGGCCATAAGCGTAAAAAGAATCCATGTTATTGTCATCAAGTACTCTATATACAGTTACTTACCTCACCTAATGTAACCCGTTGATGACAACACATGTGCTTTATTTTCATGACTTATTCTTATGTGACAAATAACTTAAGTTCTGATGAAACTTCGACTATTGCATTACATGTGCAACATCTTTTCAAATTGAGTATCGAGTAAATTAAACGGCAATACATAAAAAGCCGAAGGAGTTATCCTTCGGCTTCTATGTGAAATTTCACTTCAAGTATTAGAAGTTATAAATCGCAACCAAGTTCACACGGTTGTCTTCACCTTTTTTACTACCATTTGCCGCAGGTGCAAACGCTTCACGCTCACCGTAGACATACTCTACGCCAAGGCTAACAGGCTGAACTGGGCTATAGAATAAATTACCCCATGCTTGCCATAAGTTTTTATTGATTTTGGTATCATCAGCTACAGCATCAAGGTAGTCCTGATTTTTATCAAAAGTCATATAACCATAAGCCAAAGTGCCACGTAATTTGTCATTAAACTTCTGTGTTAAACCGACAGTAATTGAGTCAAACTCACTTTGTTCAATACTTGTGCCTGTTGCAACAACGCCAGGGTTTGTAAAGGATACAAAGCTGCTATCACCTTTGACATGGTAGTAGTCCGCTTTCACAGAAGTTACAGGGGTGATGTCAAATTTGGCACCAACACCTACGCCATACGCCCACTCTTCTTGATTTTGAATACGTTTTTCATGCGCCATTGCACGTCCACTAACTGAAAGTGCATCATTAAACTTATGATTCAGTCGTCCTGTAAATGCAGGCATACGTTGACTCATGCTGGCATCTTTCGGGTCTTCCACTGCCGCGACTAAGTTAGTATTTGGCGTGAATTTATGGGTATAACGCACTTGAGGTGTACGTTTAATTGAAGCACCCACATAAGCCAAAGCATCAATCGTTTCAGGGATATAGTCTGGAGTCGCAAAGTTTGACCACGTTTGACCAATTAGCCAGTTGCCATAGTTTAAATACGCATGACGAATACGTAAATTATCAAGGTTTGTACCGCCTAAAAAGTCGACCTCAATTTTGGCATTTAAGTTCTGATCGGCGACTGGCGCTTTAAAGTCCAAACCTAATCGCGTTGCTGAAAGGGTTGATCTTAAACGATCGCTATTTTCAGCATTTCCTTCTAAAGGTACACTATTGATTTGGTTATAGGGCATATCACGAGCACCACCTTCAGCTTGATACGATGCGTCCATTCGAACATTACCATATAAGTTGAACTCTGCCCCACCTTTGGTCAAACCTAAACCCGTTTTTTCAACCGTTTTTGGCGTCGTCAACACTTGACGTTCAACAGCGCTCAATTGAACAGCTTGCTGCTGTTGTTGCTGCGTATTCTGTTGAAGCATTTGTTTTAACGCATTAATTTCATTTCTAAGCTGCTCAATCTCTGCCGTTGTATTGGTTTGTGCATGTAATGCTGCACTACTTAACATGGATAAAGTGACAACTAAAACGTTCTTCTTAAATTGTTTCATTTAACACGGGTCCTGTGTATTTAAGTCTGTCCTGACTTTTACTCTTTAATATTTAGCTCTCTTTTTCATCGCTGTTTTCTAACGCAATGCATTTCTTTTAATACTTTAAAATGAAACTTTTTATCGCATTAAAAATCGCGTTAAAAAACAACTTCTAAAAAGCAAATTGATTTTAACAGTTCATACAGTTTTTGAAATGAGCCTACTACTAATGCACTAGACTCATGGGTTCAGTATTATTTAATTGGCTGTGGATTTAACTGCATCAAACACTTGTTTTGACTTGGTTTTTTCACCATCTACAGATACTTTTAAGTTGACCATAAACACGGCCAAAGCCGCAATCACACCAGGTATCGCAATCACGAGAAAATTCATTTGATGTGGCAACTCAAAAGTTAACAATGCACCTGTCAGCACAGGTCCAACAATTGCGCCAATGCGTCCTATGCCTGAAGCCCAGCCCATACCTGTAGAGCGCACCGCAGTTGGATAGAACTGTGCAACAAAGGTATACAGTAGAATTTGTGAACCAATAGTTGCTGCGCCTGCAATCGCAATTAAACCGTACAGCACCATTTGTGGGCTGTTGAAACCAAGTAGAATCAGTGCAATAGCACCCACGGTGAACATGGTTGTCAAAACTGGTTTTAAGTGGAAACGGTCTGCGAGCGCACCGCCGCCAATTGCTCCCACCATACCGCCAATATTTAAAGCAAATAAGAAAATCATACTCGCACCAAGCGAATAACCTGCTTGAATCATTAGTTTTGGTAACCAGCTTCCAAGCGCATAGACCATGAGTAAGCACATAAAGAATGCCACCCAAAACATCATGGTGCTAAAGGTACGGCCTTGTTGGAACAATGCTTTTAATGGAGCATCATCACCAGCAACAGGTTCGTTGAGCTTAAATGTCGTTTCAGGCTGAATAGCTTGCTCAGGTGCAATTTTTTGCACAATTTCACGGACTTTTTCAGTTTCACCCTTTTTAGTCAGGAACATTAAAGACTCAGGTAAAAACTTCCAAAGAATAGGTAAAGCCAGAAATGGAATGATGGCGATATAGAACATGATTTTCCAACCATAGTCTGTTACCAACCATGCACCCAGTAAGGCTGATGTCATGCCACCAATAGCATAACCACTGAACATAACCGCAACGAGTGTGCTACGAATACGCTTCGGAGCATATTCAGTCATGAGTGCGACCACGTTTGGCATCACCCCGCCAATGCCAAGTCCCGCAAGAAAACGTAAAATACCAAACTCAATAGGATTGCTTGCAAATGCGCCTAGAAAGGTGAAGCCACTAAAAATAGCCACACAAATCATAATGGTCTTTTTACGGCCCAATTTGTCAGACAACGTCCCAAAGCTCATTGCACCGAACATCATGCCAAACAAAGCTGTACTCGCAAGTAAGCCTGCTTGTACTGCACTGAGTCCCCACTCTTGCATTAGAAGTGGCAACGCCACACCATAGATGACTAAATCATAACCGTCAAAAATAATAATCAGTAGACACCAAATGAGTACACTCCAATGAAAGGGCGTAAATTTGGCTTCATCGACCACCGTGTTGATGTTAACTGGATTTGTATTCACTTTAAGCCTCCTGCTTGCGAATGTTTGTTGCTGTGCACATTGCAGCAAAAGTAGCTTTCTTGTCCAAAACCGAATAACTCTATATTTATACCTTTAAGGTCGGTTAAGGTTTTTATTGTTTTAAATAAATAGCTTATATAAGCCATGATTGCAGTGAGAGACAGAAAATAAGCAAAACCAAGCGAAAATGACTATAAAAAAAGCCATCCGCAAGGATGGCTGAAATGGCTCATTTTAAAATGTAGACTTTCAAAGTATCGTGGAATTTAAATCCCCAAGTTTAGATAAATGCACGGTCATATTTGATCGCTTCAAGGTCATAGACCTGATAAATACAATCAAATAATGAACGAATATCTTCGCTTTCATCCATGGAACGAATCGCCAGAAAAATGGGACTGGTCGCTGCATCATCTAAGATTGGAATATAGTTCAAATGCGGCAGTTGAATGGTTCGTGCACTTTCTGGAACCACACAAATTCCTTCCCCTGCGGCAACCAACCCCAGTGCCAACTGTATTTCACGAACTTCTTTTAAATGTTTGGGTTCCAGTCCATATTCTGAAAACAGCCCTTGGACTTGAGTAGAAAAGTTTGGCTTGGGATGACTTGGATAAAGAAATAAGTTTTGATCGACCAAATCCGACAGGTACACGCCTTGTTTTTGCGCCGTCAAAGGATGGCTAGAATGTGCCGCTAACATCAACGGTTCTTCACGCAGTAAAACCCGACGCACAGCAGGATCGGAAATGCGTAAGCGTCCAAAGCCAACATCAATCCGCCCTTCTTTTAAGGCCTGAATTTGATCCTTGGTACTCATTTCGATCAATTCGATTTTTAAATGTGGCTGCTGTTGGCGAAATAAATACACAATTTTAGGCAATAAACCATATAACAACGATCCCACAAAGCCCATGGTCACCGTTTTTTCAACCAAGCCTACACGTTGTGTCATGGCTTTGACTTCTTCGGCATTAGACAAAAGTTTAACAGCGTGTTGATAGAAGAATTGTCCTGCTTCCGTGGTCTTGAGTGGACGGCTGCCACGTTCAAATAATTGCACCCCCAATTCAGCCTCTAGATTTTGTATCTGGCGGCTTAAAGGAGGCTGTGCAATGAATAATTTTTCAGCAGCTTTGGTAAAACTCTGCTCTTCTACAACAGCTACATAGTAGCGGAGGTGTCTCAATTCCATGACTATTTATACCTTTAAGATATATTAAAATGCTAATTTGATCTTCGACAGTTCATATTTATTCTTTTAAGGTATATCAAATCAGGTACACAACGCAAGGCTGCGCAGAGTTAAGATGTATAAATCTATAGAAACCTTACTCGTCGAAATCCCCACTATTCGCCCACACAAAATGGCGGTAGCGACTATGCAAACGCAAACGCTTGTCTTGGTGAAAATCAGCACTGAAGATGGCTTTGTCGGTTGGGGTGAAGCGACAACAATTGGCGGACTGGGCTACGGTGAAGAAAGCCCAGAAAGTATTAAGACCAATATTGAAACTTATTTTGCACCTTTATTGAAGTCCCTTAAAGCTCAAAATATCGCACAAACCATGCGTGTTTTGAAAAAAAATATTAATGGTAACCGTTTTGCCAAATGTGCAATTCAAACCGCTCTACTCGACATCCAAGCGCAACGTTTAGATTTACCCCTTTCTGAAGTATTAGGTGGTCGCTTACGTGACAGCTTACCTGTACTTTGGGTGTTGGCATCTGGTGACACTGAAAAAGATATTGCTGAAGGCCGAAAAATGATTGAGGCAAAACGCCACAATATTTTCAAACTTAAAATCGGTTCACGCCGTGTAGAAGAAGATGTTGAACATGTTCTTGCGATTAAACAAGCACTGGGTTCGGACATTTCTATCCGTGTCGATGTGAACCGTGCATGGTCTGAGCTAGATGCTATTAAAGGTATTCAACTCCTACAAAATGGTGGTGTTGACCTGATTGAGCAGCCGTGTGCGATTGACAACATTGATGCAATGCAGCGTTTAACACGACGTTTTGATCTTGCCATCATGGCGGATGAATCGCTTATGGGGCCGAGCTCAGCTTACCGTTTAGCCAAAACCAATGCGGCCTCTGTTTTTGCAGTCAAAGTGGCTCAGTCTGGTGGACTAATCGAAGGTCATGAAGTGGCGAAGATTGCCAACTTAGCAGGTATAGATTTGTATGGCGGAACGATGCTTGAAGGTGCAGTCGGCACGATTGCTTCGGCACATTTGTTCTCGACTTTTGAAAATTTAGCTTATGGCACAGAGTTATTCGGTCCACTGCTGTTAACCCAAGATATTTTAAAAAACCCACTTCAATACACTGACTTCGCCTTGCATTTACCCCAAGGCAAAGGACTCGGTATTGAACTGGATGAAAACAAGATTGATCAGCTACGCCGCGCTTAAGCGACGTCTTAACCGTTTAGGAGTTACACATGCTTTTTCACGTACGTATGGATGTAAACATTCCACTGGATATGCCTGCTGAAACTGCCAGTGAAATTAAAGCAGTCGAAAAAGCATATTCGCAAGAGCTACAAGCTCAAGGCAAATGGCGACATATTTGGCGTATTACAGGTCAGTACTCAAACATCAGCATTTTTGATGTAGACAGCAATGAAGAGCTACACAACATTTTGCAAGGTTTACCCCTGTACCCGTATATGAACATTGAAGTGATGCCTTTGAACCGACATCCATCGTCTATTCGTGAAGATGATCGTTAATTGAAAAAAGATTTTATGCAATTTAATCACTGGAACGTAGTGAATATTCCAGTGAAAGAAATTAACAAGGAACGTGGCAGCTAAGCTTTTCAACCTATTCATAAAGCTAGCCACCACACAGCAAACATACTTAAGGAGCACTAGTATGAATCGTCAACAGATTGATGCATTAGTCAAAACAATGAATGTGGATACAGCAACAGGTTCTGTAGACGCACGTACTCAACAAATTGTGGTTCGCCTATTGGGTGACTTATTCCAAGCGATTGAAGACTTAGATTTGAGCCAAACTGAAGTTTGGAAAGGTCTGGAATACTTTACCGATGCAGGCCAAGCCAACGAACTTGGTTTACTTGCGGCTGGTCTTGGTCTTGAGCACTATCTTGACTTACGTGCAGATGAAGCCGATGCCAAAGCAGGCATTACAGGTGGAACACCACGTACCATTGAAGGTCCTTTATATGTAGCTGGTGCGCCTGAATCGGTTGGATTTGCACGTATGGATGATGGTTCTGAAGAAGGTAAAATTCCGACTCTGATTATTGAAGGGACCGTGACTGACACTGATGGTCAGATTGTTGAAGGTGCAAAAGTTGAGGTTTGGCATGCCAATAGCTTAGGCAACTACTCTTTCTTCGATAAGTCACAATCAGACTTCAATCTACGTCGTTCAATCATGAGTGACCAAGATGGTAAATACGTTGCTCTCACTACGATGCCTGTCGGTTATGGCTGCCCACCAGAAGGGACAACTCAATTTGTATTGAACAAGTTAGGTCGTCACGGTAACCGTCCTTCGCACGTACATTACTTCGTTTCTGCACCAGGCTACCGCAAGTTAACCACCCAATTCAACATTGAGGGTGACCAATACCTGTGGGATGACTTTGCATTTGCAACACGTGAAGGCTTAGTGGCTACCGCTGTCGATATTACCGATGAAGCTGAAATTGCGCGCCGTGGTTTAAGTGGTCCATTCAAACACATTCAATTCAATGTTGAACTGGTGAAAGACCAAGCGGCTGCACCATCAACTGAAGTTGAACGTCGTCGCGCTAGCGCTTAATTACCCTTGGAACCGAAATAGCCACTGCAAAGTCGCATTTCGGGGACTTCCTCACTTTTGGAAAGTCGGAGAACGGACATGCCACGTATCCCAGTTATTAATACTAGCCATCTCGATCGTATCGATGAATTACTTGTCGACAACTTTGAAACAGGCGAATTCAAACTTCATCGTTCAGTGTTTACTGATCAAGCCCTTTTTGACCTAGAAATGAAGTATATCTTCGAGGGTAACTGGGTTTACTTGGCACATGAAAGCCAAATTCCAAATAACAATGACTATTACACGACGTATATTGGCCGTCAGCCTATTCTGATTGCACGTAACCGTAATGGTGAACTCAATGCCATGATCAATGCCTGTTCACACCGTGGTGCACAGCTTTGTCGTAATAAACGTGGCAATAAAGCAACTTATACATGCCCTTTCCATGGTTGGACATTTAACAACTCAGGCAAACTTTTAAAAGTGAAAGACCCTGCCGACGCAGGTTATTCAGACTGTTTTAACCATGAAGGTTCACACGATCTGAAAAAAGTTGCACGTTTTGGCAACTATAAAGGTTTCTTGTTCGGTAGCTTAAATCCAGATGTTCCCTCTTTAGAAGAGTACTTAGGCGAAACCAGTAAAATCATTGACATGATTGTGGATCAGTCTGAACAAGGTCTTGAAGTTTTACGTGGCGCGTCTACCTACACTTATGAAGGCAACTGGAAACTAACTGCAGAAAATGGCGCAGATGGTTATCACGTTTCTGCGGTGCACTGGAACTATGCAGCGACCACTCAACAACGTAAAGAAAAACAAGCGGGTGACAATATCCGTGCCATGAGCGCAGGCGCTTGGGGTAAACAAGGCGGTGGTTCATACGGTTTTGACAATGGTCACATGCTGCTTTGGACACAATGGGCGAACCCAGAAGACCGTCCAAACTTCCCGAAAGCTGACGAATACTCTGAAAAATTTGGCGAAGCAATGTCGAAGTGGATGATTGAGCGCTCACGCAACTTATGTCTTTATCCGAACGTCTATTTGATGGATCAATTCGGTTCACAAATTCGTGTACTCCGCCCGATTTCAGTCAATAAAACTGAAGTCACGATTTACTGTATCGCACCTGTAGGTGAAAACGCGGAAGCACGTACGCGTCGTATTCGCCAGTACGAAGACTTCTTCAATGCCTCAGGCATGGCAACACCAGATGATTTAGAAGAATTCCGTGCATGCCAAGCAGGCTACGCAGGCATTGAACTGGAATGGAATGATATGTGCCGCGGTTCAAAACATTGGATCCATGGTCCAGATGATGCTGCCAATGAAATTGGTCTAAAACCAAAACTTTCAGGTGTCAAAACTGAAGATGAAGGTCTCTACCTTGCTCAGCACCAACACTGGTTAGACATGATGAAAATTGCAATTGCCAATGAAAAAACACTGGCTGTTGAAACTGCAAATGAACAAGGAGAAGTGGCATGAATGCTCCTACAACACTCAATACCGTTAGCACCGAACAAGTCAGCCAGTTTCTGTATCAAGAAGCACGCTTTTTAGATGATGAGCAATGGGACGATTGGCTTGCATGCTATGCCCCTTCAGCATCGTTTTGGATGCCTGCATGGGATGACGACGATACCCTGACTACGGATCCGCAGTCTGAAATTTCACTGATTTACTACCCAGACCGCCAAGGTTTAGAAGACCGTGTGTTCCGCATTAAAACTGAACGCTCTTCTGCGACCATGCCAGACACGCGTACTTGTCACAATGTGAACAATATCGAAGTGATTGAGCGTGATGGCGACAAAGTTACCGTCCGTTTTAACTGGAATACGCTGAGCTTCCGCTACAAAACCAGTTATAGCTACTTTGGTATGTCGCGTTATGAAATCGACTTTTCAGGTGAAAAACCACAAATTTTAAGCAAATACGTGGTACTGAAAAACGATTACATCAACCAAGTGATTGATGTTTATCACCTCTAAGTTTTAGCCACACATCCTTAGTATGCTTTCAGCCAAATGGAGTTTTGGCTGAGAGTTCCAAGTTTCAACGTTTTTAAAGGATATTCAGCCATGTCAAACCACAATGTTGCACTTCAATTTGAAGATGGCGTAACGCGTTTTATTACCGTGACTCAAGGTGAGTCTTTATCAGATGCCGCTTACCGCCAAAAAATTAACATTCCGCTAGACTGCCGTGATGGTGCATGTGGGACTTGCCGCGCTTTTTGCGAATCTGGTAGTTATGACATGCCTGAAGAGACGTATATTGAAGATGCATTAACTCCAGAAGAAGCGGAACAAGGCTATATTTTAGCTTGCCAATGCCGTCCAAGCTCGGATGCCGTATTCCAAATTCAAGCTTCATCTGAAGTCTGCAAAACCGAAATTCATCAGTATCAAGGCACTTTAGTCGCTGTTGAAAACTTATCAGAATCGACCATTACTTTTGATATTCAGTTGGATGAAGGTCAACCTGATATTCATTTCCTAGCGGGTCAATATGTCAACGTCGGCATCCCAGAGACAACAGAAACGCGTTCCTATTCATTCAGCTCGAAACCGGGCAACCGTTTAACTGGCTTTGTGGTCCGTAATGTGCCGAATGGTAAAATGAGTAGCTTTTTAAGTGGTGCTGCCAAAGCCGGTGACAAAATGACTTTTACTGGTCCATTTGGTAGCTTCTATTTGCGTAATGTGGTTCGTCCTGTGGTTATGCTTGCAGGCGGTACTGGTATTGCCCCTTTTATGTCTATGCTGCAGATTTTAGAAGAAAAAGGCGCTGAACACCCTGTTCGTTTGGTGTTTGGTGTGACCAATGACTTCGATTTAGTTGCTTTAGAACAGCTCAATGCCCTCCAAGCTAAACTTCCATGGTTTGAATACCGTACCGTGGTTGCAAGTCCAGACTCTGCACATGAGCGTAAAGGTTATGTGACTGGGCACATTGACAATGAATGGCTCAATGGCGGTGATGTTGATGTCTACCTTTGTGGTCCTGTCCCTATGGTTGATGCTGTTCGTAGTTGGTTAGATAGCGAAGGCGTAAAGCCTGCAAACTTCCTGTTTGAAAAATTCTCTGCAAACTGATTGGGGCCACTTATCATGTCTGATCGTCAAAGATTTTTAAACAAAGTAGTGATTGTGACTGGTGCCGCTCAAGGCATTGGTCGCGGTGTTGCACTCCAAGTGGCTAATGAAGGTGCGCAAGTTGTTTTAGCCGACTTATCTGACTATGTCGATGAAACATTAGCAGAAATTGAAGCAAAACAAGGTAATGCAATAACTGTCAAAGCCAACCTTGAAACCTTCGCAGGTGCTCAAAGTGTTGTAGACAAAGCACTTGAAGTCTATGGCCGTGTCGATGTGCTCATCAACAACGTCGGCGGTGCAATTTGGATGAAACCTTTTGAAGAGTTTTCTGAAGAAGAAATCATCAAAGAAGTGAATCGCTCATTATTTCCAACGCTGTGGTGTTGTCGTGCTATTTTACCTGAAATGATTAAAAATCAGAAAGGTACGATTGTAAATGTGTCTTCTATTGCGACTCGTGGCATTAACCGTGTGCCCTATTCGGCATCCAAAGGTGGGGTTAATGCCCTTACTGCATCACTTGCTTTTGAGCATGCCAAAGATGGGATCCGAGTGAATGCGGTTGCGACAGGTGGAACCGAAGCACCGCCGCGTAAAGTGCCACGTAATGCAAATCCACTGTCTGAAAATGAAAAGTCATGGATGCAACAAGTGGTCGATCAAACCATTGATCGTAGTTTTATGAACCGTTATGGCACGATTCAGGAACAAGTGAATGCGATTGTATTCCTTGCTTCAGATGATTCGTCATATATGACAGGTACAGTTATTCCTGTCGGCGGTGGCGATCAAGGCTAATTGATCGTTACATTATTTTATATACAGGATCATGTCTGCATGGAGGCAAATGAATGGCTACCCTGTTTAAAACTTTGAAAGAAGATTGGTCTATTTCAGCCACTGTCGCAGGATTTTTGGCAGTGCTGATTTCCTATTCAGGACCACTCATTATCTTCTTTCAGGCTGCGCAACAAGCTCAGGTTTCCCCGACCATGATGATTTCATGGATTTGGGGTATTTCTATTGGAGCAGCCGTGGCAGGAATATTTCTTTCCATTAAGTTCAAAGTCCCTGTGATTACAGCATGGTCTGCGCCGGGTACGGCTTTGTTGGTCACGCTGTTCCCGAATATTAGTCTGAATGAAGCTGTAGCCGCTTATATTACCTCAGCCGTGGTGATTTTCCTGATCGGGATCAGTGGTTACTTCGATAAATTATTGAAATGGATTCCGCAGTCAGTAGCCGCGGGGATGATGGCAGGTATTCTATTTCAGTTTGGTTTGGGATTGTTTAGTGCAACTGACAGTATGCCGATTATTGTGTTTAGCATGCTGTTTGTATTTTTAGTCGCAAAACGAATTTCACCGCGCTATAGCATGCTTTGGGTACTGCTTTCAGGTGTGGCCTTGAGCTTTGGGCTTGGTGAAATGAATGCGGTGAGTTTAGATTTCCAACTTGCTATTCCTCAGTTCATTAGCCCTGAATGGACTTGGCACTCCACCTTAAACCTTGCCCTACCTTTGATTTTAGTCAGTCTAACGGGACAGTTTTTACCAGGCATGGCCATCATGAAACTGAGCGGTTATGACATGCCTGCCAAGCCAATTATTACCACCACCAGTATTGTGTCTTTAGCTGTTGCATGTGTCGGCGGTATCACCATTGTTTTAGCGTCAATTACGGCTGCACTGTGTATGGGCAAAGATGCGCATGAGTTAAAAGAAAAGCGTTATATCGCAGGCGTTGCTAATGGCATTTTCTATATTTTCGGTGGTTTGTTTGCAGGCAGTATCGTTCTGCTATTCAGCTTGTTGCCGAAAGAGCTTGTTGCCGCTTTGGCTGGCTTGGCCTTATTGGGTGCAATTTCAACCAATATCGCTGTAGCCATGAAAGATGAATCTCAACGAGATTCTGCCCTCATTACTTTTTTAGCTACGGCTTCAGGTATGCATTTTTTAGGCTTAAGTTCCGTTTTTTGGGGCATCGTCATTGGTTTAACTGCGCATCTGATTTTAACCAAACATAGTCCTGAAGTTTCAGCTTTAGCTTCACGCTCCAATCCAAGTTCTAAAAGTTAATAGGTACGCTGTGCCTAGGACAATATTATGATTGATAAAAGTTCAGCTTCTTTAACAGAAGCACTTTCACAAATAAAGGATGGCTCAACCATCATGATTGGTGGTTTTGGTACAGCAGGACAACCTGCTGAACTGATCGATGGCTTAATTCAACTCGGTATCAAAGACCTCACCATCGTTAGCAACAATGCTGGTAATGGTGACTATGGTTTAGCCAAGCTGCTGAAAGCCAGTGCCGTGAAAAAAGTCATCTGTTCGTTCCCACGTCAGTCCGACTCTTGGGTCTTCGATGAACTCTATCGTGCAGGCAAAATCGAATTGGAACTGGTGCCTCAAGGCAACTTGGCCTGTCGTATTCAAGCCGCAGGTATGGGGTTGGGCGCAGTGTTCACCCCCACTGGCTACGGTACCTTATTGGCTGAAGGCAAAGAAACCCGTCACATCGACGGTAAAGATTATGTGTTGGA
>NZ_JAQSUV010000034.1:0-1834 GCF_028649355.1 Acinetobacter sp. Gutcm_16 | reverse complement strand
GTTGGAATATCCCATCAAAGCCGACTTCGCTTTGATTAAAGCACAGCAAGGCGACCGTTGGGGGAATTTGGTTTACCGCAAATCGGCACGTAACTTCGGCCCGATTATGGCCATGGCCGCAGGTGTAACCATTGCACAAGTCTCTGAAGTGGTGGACTTGGGTGCTTTAGATCCTGAACACATCATCACCGCAGGTATTTTTGTTCAACACGTGGTACAGGTTCAACCTGAACCAGTTGCTGTGTAATCGGGAGAACATCATGAGCTATCAAAAACTCAGCCGTAACCAAATTGCAGAACGTGTGGCACAAGATATTCCAGATGGCGCTTATGTGAATCTTGGGATTGGCTTACCGACCAAGATTGCCAGTTACCTACCAAGTGACAAAGACGTGTTCTTACATTCTGAAAATGGTTTATTAGCTTTTGGCCCACCACCTGAAAAAGGTCAAGAAGACCCTGAGTTGATTAATGCAGGTAAAGAATATGTGACCATGCTCGAAGGCGGTGCTTTTTTCCACCATGGCGATTCTTTTGCCATGATGCGTGGCGGTCACTTAGATATAGCCGTCCTAGGGGCCTTTCAAGTGGCAGCCAATGGTGACTTGGCCAATTGGCACACGGGTGCACCGGATGCGATTCCTGCTGTCGGTGGTGCGATGGACTTAGCCGTCGGTGCCAAGAAAGTCTTTATCACCACAGACCATGTGACCAAACAAGGTGAACCGAAGATCGTAGCTGAACTGAGCTACCCTGCGACAGGTTTGAAGTGTGTCGATCGTATTTACACCGATCTATGTGTGATTGATGTCACCACTGAAGGTTTAAAAGTGATTGAGAAAGTCGACGGTCTAAGCTTTGCAGAATTGCAGGCAATGACGGGTGCTCCGTTGATGGATGCGACACAACAGAATTAAGGATTTGAATCCCCCTAAATCCCCCTTTGCTAAAGGGGGACTTCTCTAGCATCAAGTGCGGTAGGTCTCCCTCCTTTTTAAAGGAGGGATTAAGGGAGGATTAAGAGAAGAATAGATATGAAAAACGCATATATTATCGATGCCATCCGTACCCCATTTGGCCGTTATGCTGGAGGTTTAGCCCCAGTCCGTGCCGATGACTTGGGTGCAGTGCCGATTCAAGCCTTGATGCAACGTAATCCAAGCGTAGATTGGACCCAAGTCGATGACGTGATCTATGGCTGCGCCAACCAAGCGGGAGAAGATAACCGTAATGTGGGGCGTATGTCGGCCTTGTTGGCAGGTTTACCGGTCGAAGTTCCAGCCACGACTGTGAATCGCTTATGTGGCTCATCACTCGATGCGATTGCCATGGCAGCGCGTGCGATTAAAGCAGGTGAAGCGGATTTAATTATCGCAGGTGGCGTCGAAAGTATGTCTCGTGCACCTTTTGTCATGGGTAAATCAGAAACAGCTTATGGCCGTAGCCAGAAGATTGAAGACACCACCATGGGCTGGCGTTTTATCAATCCGAAGTTGAAAGCCATGTATGGTGTCGAAACCATGCCACAGACTGCAGAGAACGTGGCGCAACAATTTAATATTGATCGCGCAGATCAAGACCAGTTTGCCTTGGCGAGTCAACAGCGCACCGCAACCGCGCAAGCTCAAGGCTTTTTTACACATGAGATCATCCCAGTGAGCATTCCTCAGCGTAAGGGTGATCCAATTGTGGTGGACACGGATGAACATCCGCGTGCATCGACCACATTAGCAGGTTTGGCGAAACTGAAGCCAGTCGTCACAGCAGAAGGCACCGTCACAGCGGGAAACGCGTCAGGCATCAATGACGGTGCGGCTGCTGTACTGATCGCTTC
>NZ_JAQSUV010000033.1:233589-346791 GCF_028649355.1 Acinetobacter sp. Gutcm_16 | reverse complement strand
GAAGCGATCAGTACAGCAGCCGCACCGTCATTGATGCCTGACGCGTTTCCCGCTGTGACGGTGCCTTCTGCTGTGACGACTGGCTTCAGTTTCGCCAAACCTGCTAATGTGGTCGATGCACGCGGATGTTCATCCGTGTCCACCACAATTGGATCACCCTTACGCTGAGGAATGCTCACTGGGATGATCTCATGTGTAAAAAAGCCTTGAGCTTGCGCGGTTGCGGTGCGCTGTTGACTCGCCAAGGCAAACTGGTCTTGATCTGCGCGATCAATATTAAATTGTTGCGCCACGTTCTCTGCAGTCTGTGGCATGGTTTCGACACCATACATGGCTTTCAACTTCGGATTGATAAAACGCCAGCCCATGGTGGTGTCTTCAATCTTCTGGCTACGGCCATAAGCTGTTTCTGATTTACCCATGACAAAAGGTGCACGAGACATACTTTCGACGCCACCTGCGATGATTAAATCTGCTTCGCCGGCTTTAATTGCACGGGCTGCCATCGCAATGGCATCTAGTGATGAACCACATAAACGGTTTACAGTCGTGGCTGGGACTTCAACGGGTAAACCTGCCAACAATGCTGACATACGACCGACATTACGGTTATCTTCACCCGCTTGGTTGGCACAACCGTAGATCACATCATCTACCTGTTTCCAGTCCACGCTTGGATTACGTTGCATCAGGGCTTGAATTGGCAGTGCACCCAAGTCATCGGCACGCACTGCAGCGAGTCCACCTGCATAGCGTCCGAATGGGGTACGGATGGCATCGATAATATAAGCGTCTTTCATTCTTACATTTCCATATTAAAATCTGTTGCTGTCACTGCCACAACTGCTGGGTGGATTCATTCTGCCTTTACGTAGGCAATGCCTCACTTTTGACTGGGCAAAAGTGACAAAACCCTGTGTTACTCAGACACAACATCCCTGTCGCCAGTCACGGTAGCAATTCTCAATTTACATTCGAATATGTGAAAATCTCGATCTGAGGTTTTCCCATAAGCATTTCTCGGTGGCGGCATGGATGCCGCCTGTTGGACTGTGGTATATGGATATACCATCAGTCCAACAAGGGATTTTTGTTACTTTTTATCCCTAAAAAGTAAGGCATTGCCTATACAAAAAGCTTTTAGAACATGAGCAAAATGTGCGGCAGTGTTGGTTTCATGGATGAGTCAAATCAATCAGCGGAGCACCCGTCATCGCCTGCAATTCTGCAAAGCTTAAACCGTCGACTTTCTCAATTACTTTTAAACCTTCAGCAGTGACATCAATCACGCACAGGTCGGTATAAATACGATCTACACACTTTAAGCCTGTTGCAGGATAAGTCAGCTCCGCCACGATCTTCGGTTCACCTTGTTTGGTGACATGATCGGTGGTGATAAACACTTTCTTGGCACCCACGGCTAAATCCATGGCACCACCGACTGCTGGAATCGCATCCGGTGCACCCGTATGCCAATTCGCTAAATCACCATTGGCAGCAATTTGGAAGGCACCGAGAACTGCGATATCCAAGTGTCCACCACGCATCATGGCAAAAGAGTCGCCATGATGGAAAAAGGCACCGCCTTCGAGCATAGTCACATATTCTTTACCCGCGTTGATCAGCTCAGGGTCTTCTTCTCCTGCGGCTGGCGGTGGACCAAAAGCCAACAAGCCATTTTCAGAATGTAAAAACACATCTTTGTCGCTTGGAAGGTAGCTGGCAATCTTGGTCGGTAAGCCAATCCCAAGATTCACATAAGCGCCATCTGGTATATCTTGTGCCACACGTTCCGCAATTTGGTTGCGGCTGAGTTTTTGATAGCTCATGAAAGTCTCCTGATTACACAGCAACAGGTTCAGGTTGTACCTGCACCACATGTTGAACGAAGATGCCTGGGGTAATGATATGTTCTGGGTCTAATTCACCCAGTTCCACCACTTCAGACACTTGGGCAATGGTCACACCTGCTGCCATGGCCATGATTGGACCAAAGTTGCGTGCAGATTTACGATAGACCAGATTGCCCCAACGGTCGCCTTGCTGTGCTTTAATCAAAGCGAAGTCGGCTTTGATGGGATATTCCAACACATAATCTTTACCGTCGATGTGACGGGTTTCTTTGCCTTCAGCCAATAAGGTACCGAAGCCTGTAGGGGTAAAGACTGCACCGAGTCCCATACCCGCAGCTTGAATACGGCAGGCTAGATTGCCTTGAGGCACCAGTTCCAGTTCGATTTTGCCTGCACGATAGAGTTCATCAAAAACCCAAGAATCTGACTGACGCGGGAAAGAACAGATGACTTTTTTCACCGCACCCGCTTTAAGCAGTTTCGCCAGACCATAGTCGCCATTGCCTGCGTTGTTGCTGACAATCGTGAGGTCTTTAATGCCGAGTTGAATTAAGCCATCGATCAGTTCTGCAGGTTGGCCTGCTGTACCAAAACCACCAATCATGATGGTTGAGCCGTCGGTGATTTGGGAGAGCGCTTCCGTTAAGGTCGCTGCACTTTTATCTATCATTAGATAACTCCATTGTGCATCATGCAAATTTGAAAAGGCGCGGAAATCTCACTTATACTGGAGAATAATTCAGCTAAAACAACATTCCCTAGTCTTTTAGTTTGATTTCCTTATGTGTTCATTTTTTAACATTTCCCTACATAAGACTAGATGGTCAGACTTGCTTTTGTTCGATGATCGAACATTTTTACCTACTATCGAACAAAACCTGATTTTTTCAGTCAGATTTCACGTTATAGTAAAAATAATGAAGAAATAAAAATGGATAAAGGGAACACGATGGAAGAAACAACCGAGACAAGAGAAAAGTGTCTTCAACACAAAGACAATAAAAAAACCATTCGACATGAAGATTTTGTCGCTGGTATTAGTAAAGGCATGGCCATTCTCGACAGCTTTGGTACTGACCGACATCGTTTAAATATCACTATGGCAGCAGAACGCACAGGCATGACCCGTGCTGCAGCGCGACGCCATTTACTCACCCTTGAATATTTAGGCTATCTAGAATCTGATGGTCATTATTTTTATTTAACCCCTAAAATTCTTAAGTTTTCAGGCTCTTACTTAGGTGGAGCACATCTTCCTAAAATTTCACAACCTTTGCTGAACCTGCTCACCAATCAAACCTCACTCATTTTTTCCGTTATGGTTCTAGATGGCTATGAAGCCATTACCATTGCACGCAGTGCCGCGCACCAGCAAACGGATCGTGTCAATCCTTATGGCCTGCATTTGGGAAATCGTTTACCTGCACATGCGACATCGGCAGGCAAAATTTTACTGGCCTATCTAGATGATCAGGAACAGTGTGAATGGCTGAATCAATATCCGTTACATCGCCTAACCAAATATACCCATACCAACAATGAAACGTTTCTGGCCTTATTGCATGAAATTCGAGAGCAAGGTTGGTGCTATTCATGTGAGGAACATGAATTGGGCGTACATGCCCTTGCCGTTCCGATTTATGGGCAACAGTTAAAGGTGGTTGCAGCCTTAAATATTGTTTCCCCTACCATGCGCACAACCAAAGAGTATTTGATTCAACACATACTGCCATTACTACAAGAAACCGCACGCGAACTACGTAATATTCTTTAATGTTTAAAAGAAAATCACGTAACGATTATCATATATAAGTCTATGATTCAGCCGAGAGGAGCTAGAACAGCTTTGTGTGAATTTCTTCCTCTTTGTCTTACCTTAACTTAAGGGTTGACGTATAAGCTCAAAATCGTTCTATAGATCTGAGCATTGGGTCGAATCTTTTCAGACTATTCTGGTGAGGTGATGGTGACAAGGTACTGCCCGACCGCTGAAAATGGCAAAGTGACTTCACCCGAACCATTGGTCTCCAACTGGATCTCTTTTTCAGCCTCACCCAATGTGGTGGCTTGTTTTTCTAGTGCGACCTGAAAACCTGACGCAGGTTTATTACCCAAGTTCAATTTCACTCTGAATGGTGTTTTTAATGAAATTTGATTTGGATGTCCTGAAAACTCTAATCTTAAACCTTGTTGGGCGTGCTCTTGCTTCACCGCACCATATTGTTGCTTAGAGAAATAACTCAGCAACTGATCAACACGTTGCACAGTAAACTGCTGGGTTTTCGCTTGTACTTCACTTGGGGTGACAAAGTGACGTTCAGCCAGTGGCGCTAAATCTTCAGCTTTTGCATCTAAGACACGTAACCAACGCTGCCCCACTTTTGCATATTTAAGCTCACCTGTTCGGAGCCCAGTAACTGTATAAGTTCCTGCTTGATCCGTTTTCACATCAGCCAAACTTAAAGCTTTACTATGACTCAATGTTAATTCTTGAGTTTCACCCTTCGGCGTGAGTACTTTAAAGTTAAAGCCTTTAATGGCCACTTCCGAGTCAAAAGCTTGCTCTGCAAATCCTGCCAAGATCGCAGTGTTCCCACCGTCCACCACATAACTGCTTGGCGCCACAAAGGGTGCATGTGCCCAACCATTTGCGACCAAGATACTCAGTAAGCAAGCCAAACCTATTTTTTTCATCGTTGAATATTCCATTGATGTATCATTGTCCATCGTCTATCTCATCAGTTTTACCTTTAAGCCACTCATAGATGACTTAAAGGTATGGCTGGTTTATTGCGCTGAGGCTTGCCCTACTTTTTTCGCATACTGTTTAATATCGTTTGCTTGAATGGTAGTTTTACCCTTTGCAATGGCTTTGAATTGCTGTCCTGCAAGCTCCTGCATTTGACTCGTGCCAGTCGCCAAATTACGGTCAAAACGTTGCATAAACTCGTCGACATATTCTTGTTCAGTCACAATCAAATCTTGATTGGTATCGGTCTCGAAATATTGTTTATCGCGCGCTGTTAGATAGTCACCCAAAGTCACATAATTTTTACCCTGACCATATTGCGCGATAAACTCATTCACATTACTTGGCATCGGCATTGAGATGGGTAATTTGGCACGGAAACCATCATGTGTTCCTGTATTTGCCCCAGCCAACTTTGCATCTTCAGCATTAATCAAACCATCTTGGTTCTGATCAAAACCATCAAAAGTCTTTTCACCAGAGGCTTGGAATTCTTTCAACGTCAACTTTTGATCCTTGCTTTTATCTAAAATACCGTAACGGACATGCGCCTGTTTTAAAGACATTTCGCGTCTTTGCTTAAGTACAGGGTCTAAGCGTGCCTGTTCAAATTGTGCAAACTGTTCGGCTGTCACTTTTTTTGTGTTCGCAAAAAGTACGGCATAATCCTGCGTATATTGCTGTGTTACCAGTGCAGCACTCGGTTGTTTATTTTCTGGGTGATAAAGCGCATGAATGGCATAAGCTTGTTGGTATGTATCTGTTTGTGCTGTTTTGTCTGCAGCTAAAATACTCGCTGAAGCACTGAGCATAACGATGCCCGTTGCCAATATAGTCATAATTTTCATGGTGATTTCATTTCCTGAAGGTTAAATTTGCTAGACGGAATCTCAGTTCTATCTAGCTTTGAAATTAGTATTTAAATTCGATACTTGCGACAATATTACGACCCGGTTCTGCAGCACGATCGATCAGACTGGCTTGGTTCGTTCCTGTAATGGTGCCCACTGCGGCATAGTCCCAATACGTCTTATCAAAGATGTTATTCACCGCCACGTTCAACTTAGTGAACTTATTCATATTCCAGTAAGCTGAGAGATCAAACACGGCATAACCTGCAACAGGTTGATACTCCACGTCATCTTGGTAGGTACTCACATCTTTAGATGCGATTTTGTCCCCGACCGCAGTTGCAGTTAGACCTAAACCAAAGACTTTATCTGGGTGGTCATAAGCAAAGGTGAGGCTGCCCTTTTCAGGTTGTACTGAATTCACCCCACTTTTCAGGCCATCTTTATTTTTTGCGGTGCCTTTGGTTTTACCTGCCACTAAAGCGAGGCTAAATCCATCCGAGTGTGGAATAAATTGACCCAAATCAATACGTGTAGACAGCTCACCGCCCCAAATTTCGGCATTGGCTAGGTTTTCTGCACGGTAGTAACCATAAGGATATTGTGGTGTGGTGTCATAGTTGTGGTAATCGATGAAGTCACTGTATTTGGTATAAAAACCTGTGACATCAAACTTGATACCATCAATTGAAGTATTTCTCAGTCCAATTTCAAATGCATCACTGGTTTCTTCATCAAGATTCGAGTTACCAATCACGATATAACTTGGATTGCCTGCGGTGGTTTGATAGATGCCGCCTATCTCAGTAGGTGATGGAATACGTGTACCGCGGGTGTATTTAAAATAACTGTAGTTTTCAGGAGTAAATTGATAGCTGGCCGCAAAACTCGGCGAAACATAACTAAAGTCACGTGCTTGGACATCACTATAGCTCGAAGAATCTGGTCGATACTCCTGACGTTCAAAACGAAGCGATGGTGTTAGGGTTAAGTCATGACCAAAGAGCCCCAAACGAATTTCATCTGAGAAATAGGCTGCATAACGCTTTAACTCAGAATCCAGTAAGTAACCATCTTGATAGAGGGTTGGCAGTGTTGCACCATTGCGTAAATCGACTTTGGTACTGGAATAATCTTTTTGGTCGACCGCAAGGCCATATTTTAAAGTCTGCTGCTCTAAGTTCTTCGATGCATCAAACTTAATCCCTGTATTTTTTTCTTTATAAGTGGTTGAGAAATCACGTTTCGTATTCGCATTATTCATGAATGAAGTCGCGGTTTCGTTATTTGATTCCTGATACCAAATTTTGCTTTTCAGCTGATCAAATAGCACCAATGTCTCAGGTTTATAAATATGTTCAAGACTAAATTGGGTACGATCTATGTCCTGCTGCTGGGTGGCATCGCTTTTATAATTACTAAATAAACTGGCACTAATGTCTGTGGTATCGGCACTTTTACGATAGAAATCTCCTGTCAAATTAAACTGATGCTGATCGGAGAGCGCCCATACAACTCGGCCCAATACTGCATCAGAGCTCCAATCCGTTGGGAATGCTTTGGTTTTCGAGTTAGGTTTTGTTTCATGTCCATCACGATGAGCATAAGCAACTAAGGCTTTCACCTCATCGTTTCCTACCGCCCCTGTTACCGAACTTAACCATGCTTCATCCGCAGAGCTATAGCCTGCTTTTGCAGTACCCGCAATGGTTTTTCCATCCACCAAATAATCTTCTGGAGATTTGTTTTTAAATGAAACGCGTCCACCGATTCCGTCAGTAGATGCATCTGTTGTTCCGGAAACAATATCTACCGAGCTAAACATTTCAGGCTCGATATAATCACGACCTGCACCACGTTGACTCATACTATTAGGCGGAACATAAGAGCTGACAGTCGCTTCGGCAATATCAACCCCATCAATATCTAAGCCAATACGGTTGGCATCAATCCCACGAATGTTATAACCACTGGTTCCAGTTCCATCGAAAAATGTACCACTGCCCGCAACTGAAAATGGCGCTTGTACCAAAGGCAAGTACTTCACGATACTTGCCATATCGGTCACCCCAGTTTTATCTAAATTTTCCCGATTAATCGTTGTCTTAGAAACTGGGGCTTGATCTTCATGTTCAGCATAAACCGTAATCTTTGGAAGTGAGGCTGAAACTAAAACATTGTCTTGTGCAAAGCTCTTAGAACTCAAACCTGTGGTCATGAGCACAGCCAAACATAATGATAAATAGCAAGGTCGGAGGTTCAAACTTTTAACTTCGTCGCCCGAAAATTGCGACTGATATTGCTTCATACTCATGCGGTTAAACCCACCTCTTAAATGATATTGATAATCATTACATACAATTCAAATTACTTTTCCATGTACTCAAGGACGGAGGCTAGGAAAGATAATTGATATAGGGACACTTAGTGGATGCGAATCATAATCAATTAGATTATTATTTACAAATAGTATTTGCTTTTATTTTATTTTTCCAGCGAATCAGACTGTTCAAAAAATAGTTTTTGATTTCAATGCTTAACTCAAGCCGAGTGGCTTCTCGATCGATTTGTATACAAAAAAACCTCAAACTTTAAACCCAATATCGAGCGTTTAAAGCAAAAAATAATGGGGCGCTATCATCAAATCCAAGAATCTCAATACAGTTCAACTCCACCCTTAAACTTCAAATCATCGATGCTAGAAATGAAAAGGCAGTGCATATCCACCTATGCACTGCCTTGAATAAAACCGTCAGTTCATTCTTAAAAACAATATTTTAATCATTATTAGACACTGGAATAATGCCTAAACCAAACGATGGTTTTGTCAGTAAGGAGGTCAACACAACAGAATCCCCCCCCCTTTTTACTCTAACGAACCACAACTTTTGGATTAGAATTACCCCACATGGTGTAGACATCTGCCAGCAAAGCGCCATTGTATTCTTCCAAATCACTTTGCTTCACTATTGCGCCCCCTTGTTGGCCAAACAGGACCACTTCATCATTGGCACGAATATCTGGAAAATCAGTGACATCCACCATAGTCGTATTCATGGAGGTGCGCCCGACTACAGGCACCTTATGCCCTCGAATCAGTACATAGGCTTTGTTACTAAATGCACGTCGATAACCATCTGAATAACCAAGCGGCAAGTTCGCCAATAGTGAATCTCGCTTCAAAGTATACGTTTGGTCATAGCCAACTGTTGTGCCTTTCAAATAGGCATTGACTGTTGCCACTTGAGTTTTAAAGGTCATCAGCTTTTTATATTCAGCTCGATCTGGAAGGCTGTCACCATAAATCACACCGCCTGCACGTACCATATCTAGGTGTGACTCTGGAACCGTCAAGGTCGCAAAAGAATTTGCGGTATGTAAAGTCAGTGCTTCTCGCTTTAATTTGGCTTTTTTAATT
This sequence comes from Acinetobacter sp. Gutcm_16, assembly GCF_028649355.1. NCBI lineage: Bacteria > Pseudomonadati > Pseudomonadota > Gammaproteobacteria > Moraxellales > Moraxellaceae > Acinetobacter > Acinetobacter sp. Gutcm_16. The sequence goes on along the minus strand of NZ_JAQSUV010000033.1, from coordinate 337,920 downwards.
ATCCAATCCGTTTGCTGGTTAAAGACCGCCAAACGTTCACGCACATATTTTTCATCTTCCACAGCATAATGCGTCATGATGCCCACCAGCTTTAAATTTGGCAGTTTGGTCATGCGTAGCGCTTGCTGTTTACCTAGTGCACTGTTCAGCTCTAAACCGTTTCGATCCATCCCCCCTGCATTTAAACCCAAATGATACGCAAGGGTTAAACCCTGTTGTTTAGCCCATACTGAGAGGCGCTGTGCTTGTTCATAGTTCCCCAACAACTCTTCCATCTTTAAGGAAGCAGCATTTTGGATTTCTTGGTCAGTCGCTGCACGTAGCCTTAATAAGCGCCCCTGATAACCAGTCTTGCGTACCATCGCGGCTTCGGCATTACTGGTGATACCAACACAGGGCACATTGAGCTTAATAATGCTCGGCATCAACAGTTCAATCCCGTGACCATAAGCATCGGCTTTCATGACCGCACAAATCTGGCTTTTGTCCTGTAGCTGCTGTTGTAAGGTCTGAATATTCTGCTCGAAGGTCTGCACATTAATTTCGACCCATGCATTGGCCTGTGGCGCTACCACTTGTGTCGCTGAAAGATGTGGCGTCAATAAAGGTGCGGCAAAACTGCTCTGTATATGTAGTAATCCAGCACCCAGCATGCATGCCCAAAGTGTCGCTTTTTTCAAAATAAATCCCTCTGTTTTGCGATAAAAATAAAGGGGGAATATCCCCCTCTATTCCTTAATTATTTTCTGGCATTTCATCCTGTTCAATGCGGCGACCATGGGTCAAAATCCAGTTACGCTCAGCATATTTTTTCGTTTTATAGTAATAAGCAATACCCAGTCCAATAAACCAAATTGGAGAGAAGGCCAATGAAATCATGGTGTCATGATCGAGCGCCAAAATCGCAACCACAAAGATTAAGAACAACAAGGTAAACCATGCCATAAAACGTCCACCTGGCATTTTATACGCCGACTGTTCATGCAGTTCAGGCGCTTTTTTGCGATAAGCCAAGTACGACAAAATAATCATGGCAAAGGTGAAAATACACAAAATCGAAGTGAAGGCTGAAATGATGATAAATGCCGTCATGACATCAGGCACAATAAACAGAATTGAAGTGCCTACCACCACACAGAACATCGAGAACATTAAGCTCAGTACTGGCACTTTGCTTTTCGACAGTCGAGCAAAACTTTTCGGTGCATCTTTTTCTACCGCTAAACCGAACAACATACGACTGGTGGCAAACACACCACTGTTCGCGGAAGACATGGCAGAGGTTGCCACGACAAAATTGACAATACTGGCTGCTGCGGGCAAGCCAATCAACGTAAACATTTCAACAAATGGACTTTTGTCTGGAGAAATCTGCGACCAAGAAGTGACTGCGATAATACAAACCAAAGCACCGATATAGAACAATAAAATACGTAATGGAATTGAGTTAATCGCGCGTGGTAAAGCATGATGCGGATCTTTGGTTTCTGCCGCTGTGGTACCCACCAATTCAATACCAACAAAGGCAAATACCGCAATTTGGAAACCAGCCAAGAAGCCCGTTAGACCATAAGGGAATAGCGACTCTTTCTCAACCACATGGGCCAAAGACGCTTTCACACCATCTGGAGAGACGAAACCAATCGTAATCAGATAAACACCGACCAACAGGAACATAATGATCGCGATAATTTTAATTAAAGCAAACCAGAACTCCACTTCACCAAACAGTTTTACCGCAACAAAGTTCAATAAAGTCAAAATGGCAATGGAGGTGAAGGCGGGTATCCATGCGGGGAGATCGGGATACCAAAACTGTGCATAACCTCCAATCACAATCACATCCGCAATTGCGGTGACAATCCAACTGAGCCAGTACGACCAACCCAAAAAGAACCCTGCCCACGGCCCCAAATAAGCCGTTGCAAAGTCTGCAAAAGATTTGTAATTGGTATTAGAAAGCAGTAGTTCCCCCATCGCACGCATGACGAAGAAGAAGAAGAAGCCAATAATGAGGTAAGTTAAGATGATCGAAGTACCCGACACAGCGAGTGTCTTGCCCGACCCCATAAAAAGACCTGTACCAATCGCACCACCAATCGCAATCATCTGAATATGACGATTGGTCAGTGAGCGTTGCAGTTGTTCTTCCTCAACTGACTCGTAATGATGCCCACCCAGTAAATCACCTTCTAAGGGCTCTTTTTGTTGATGGGTCTGTTTTCCATTCATCATGTTTTTACTCCAATTTACAACCCAATGGGTGTAAATATGGGACTCAGATTTAGATAATTCCTTATTTCATCTCAGTCCAAAATTAAGCTACATATTATTTTTCAATAACATTAATTTTTATTATTCAGCACCACACTATTTATCTCTTTATGGCGGCAAAATAATACTCACACAGGCTGCAAAACCCATGCCCAATTTAATTATTTAATATTAAAAAACAATAGCTTAATAAAAACATAACGCAAAATCATCCATCGATTATAAGTACCCTTATGATCGACAGATGAAAATATTGAATTAATATTTTTCTCAATATCCATATATTCAATTCCATTGAAAATTAATTTAACGACTTAAGTTCGATAAACCACCATCATCACATTTAATAAATTGACTGAAATCATCAAGGATGAACCTCAGTTAATATCAGCCCTGCTCTTAATCCCTTTTTCACTTGATTATTCGGAAATAAAATTCGAACCTGCTCAGGTGCAGTCACATACGGTTTGCCCTGTTGCAGAGCAATCACGGCATCGGTTTCGAACACGGAAAAATTAGGCGCAGAATCTGCCAAATTAAGCTGGAAGTCATCTTCAGTTTTGATGATCGAATCAACGACTCGAAAAGTTTGAATTGCTTGTTTTTGACGGATAGGTAAGGACTGTTCACTCACCACGGCGCGAAGCACATGATTAATCGCGGCGAAAGCCGCCAAATCATTTTGGCCAAAGGGTTTGGCATGACCAAGTTCAAGCGTCGAACTGGCTGCTTGAAACTGAGCGCTGCTAAAGTGCGTAAAGGTACGACCTACTGCATTGTGATACACCAAGGCATCCAATTCAGCAGCTTTTAGGGTGTCCAGCATCACCGCATCATAGTCATGGGTTTGATAAGGAAATAAGGCAAAAGTCGGCAACAAAGATGGGCGAATCGCAGTATGCAAATCGTAATGATAGCGCCGTACTTGAGCTGGACTATCATTAAAAAAAGCGGTGACGATCTGTTCTAAGACCGCTACCCGCTGCGCTTCAACTGTGTCGGTAAATTGTTGATAGGCCCCACAGAACATGCGGTTCATATCATTTTCAACATAACGTTGCCCTGTGCGAATCGCGATAGGGTTACCTAAAATCAGTAATAACTTAACCTTGAGCTCTAATGCCCCTGCAAACAAATCTTGACTCAGCTGCGTCAACAACTCGATTGGCGCAGTTTCATTGCCATGCACACCCGCGGAAAGCACGACTGCTTTTTCATAAGCCTGTTTTGGCGTAAAAGATAAAACACCTTCAGCCAACCATTCCCAACAAAAATTATGCTGTACGCCATGCGCTACAGTCGGGACACGTTGTGCTAAAACATCACCTAGAAAATCTATCATCTGCTTTCCCTGCACGATTGCTTAACGTTGGAAGTGATACACCGAACCTAAGTTCAAAATTTGCGTCAATTCATCTAACGCAGTACGGCTTTCAATCAGTAATTGCGGGTCAGCCAAATCTTGCTGTGCCAACTGGTCACGGTAGTACTGATCCACCCACGTATTTAAACGGGTAAACAAGGCATCATTCATGAACAGGTGTGGATTGATCGCGTTCAGTTCTGCTTCATTCACCGCCACACGTAAACGTAAACACGCAGGGCCACCGCCATTGCGCATACTTTCACGCAGGTCAAACACCTTGATGTCATCAATCGGCGTGCCCATTTGGATCATGTCGTTTAAATAACCCCACACTGCTGGGTTTTGACGCGATTCTTCAGGCACCACAATGCTCATCCCGCCATCGGCACGCGTGAGCAATTGGCTATTGAACAAATACGTATTGACCGCATCTTTCACAGATACACGCTGATCAGGCACTTCAATGGACACAAATTCTTGACCCAAACGCGCCATTTTTTCGCTAATTTCTGCCAACGCTTCAGATTGATTCAAAAATGCATGCTGATGGTGGAATAGTACGTTTTGGTTACTCACTGCAATCACGTCGTTGTGGAAGACGCCTTGGTCAATCACATCGGGATGTTGCTGCACAAACACTGTTTGTTCCGCTTTGAGCTGATGTAAACGTGCCACTGCTTCACTCGCCTCACGCGACTGGCGTGCAGGATAGTGTTTCGGACCAATACCACCACCGAGGAACTGCTGACCATAGACAAACACTTGCACGCTGGCTTGGTCATACGCACCGCCTAAACGGTTATGGTTCGCCGCACCTTCATCACCAAACAAAGCCACAGGTGGCAGCGCTTCGTGATGTGCGAAGTGACGCTCATCCTTAAACATGGCTGCCATCACGCGAGACGTGGTGTCATGCTCAATTGAACGGTGGAATTTGTTGTTCAAATTTGCCGCAGTAAAATGTACACGACCATCTGCACTGTCCGCCGACGGTGAAACCGTTGCCGCATTTGCGGTCCACATACAGGATGCTGAACTCAACGCTGACAATAACGCAGGCGAAGTTCGCATCGCTTGTTCAATTACACTGTGATCATCACCGCGAAAACCCAATTTACGCAAAGTTGGCACATGTGGACGTTCTTGCGGTGCAAATACACCTTGCTTTAAGCCCATGTCGGCCAAAGCTTTCATCTTTAACAGACCTTGCTTGGCAGCCAACTTCGGGTTGGAAAGATTATTTTGGTTTTTGGTGGATGCCTCGTTTCCGAATGACAATCCCGCATAGTGATGCGTTGGACCAACTAAACCATCAAAATTAATTTCATAGCCTGACATTTATAAACTCCCTTTTTGTCGACTTACAGCACAATGCCTGGCGATAATTTTTCAGGTAGGCTTACCTGCTGACTTTCTAAAGATGCCATTGGCCATGCACAGTAATCTGCGGCATAGAAAGCACTGGCACGATGATTCCCTGATGCACCAACACCACCAAATGGCGCGGCACTTGAAGCGCCTGTTAATGGTTTATTCCAGTTCACAATGCCTGCACGCGCTTCAATCAATAAACGATCAAACAGATCACGGTCAGGTGAAACTAGACCCACCGACAAACCGAATCGAGTGGCATTCGCCAGTGCCAAAGCCTCATCGAAATGGTCATAACGATAGATACAGCTGAGTGGCCCAAAATATTCTTCATCTGGCACATCGCTAACATGGGTCACGTCTAAAAGACCCGGACTTAACAAGCTGCTGTTGGCATCCGCTTGAGTAACAGGGAGCAGAACTTGAGCCCCTAAATCGATTAGGCGTTGTTGTGCTTGTAGAATTTGCTGTGCAGCATGCAATGAAATGACACCACCCATAAACGGTTGTGGCTGAGCATCCCACTGACCCACAACCAAATTACGGCTGACTTCAACTAAACGTTGAATGAAGGCATCGCCTAGTGCACCATTTTTAATGATTAAACGACGTGCACAAGTACAGCGCTGCCCCGCTGAAATAAAGGCAGATTGGACGGTTAAGTTCACCACCGCATCAATGTCGGTAATCTCGTCGATAATTAATGCGTTGTTGCCACCCATTTCTAGCGCGAGAATTTTTTCTGGTGCGCCCGCAAGCTGCTTGTGTAAGTGGTAACCCGTATTGGCACTGCCTGTGAACAACAAGCCATCAATTTCATGCGATTGGGCCAGTGCTTCACCTGTACTGCGACCACCTTGTACCAAGTTCAATACGCCTGCTGGTAAGCCTGCTTCTTGCCACAACTTCACGGTTTCTTCTGCTGTCCACGGCGTAAGTTCACTTGGTTTAAAAACAATGGTATTGCCCGCAATCAGCGCAGGGACGATATGACCATTTGGCAAGTGACCTGGGAAGTTATATGGGCCAAATACAGCCAAAACACCATGCGGACGGTGACGTAAAGACGCAGCGCCATCTGGCATTTCCGTCAGACTTTCACCTGTACGTTCGTGATAAGCACGTACTGAAATCGCTACTTTACCAATCATTGACTGAACTTCAGTCAATGTTTCCCAAATCGGCTTACTGGTTTCACGACTAATAATCGTTGCAAGCTGTTGTTTGTTTTGTTCTAACAAGCTGGCAAATCGTTGAATAATTTCAAGGCGCTCAGCTAAAGGACGGCGTGCCCAAGCGGCAAATGCTGCGCGTGCAGACTGACAAGCCTGTGCAACTTGCTCAGCTGTTGCTTCTGCACCATGCCAAATTGTGTCTTGCGTAACTGGATCGAGTTTGTCCCATGCTGTACCTTGTGCTGGAGACCATGTCCCGTTTATATATAAATTCCCTTGTGACATTATTTTTGCTCCATCTTATCTAAAGGCAACATACGAATGCTTTGCCCTGCTTGCACACCAAGGGCATGCGCTTGTTCTACCGTTAAACTTAAACTGTCTGTCTCAGCCGCATGCTGAATTAAAATCGCGCGATAGTCTTGATAGCGATCATTCGCCACCAAATAACGCCCTGCACCTTCTGGTACGCTATCGACAATTTTGACGGCACAAGTATGACTTTCTTTGACTGCACGCAGGCTACTGACTTCCGCTTCAAGCGTCGGGCCTGCATCAAAAATATCGACATAGCCTTGGTAACACAGCCCTTCTGACTCCAACACACGAGAGGCAGGAACAGTCTGAGGATGCACCTGTGCAATCACTTGTTGCGCAGCCATCGGCAGTAAGTCGATATACACAGGAAAACGTGGCATCAACTCCGCAATAAAGACTTTTTGTCCAATACCACTGAGGTAATCCGCAGTCGAGAAATCCATATTGAAAAAGTGATGGCCTAAGGCATCCCAAAATGGCGAACGACCATTTTCATCCGAATAACCACGCATTTCTGCAATCAGCTTATTTTGAAAAGCCTGTTTGAAAGCTGCGATAAACAGAAAACGAATCTTCGACAGTAGTTTTCCATTTTGGTCTTTGCGGTACTCTGGATCTAAAAACAGCGTGCAGAGTTCACTACAACCAGTATGGTCATTGCTTAAAAACAGCGTATTTAAAGTTTTATAAACATTCAGAGTTTGTGAGGCATGGACTTGTTTGCCCACATGGTAGTTATAAAAAGGTTCAGTTAAACCCACTGAAACTTCAATGGCACTCACACCCACCACACGTTGTAACTGAGTATCTTCTAAAACAAATAAATACCCTTGTTCACTCGGTGCAGCTTGCCCAGCTAAGGTCTTTTGTGTGCGTGCAATTCGAGCAGATAAGATCTCTTTATTTTGGGGTAAAGAAGTCAGGCCAACGCCCGACTTCCCCGCCAGAATGTAGATATCATCTAAATCTCGATGCTCTGCATGTCTAACAATCATCATAACCAGCGGCCTATCACGCGCCAACAAAGCGCGCGAGCGCACGTTCAAAGCGTTGTAAACCTGCTTCGATATCTGCTTCTGGAATAATTAATGATGGCGTGAAACGAACGACATTTGGACCTGCAACCAGCGCCAATAAGCCTTCTTCGCCCGCTAAAGTCACGATGTCTTTGGCTTTGCCTGCATATTCAGCTTTTAGTACACAGCCAATTAATAAACCTTGACCACGGACTTCTTCAAATAGGCCATAACGTGCATTTAACTGGTTTAAACCGTCGGCAAAAATTTGCGCACGTGTACGTACACCATTTAACACTTCTGGGGTATTGATCAAACCAAATACGGCATTGGCTACAGCAGACGCCAATGGGTTACCACCATAAGTCGTACCATGGTCACCCACCACAAACATGTTGGCAAACTTATCTGTTGTGATCATGGCACCAATTGGAAAACCGCCGCCGAGTGCTTTGGCTGTGGTTAAAATGTCTGGGATCACATCCGTATTCATATACGCATATAAAGCACCTGTACGACCGACACCTGTTTGTACTTCATCAAAAATAAGTACCGCACCATGTTGGTCACACAGTTCACGTAAGCCTTTTAAAAATTCAGGGCTTGCCGTAATGACACCACCTTCACCTTGAATCGGCTCAACAATCACCGCACACGTGTCTGCATCAATCGCTTCACGTACTGCGTCTAAATCATTAAATGGTAAGTGGTGAATACCTTCTGGAAGCGGTGCAAAATCTTGTGAATATTTCGGTTGACCACCTGCCGTAACCGTAAATAAAGTACGACCGTGGAAAGCATTTTTAAATGCAATAATTTTATTTTTGCGTGCAGAGCCTGAAAGTAGGCCCACTTTGCGTGCAAGTTTCAAAGCCGCTTCATTGGCTTCTGCACCAGAGTTACAGAAGAACACTTTATCTGCAAAGGTGTTATCAACTAATTGTTTTGCAAGCGCAAGTACGGGTTCATTGGTATAACCATTGCCAATGTGCCAAAGCTTTTGACCTTGTTCGACCAAAGCTTTCACCGCCACAGGGTGAGCATGTCCAAGCGCATTGACCGCAATACCGCCTGCAAAATCGATATATTCCTTACCTTGCTGATCCCATAAACGAGAACCTTCGCCACGCACAGGAATAAACTGAGCGGGTGCAAAAACTGGCACCATGTACTGATTAAAATCTTGGCGATTTGGTTGACTATTCTGGTTCATGGTTTGTTCGTCCTTAATAAATCTGATGTTGTTCTTTCTAATAATATGGTGTGCCCCGAAGGGCACGGAACTTCCCCTTAACCTGGGAAAATTCCTCGTTCTTTACGTGCTTTTAAGATACGTTTACACGCCAAGATGTATGCTGCTGTACGTAGGCTGCACTGCTTTTCGCTTGCAGTGAACCAAACGTCTTCAACTGCTGACATCATGAGTTTGTCTAAACGTTGGTTAATTTCTTCTTCTGTCCAGAAGTAGCTCGCCATGTCTTGAACCCATTCGAAGTAACTCACAGTTACACCGCCTGCGTTACACAGTACGTCAGGTACAATCGTGATTTTACGTTCTAACAGAATGTCTTCTGCGTCTGGATACGTTGGACCATTCGCACCTTCCAAGACTAATTTTGCAGTCAATTTTTGCGCACGCTCAGGCGTAATCTGACCTTCTAAAGCCGCTGGAATTAAAATATCCATTTCAACCGACCAGAACGCTTCATCTTCAATTAAAGTGGCATCTGGGAAACCTGCTACACCTTTATGAATCGCAACGTAGTCTTGTAACTGCTTAACGTCCATACCTTCAGCATTAAAGATCGTGCCTGTATGGTCTTGTACACACACCACTTTCGCATTGGCTTTATGGAATAAGTAACCCGCTTCGCTACCCACGTTACCGAAACCTTGGATTGCTACACGGCTGCCTTCAAGCGCAAGATTGATTTTCTTAGCAACTTCTAAACCAGTAACAAATACGCCACGACCTGTTGCACGCACACGGCCTAAAGAACCACCCAAGTGCACAGGCTTACCGGTTACTACACCTGTTACGGTATGACCTTTGATACTTGAATAGGTATCCATCATCCAACCCATGATGTCTGGATTGGTGCCTACATCTGGAGCAGGAATATCGACCTGTGGGCCAATCACTAGGCTAATTTCGCTAGTAAAACGGCGAGTTAAGCGTTCAAGTTCACGTGGAGACAATTTGCGAGGGTCTACACGAACACCACCTTTGGCGCCGCCATACGGTAAGTTCAATACCGCAGTTTTAATCGTCATCCACGCTGAGAGTGCCATGACTTCATTGAGTTCTACGTCTGGATGATAACGAATACCACCTTTACCCGGTCCACGCGACAAATTGTGCTGTACACGATAACCTTCGAAGTGCTGGATCGAACCATCGTCCATCACGATTGGTACATCAACAATCAAAGCGCGCTTAGGACGCTTTAAAGTATCGATGAATGGAATTAAGTCGTCTTCCAGATATGGCGCAACACGGTTAATCTGTGCAAGATAGGTCTGCCAAGCGCCACTATTGTCCATTTCATATGACAAAGACATGATGTTTCCCTTTGAAAATTTGGTGAATCAAATCCATTAAATAGATATGAGACATTACCCGCAGAACGCATCGCCTCAGCTCGATGTAACGTTCATGTGAATACTGCTCAATATGCATAGTATGAAAAATCAAACTGCGCCGAAAAAGTTGTAATTTTGATTAAAATGAAATAAATTTCATCAAATTGACAACAGGAAAAATCAAAATGAATGATACGGACAGTCAAATCCTCGGCTTACTGCAAGACAATGCGCGTATCTCGATTACTGAGATTGCCAACAAGCTCCGTATCTCTCGAAATACGGTACAAAAGCGCATTGAACATTTGGAAACCAGTGGTGTGATTACAGGCTATACGGTGCGGATTAAACCAGGGACTGAGAAAAATAGTATCCGAGCTTGGATGAATATTATGGTCGAAGGCACCAAGACCAGTGCGGTGGTCAAAGAGCTCAGAATCGACCCTGCCGTGCATACCTTGCATAGCACCAATGGCAAGTGGGATCTGTTGGTAGAGTTGAAGTCTGACAGCTTAGAAAATTTTGATCGGATTTTAGAACGAATTCGAAATATTTCAGGTATTTATAACACTGAAACCAGCATTTTGCTTTCTACCTATAAAGTTTAAAGTCGATAAAGTGAGACCACGAAAATTGCTGAATTGAAAAAAGGATTTATAATGAAATTATCATATAAAACAGCTCTTTTGGTGGCTTTGTTATTAATGGGTTGTTTAGTTGTAAGAATTTTTCTTTGGCAATATGAGGCATATAATGAGAGACGTGGTTACTGTACAGCAGAAGGAAAATATCTTTCAGAAGAAGAAAAATTGGAAAATTTGAAAGCAGATATAGTTGTTCAAGCTTTAGAAAAATGGATTAAAGATACGGAAGGAGAATATTATTCTAGAGTTTTTATTTCTAAATATGACTTAAGTGATAAAGAAAAGATTATTAATTTAATGAAAAAATATAATATTAATAAATCATTTGAAGAAAATTTTGGGATAATTGCGGTAGGAACAGTATCTGAATATATTAGTAGACGATCATGTTTGGAAAAAAATAAGAATTGTAATGATTATAGTAAGTCTAGAAATGGCCTGCGAGGGTTGTGGGAAAATGATAATACAGTTGATGTTGAATATTTAAAAAGCCTTAGCACAAGGTATTCAATTATTATTAGTGTGAAGGGGGGGATAATGTATTGATATATCCATTATCAAGTATTGTAAAGGAAAAAGAAAAAAGCTATACAATGTCATACTATTCAATTTATAAATTTTGTTGTGATAATAAAATGATTGAAGAGATGACAGGACAAACTAATAGGAGTACTCAAAAAAAAACAGCGGAACAGATCAAATTAGATTATAGTGAAATATTGGCTTTAAACCCAGATAGAATAGATGGTAAATATAGGGATAGTGTTTATATTTGCATTTGTTTGGTAGCATAAGTTTCTATAAACCAGAAATTGTACAAAAATATGGATTATTTTGGAATGTGGCAAGTTTGAAGGGAGATACATATCCACGTTTTACAAATATATTGATCTCAAGTTGTGGGAAAATTTCTAAAATTAATTAATTAGATTAAACATCTTTCATAAATTAAAAAGTGATCTTATTAGATTGATCAAATATTATCCCTCATAACTATAGGTTTCAGGGTCAGACCAATGTTAGACCTTACAATATTTTAAAAGAAACCGACTCTCCCCCCCTTATACACCCATAAAAAATCAGCCTTGAATGGGCAAGGCTGATTTTTTAACTGCTGGTTACTGGACTAATTTAAACAGATAAGTCCACGCACAAATATTTCATTTCGAGATATTCGTCGATACCAAATTTAGAGCCTTCACGACCTAAGCCAGACTGCTTCACACCACCAAAGGGAGCCACTTCGTTTGAAATCGCACCTGTGTTGATGCCGACCATACCATACTCAAGCGCTTCACCAACACGCCACTGACGTGCTGTGTTTTGGGTAAACAAGTAAGTTGCCAGACCAAACTCAGTGTCATTGGCCATTTGCACTGCTTCTTCTTCCGTTTTAAAACGGAACAAGGGTGCTAATGGACCAAAGGTTTCTTCTTTCGCGACTTTCATCTCTTGCGTCACTTCGGTTAAAAGTGTCGGTTCAAAGAAAGTTCCACCTAGGCTTGAGCGTTGACCACCAGTTTTAACCTGCGCACCTTTGCTAATGGCATCAGCAATATGCGACTGTACTTTTTCAATCGCGGCTTCATCGATCAGCGGGCCTTGTGTTGAAGTCTCAACTCGGCCATCACCCACTTTTAAGTTCGCGACAGCAACTGCCAGTTTTTCAACTAAAGCATCGTAAATGCCGTCTTGTACATAAATACGGTTGGCACATACACAGGTCTGTCCGCTATTGCGGAACTTGCTGGCCATAATACCTTGTACGGCTTGCTCAAGATTGGCATCATCAAACACCAAAACAGGTGCATTACCGCCTAATTCTAAAGACAGTTTTTTGATGGTTGGTGCACATTGTTGCATCAAGATACGACCAACTTGAGTTGAACCTGTGAAGCTCAACTTTTTCACTGTGTCGCTTTCACACAGTGTTTTACCCACTTCGCTTGAATCACCACTGATGTGTAATAACACATCTTGTGGTAAACCCGCTCGTAGCGCTAACACTTCTAAAGCATATGCCGTTAAAGGCGTTTGCTCAGCAGGTTTCACAATCATTGAGCATCCTGCTGCAATTGCAGGTGCGGCCTTACGTGTGATCATTGCTGCGGGGAAGTTCCACGGCGTAATTGCGGCCGTAACACCAATCGCCTGTTTGATCACCAACAAACGTTGGTTCGGCAGTGTTGGTGTTAAAACTTCACCATCGATACGGCGCGCTTGTTCTGCAAACCAACGAATAAATGAAGCCGCATAGCCAATTTCACCACGTGCTTCTGCTAAAGGCTTACCTTGTTCAGCAGTCAAAATCTGAGCCAATGACTCTTTATTTTCCTGCATCAAATCAAACCAAGCCCAAAGCACATCAGCACGTTGTAGAGCTGTTTGCGCTTTCCACGCAGTTTGTGCCTTTTGAGAACGAGCAATCACTTGCTCAACTGACGCTCGGTCATGGGATTTCACCCATGCCAAGGTGTCATGTGTTGACGCATCTTTGACTTCGATGTAACCGCCATTTTCAGGCTGATCAAAACAAATATCTGGATGCTGTAATAAATCTTTATATTGCGCTTGAAGCATCATCATTACTCTTCAATTATGCTGCAGCAGAAAGTGCAAAACCTTGTTTTAAAATGTTTAAGCCAGCACGGAATTGTTCTGCAGGAATCGTTAAAGGATATAAGAAACGGATCACATTACCATAACGACCACAGGTCAAAATAAGCAAGCCATTTTGCATTGCATAGTTTTGAATTGCTTTCGCTTGATCCGCCGTTTCCAACTCAATCGCGACCATTGAACCCAACGCACGAATTTCTTGGACTGTAGACGAAGACTGTTTGAGTTCATTCAGAACTTCAACCAACTCTGCGCCCAATACATTTGCACGTTCGCAAAGACCTTCTTCTTCAATCACGTCTAGTACTGCATGTGCAGAAGCTACAGCCACTGGGTTACCTGCATAAGTCCCACCTAGACCACCTGGGTTTGGAGCATCCATCACTTCAGCACGGCCAACCACGCCAGAGATTGGGAAACCACCACCAAGACTTTTCGCCATCGTGATTAAATCCGCTTTGGTCTCGTAGTGATCCATGGCAAATAACTTACCAGTACGTGCAAAGCCTGTCTGTACTTCATCTGCAATAATCAAAATACCGTGTTGATCACATAGCGCACGTAAACGCTTTAAGAATTCAGCAGGAACAACGTTGAAACCGCCTTCACCTTGAACAGGTTCAAGTACAATAGCAGCTACATCATGTGCCGCAATATCTTCTGCAAAAATATCTTCAATGCTTTCAATCGCAGTATCTACAGTAATGCCTTTTGACTCTACTGGGTAGCGTGCATGGAAAACACCTGAAGGCATCACACCAAAGTCACGTTTGTACGGTGCAGTTTTACCCGTCATTGCCATGGTCATAAATGAACGACCGTGGAAACCGTTACCAAAAGTCACAATACCGTGACGACCTGTGTAAGAACGTGCAATTTTCACTGCATTTTCTACAGCTTCAGCACCAGTAGAGAAGAATGTTGTTTTCGCTTCACCAGCAATTGGCGCACGTGCATTAATACGTTCAGCTAAAGAAACATAGCTTTCATACGGTACAACTTGGTACGCTGTATGGGTGAATTTAGTCAATTGTTCAGTAACAGCAGCAATAATTTTAGGATGACGGTGACCTGTGTTCAGTACCGCAATACCGCCCGCGAAGTCTGTATATTGATTCCCTTCAGCATCCCAAATGGTGGAATTTTCTGCTTTCTCCGCATACCATTGACACATGACACCAACGCCACGAGGAGTCGCTTTTAGTTTACGTGCGTTCAGTGCAGAGTGTTTACTGTCCATTTTGTATCCTCATTCTTGATTCATACATTTATAAAATTTCAGCGTCCCGATCATGCTTTTTGCTGATTTACAAAGGACGTGGGGTTTATTGCATTTTGCGCTTTTATTGGCACTAGACGAGAGCCACTTTTCATCAGACAGATGGAGCCAATTCACCCGCCCCCTTTATAATTATTTTCCACATAAAATATTTATTTATTAAAAATAAATAACTTAAATAATATGAATTTTAAAAAGGCATACTTATTCAAGAGGGCCATTACGGTATTCAACCGAATCACCCAAAATGCTAAAGAAGCCCAAAATTCAGCAAATGACTATGCCAACCTAGAAACCATTTATGTCCTTCTTTAATCTTTTCTAATTGTATTTTCAAGCCGTTGTATTCGATTATGTAAATCATCTAAAAAAACTTTTGCTTTGGATGCGACTTGTGTATATTTCCAGCCCCTTAGTCTCGGGCATTTGCTCCCAACGTCTACAAGCGAAATGCTTTACAACGGCTGCCTGACGAGATAATTTTGCATTTATGGTAATCACTCACGAAAAGCCATTTTAATATTGTAGGAGAGAGCCAATTGCGTAGCTTGCTTGGAGATTATTTACTGCAACGATTACAGCAAGATATTGACGGAACCCTACAATTGCGGTTGTTTCGCTGCTTACGCAACGCCATTATTGACAGTGTACTCGCACCCAAAACTCGCCTACCTGCATCACGTGACTTAGCCAAAGAAATTAAAGTCTCACGCAATACTGTACTCAGTGCATATGAACAATTACAAGCGCAAGGCTATGTTGAAGCACGTACAGGCCAAGGCACTTGGGTCGCTGAAAAACTGCCTGAATCCTTTTTGGTCAAAGCTGAAAATACCAATAGCCAAACTCAAGAAAAAAAGACCCAGCAGAATTATAATTTGTCGCAGCGCGGTTCCTATCTCATCGGCTATTCAGCTGCATCGCCTTACCAATGGGGCGCGTTTGTGCCCGGTGCACCTGATGTCACAGAATTTCCGCACCATATTTTTAGCCGTATTCAGACCCGCCTCAGCCGTGAACCCGAAATCAACAGTCTCATTTATAGCAATGCGGGCGGTTGTTTAGAGCTGCGCCAAGAACTGGCGGAATACCTCAAAATTGCGCGTTCGGTGCAATGCGATGCAGACCAAATCATTATTACTGAAGGAACACACCAGGCGATCGATTTGGTTTCACGGACCTTAAGTGACCCTGGCGATGAAGTTTGGATTGAAGATCCTGCTTATTGGGGAGCACGTAATATTTTACGCATTAATGGCGTGAATCTACGCTCCTTACCTGTCGATCAAGAAGGTATTATTCCTGACCTAGACCCGAAAACCCCGCCTAAACTGATTTTTGTGACGCCTTCACATCAATACCCTTTAGGCTCTCACTTAAGTTTAGAACGTCGTAAACAGCTGATTGCCATCGCACGCCAGCATAAAAGCTGGATTGTAGAAGATGACTATGACAGTGAGTTCCGCTTCTCGGGTCAGCCCTTCCCTTCTTTGCAAGGTTTGGAGCCAGATGCACCTGTCATTTATATGGGAACCTTCAGTAAAACCATCTACCCTGCGTTGCGCATTGGTTATTTGGTGGTCCCTAAAAAGTTGTTTTCACCACTGCGTATTGTGGCATCGGAGTTATATCGGGGCGGGCATTTACTGGATCAAAAAGTTTTGGCAGAGTTCATCCGTGAGGGCCATTATGAAGCACATATTCGTCGTATGCGTTTACTCTATAGCAAGCGTCACGCCTTTTTAATCGATCTGATTACACGTCATCTTGGGGCAGATTTCCTGCATGAATACAATACCGCTGCTGGTTTACATTTGATTTTAAAGCTGCCGAGCAACATGGATGATGTGTTAATTGCCAGCAATGCACTTGATCAAGGCGTAAAAGTTCGAGCACTGTCACAATACTATACCAAGCATTATTCAACACGGCAGAAAGGACTACTATTGGGCTTTGCCTGTGTCCGTGAACAAGAAATATTGGTGGCTTTTGGTGTGTTACTCAAATGTCTGCGAAATGCAGGAGTTCGTACGCTGAGTTGATTATTTTTATAAATTAGATACTTAAGTTTTTTTACAACCCTTCGACTTACGACTAAAGCCGCAGTTACAAAGCTGAGTTTTGCTGCTTCATTCTATAAATTATTGAGATGAGAGTAAACATTGGCTCCCCAGCTTTTCACATTTTAGCTGCAATTGGCTCCTTCCAAATGCTAAAAAATGGCTCTCGTTTACTGAGAACAAAAAAGAGAGATTAGGTGCATACATAAACAACATGTAACCGTTTTGTAGCCAAAGTGTGATTTTTCACGCTTTGACACGAATATCAGATTTATTCATTTTTGCCTTAATAATGATAAAGCCTCTGATCATTCGGTTACAGTTTTAAAGGATAAGTAGTCCGAAAAAGGCTTTGCCCCCTTTTGAAGCTACCTCCTTAAGATTAAGGAAAATTATATGGAAGCACCTAAACAAAGCGCTGTGTCGGATGCATCTCAAGGCTTAAAAAATGGACTTAAGTCGCGTCATCTCACCATGATCTCGATTGCAGGTGTCATTGGTGGTTCACTGTTCATCGGCTCGGGAAATGTTATCTATTCGGCAGGCCCGGCTGCAGTTTTGGCCTATGCATTTGGTGGATTACTCATTCTGTTAATCATGCGTATGCTGGGTGAAATGGCTGTTCTCAATCCAGACAGTGGGTCGTTTTCAACCTATGCTGATCGTGCCATTGGTCGTTGGGCTGGTTTTACCATTGGCTGGCTGTATTGGTGTTCTTGGGCTTTGCTGATGGGTTGGGAAGCCTATGTCGCAGGTAAAATTCTCAACAGCTGGTTTCCCTTTATCCCAATCTGGGGGTACATGCTGGTCGTAATTGTGTCCTTAGTTTTGGTTAACTTGCAAAATGTCAAAAACTATGGTGAATTTGAGTTTTGGTTTGCACTCATCAAAGTAATTGCGATTGTGATTTTCTTAGTGATTGGTAGCTTGGCTATCATGCATTTATGGCCATGGGGTCAAGCAACTGCATCAGGAATCACGCATTTAACTGCGGACGGCTTCATGCCGAACGGTTTCTCGGCAGTGATCACCGCCTTACTTGGGGTTATGTTTGCCTATATCGGTGCTGAAATTGTTACGGTTGCGGCAGCAGAATCAGAAAATCCTGCCCGTGAAATCCGTAAAGCGTCTAACTCTGTGGTTTGGCGAATTATGTTGTTCTATGTCGGTTCAATGTTTATTACCGTCTGCCTAATTCCACATAACAATCCACTGTTAAAAGATCCCACTTGGGGAACCTATAGTGTGACTTTGTCAGCACTTGGCATTCCAGAAGCAAAACACATTGTTAACTTTGTAGTCCTAACCTCAGTATGTAGCTGTTTTAACTCGGCTCTCTATACCTGCTCACGGATGTTATTTTCACTGTCAAAACGTGGCGATGCACCGAAAAGCTTCGGTTCAATCAACCGTAATGGTAGTCCGTGGATGGGCGTTCTGGTCTCGTCATTATTTGCTCTGGTGGCAACGTACCTTACTGCAACTGAAAGTATGAATGTCTATGACATCTTCATGTTAGCAACAGGTACAGCAGCGTTGTATGTCTACCTGACCATTGCCTTCTCACAATTACGTATGCGTAAAAAATTAGAAGCCGAAGGACAAGTGATTGACTTTAAAATGTGGTTATTCCCTTGGCTCACTTATCTTGCCATCGTCTTTATCATTGGCGCGCTCATTACTATGCTTGTGGAAGGTACCTACTTTAAAGAAGTGACTTACACAAGTTTACTTGCCTTGTTTATTGTTGGATTGGGCATCTGTGCACAGAAGTTTAACTGGGGAAAGCATGCTCAAGATAAGCCGATGAACACTCAAGCCGATTTGAGCAATAACCTTTAGTTTTAAAATAATGTGGTAATGATCTAACTTCAAACTAGATTAGACCGATGGCTTTCAAGTAAGAGCCATCGGTTTTTTAATGATACGAAATGACCACTTAGATAAAAAAAGAAATCTTAATTAAGATCTTTAATCACCACGTTTTTATGGTAAGCCTCGACAGGCTGCCCCACGATTACACGGTTCTTCAGTGCCCCTTCACGCCAACTTGAACGGTAAATGCCCATTTGGAAATAAGGCGACCACTTTTGATGGTAATTATTGACCCCGCTGATGTTGGCTACTTCTTTCCCATTATGTTTCACCACCACTTTCCCGGGAATCAGTTGATTGTTTGTATCAAGTTCTGACCATTGGATATCAAAATTCCAATCATTCCACTGGTTATAAGCCACAGGCACATCTAAGACATAACGCTTCAAAAGCGTTTCTGGAACCGCCAATGGTGAGGTCATTGGCTTCAACTCATATAAATGTAACTGCCATTCAGGTTTTAGACCTGAAAGCACCAAGGCTATTGGAGGATTCAAATCCTTTCCATTTAGGTTAAAACCATGCCACTGCGCCAATATTGTTCCATACTGAAATGCTGGCCATGTTGAGGGAATATAATGAGAAAAAGAATAGTTATAATGCCCCCAACTAAATTGCTTTCGTTGTATTTCCGCGCGATAACATTGACCATCATCAGGCACGACAAATTTGGCAACATTCTGCCCTGTACCAGCTGGATCTTTAACTATCGTTGCTGAACTACGATTTTCAAAGTGGAGAGCCATTGCATTCCACGTCGACAGATCATTGCTGTATTTATCGACACGAATCGTCCCTGTTTCAAAGCCATCACGAAAAATAACCTTACCCTTTTCTTCTGTATTATCGACCAATTCATCATCATTTTCAGAGTCTGGTATCACATCTGATGGATTGATAACTTGTTCTGTATTTCTTGCGAAGACTTGTAGTTTGACCGTAGTGGTTTGACTGTCTTGTTGACCATCATTCACCACTAAACTCAGTTCATAATCTCCTGTACGGTCTGGAATAAAATGAAATGTTTTATCTGTACTGGCACCCAGACTGGGAAAGCTATTTTCAGGCTTTTTAACAACCGACCAGCGATAGCTCAATGTGGTCGTGCCATCATCAGTACTTTCAGAACCATCTAAAAGTATACTATCCCCGACCATAGCACTGTCTTGCGTTGACTGAATTACGGCTACAGGCATTTCATTTTGAACATCTTTTACCGTTGCTGTTGTTGACTGCTCATCCTCACCGCCCCCGCAAGCACTCATCCCCAAAACTGTAGCGAAAACTAAAAAACATCTAATTTTTTTCATGCAAATGCACTCTATTTATACCCACCCAAAATCTGCCATGTACCTTGCCTCACCCATTTCTCGTTGAGAATAGGGAGCAATGGAACATGGCCAAATTCAATTTTTAAAAACCTAAAAACGAGCTTCATTTGAAACAATGAAACGTGCTGCTTTAATTATTGATAAATGATCAATTTTCCCCAAAATCAACCGTTCAGCGCAGCCTGCTCATCTTATAACATTATGAAAATGCAACTCTGCTTTTTTTATGGCTGAATACCTCAAAAAATGATTATCAGGGATTAATATTTTACCAAATCTAAAATGGAAGTAAGTAAAACCAAAAACACTGTTTTAAAATCAATATGTTATTTTTTTGTATCTTGGTGTGTATTTTATACCAAACAGTAAATAATATCTAAAACAGATTTCCTATAGGATTTTAGGGAATTGATAAAAAAAATTAAGAAAGGAATGTATTATCATGAAGTTAACTTTAAAAACTGCTTTACCAATTGCCTTAATTTGTGCGATTCCAACTGCGCAAGCTGCCACCTCTGACGGGAAAACATGGGGCGTTTCAGCAGGCTGGTTACATGTAATGCCTCAAAGTGAAAAACAGGGTGTATATGGCAGTACGACAGAGAAAACACCGTTAATTCCCAATACACCTGCGTCATCCCCTCAAGCTGGTTTTGAAGTACAAGATGCTGACACCGCAGGTTTAATCCTCGATTATTTTGTGAATGACAATGTTTCTCTAGAGTTGGTTCTAGGTGCACCGCCAGAAATGGAACTTTCTGGAAAAGGGCGTATTACGATCCCTATTTTAGGTACAGAACGTACCGCAGCTAATTTAGATAAGTTTGATAAAATTGCGACCACAGACGCCTATACGCCGACCTTTTTAGCAAAATATCATTTTGGGGCAATCAACAATAAACTCCGCCCTTATGTCGGTGCTGGTGTCATGTATGCACATTTTAGTGATGTTAAAGCAGATCCAAATGTAAATACTGAATTGAATAGCGATCCACTCTTAGCGTTACTAAAACCTGAGCTTGGAAAAATTAAGGTTGACGATGCTTTTGCACCTGTGGTGATTGCAGGTTTAGATTACAATATTAATCAAGACTGGTTTGCGACTGCTTCTGTAAGTTATGCCCATCTTTCCACTAAAGCTGAGTTAAACGTCATCGGTAATACTGAATTATTTAATCCGAACAGTCCGCGTGATAGCATTCTCAAAGGTGAAAGTAAAATTGAAATTAATCCTATTGTGACTTATTTAGGGATTGGTTACCGCTTCTAAGATTTGAGTATCTATTAGTTGATATTTATTGAGGTTATTCTGACGACAGGGTAACCTTTTAAAACACCTAATTCACCGATAAAAATGCATTCATCCAAAACTTCACTTCATCAATAAAACCAATAGAAAAACAAAATACTAATCACACAAAATGCCCACTTTTTAATGTAATTGGCATTTTTTTCAGTCTTTTATCTATATTTTTTTAACTTACAATTAGTTAAATTAACTTGCATTGATAATCATTAGCCCAACCTAGCATGACCACTTTTTTAACTATAAGATGATATTTTTACTCTAGGGATGAGAAGATGAATAAAAAGCCAACAATTATTTTAGTACATGGATTTTGGGGCGGCGCTGCCCATTGGTCTAAAGTCATTACTGACCTATCTCACCGAGGTTACGAAGCCCTCCGTGCCGTTGAACTGCCTCTCACCTCTTTGGCTGATGATGTCGAACGAACCCGTAAAATGATCACACAAGTACAAGGAGATGTACTTTTAGTTGGCCACTCCTATGGGGGGCGGTCATTACCGAAGTCGGTAATCAGCCCAATGTTGTTGGTCTAGTCTATATTGCAGCTTTTGCACCCGATGCTGGTGAAAGTCCAGGTGGCATTACGCAGCAACATTTACCCGTTGGTGCACCCAACTTAGAACCCGACAGTGACGGATACCTTTGGGTCAAAGCTGATAAATACCATGAAAGCTTCTGTCAGGACTTAACGAATGATGAAGGACTGGTCATGGGCATCACCCAGAAAGCTCCAGTTGCGAGTACTTTTGGCGATACCATTTCAAACCCAGCATGGAAAAACAAACCATCTTGGTACCAAATTTCAACTGAAGACCGCATGATTCACCCTGAAAACCAAGCCATGATGTCTTCACGCTTAAATGCTCAAAAAGTCATTTCTTTAAATGCCAGTCATGCTTCACTCGCATCTCAACCCAAAGCCGTTGCTGATTTAATTGATGAAGCCGCAACTTTCCTTGCGCGTTAAACTATTATATTTAAGGGAGTCTACAGACTCCCTTTTTTAGAGCTATTTTAAGTATCAAACGACTTTCGAATCACAATAGATAGCGCAATATCATTATCCTGTAGGTGTAAATATTCGCACATACTCGGTTCAATTGCTGTCAGCTAGACTTCAGCTTTTACTACTGACCTTATCATTCATAATGAAGCCCCCTCGTTAAAAGTTTTATTCAAACTACGCTATTTCAAACAATGTGTTATGCGAGTTTTGAATAACATTTTTTAACTAACTCAGCATCAAAACTTTCTGTATATTTTAATTAAGCAATAAAAATGAATAGATCATAAAACAGTTCAAAAAATATAACAGACTAAGTGCAATTTTCTATTTTGTTATATTTTTTCTCTCCAATTCTTGTACCTACATCTTCTAGACATCCTGATGCAAGATCATCATCAGTATTTTAAGTAGGTAGTTTTTAATGAAACGATCTATGCTTTTTTATCATTCCGATTTAGACAGCAATTGGGTATCGAACCATCGATATTCCTGCCAGCCATGGAGGATGCAATGAGCCTCGGATTAACCGCACTTGAGTTGGCAAGAATTCAATTTGCCTTTACTGTTTCTTTTCATATTATTTTTCCTGCAACCTCTATTGGTTTAGCCTGCTTTCTTGCCATGCTGGAGTGGAAGTGGCTGCGCACCCAAAATCCAATTTATAAAGACTTATTTAAGTACTGGATTAAGATTTTTGCCGTGGCATTTGCTATGGGAGTTGTTTCGGGCATTGTCATGGCCTACCAGTTCGGGACCAATTGGAGTGAATTTTCACGCATCGCAGGCAGTGTCACTGGACCACTACTCACGTATGAAGTCATGAGCGCCTTCTTTTTAGAGGCGGGTTTCTTGGGCATTATGCTATTTGGTTGGGGACGGGTCAGCCCCAAAGCCCACTTTTTTGCCACCTTAATGGTCGCCATCGGTACCTGTATTTCCATGTTCTGGATTCTATCTTCCAACAGTTGGATGCAGACACCTCAAGGCTTTGCCATCGAAGATGGCATTATTGTTCCCACAGATTGGTGGGCAATTGTGTTTAACCCATCCTTCCCCTACCGATTTGCCCATATGGCAGCAGCGGCCTTCCTTGTCTCATCACTTTTAGTAGTTGGCACTGCAGCATGGCATTTGCTGAAAGGTCGTCGTGATGAGTTAGTGAAAAAATCTTTTTCCATGGGCTTATGGATGGTACTGGTCACGTCTTGCCTACAAGTTGTGATTGGGGACAACCACGGTTTAAATACCTTAAAACATCAACCTGCAAAATTGGCAGCCATTGAAGGCCATTGGGAAACCAATCGTGATCATGGCATGCCTTTATTATTGTTCGCTTTACCGAATATGGAAACAGAATCGAACGATCTTGAGATTGGTATTCCCAATCTGGGCAGTTTGATTCTGACGCATTCCCTAGAGGGTCAGGTCACGGGTTTAAAGGACTTCGCAGCTGAAGACCGTCCGAATGCACTGATTGTATTCTGGAGTTTCCGGGTGATGGTCGGCTTGGGCATGTTGATGGTTTTACTCTCGTTAACAGCGCTGTGGCTACGTAAAAAAGGCTCTCTATATGAAAGCAGTTGGTTTCATAAATTTGCCCTCATCATGGGGCCTACAGGTTATATCGCGCTCCTAGCAGGTTGGGTCACTACAGAAGTTGGTCGTCAGCCTTGGGTCGTGTATGGCGTGATTCGAACTAAAGACGGTTTATCGCATACAGTCACCGCAGATCAAGTCGGCTTGAGCCTGATTATTTTTGTTTTGGTCTATACCGTCGTCTTTGGCGCGGGTATTTACTACATGCTGCGCTTGATCAAATTAGGCCCTGCTTTTTCTACGCGTTTAGATGCCGTGCACGATACTGGCCCGGGGCATTTTAAAACCCCTTTACGTCCACTCAGTGCTGTTGAAGAGTCTATCGAGACCACTGATCCTTCTGCTCAAAATAGTAAGGAGAAACCACATGATTGATCTCGCTTTGGTTTGGGTCGGTATTATCGGGCTCGGGGTACTCATCTATGTGGTTATGGATGGTTTCGACTTAGGCATTGGCATTCTGTTTCCCTTTATGAACGGAACGCAAGAACGTGATGTGATGATGAATACCGTCGCGCCCGTTTGGGACGGTAATGAAACATGGATGGTCCTAGGTGGTGCTGGCTTATTCGCTGCATTTCCTTTGGTCTATTCAACCGTTTTATCGGCACTATATTTACCCATTATCTTTATGGTGGTTGCCTTAATTTTCCGCGGTGTGGCCTTCGAGTTCCGCTTTAAAGCCACGCGCACCAAATACCTCTGGGATCTCGCATTTATCTGGGGCTCTATCTTATCGAGCTTTTTCCAAGGCGTGATTTTAGGGGCTTATATCCAAGGTATTCAGACCACCAATGGTATTTACAGTGGTGGTGGATGGGACTGGTTCACGCCATTTACATGTTTTACTGGTCTAGGGGTCGTGGTGATGTATGCCACTTTAGGCTGTGGTTGGCTCATTTGGAAAACCGAAAAAGAGATACAACAACGGATGTATCATCTCATGCCTAGACTGATTATTGCTTTGCTCATTATCTTCGGTGCCGTGAGTTTATATACCCCACTGACCCATCCTGAAATTGCACAGCGTTGGTTCTCTCTGCCGAATCTATACTATTTTAGCCCAGTGCCAATTTTAGTCTTACTGTTTGTTGGTTTGATTCTATCGGCGTGTAAAAAGCAGCATGAACTAAAACCATTTATCTATACTTTGGCCTTAGTCTTTTTGGCTTTTACTGGCTTCGTCATCAGCTTATGGCCCAATATTATTCCGCCATCGGTCACTATTTGGCAGGCTGCTGCACCTGAGTCAAGTTTGAAGTTCACCTTAGTAGGAGCTGCAATTTTAATCCCAATCATCATTGCCTATACCTTCTTGTCCTATTGGGTGTTCCGTGACAAAGTACGTATAGGGGATCAGGGTTATCATTAATTGAGGAGATAGACATGAAAAAATTTGTTGATCGACTCAGCCCACGATTATGGTTTATTTTATTGTGGTGCTTTGGCTTTATTTCTCTCGCACTGATTGCGGGTTTCTTTAAGCTGTTGCTGAGTTTTGCTTACTAAAGCCAGCCAAGCATTTTTTATGAATTAGGCACGGGACTTTCAATACATGTCCTGTGCCTTTTAATTGCAGCGAACCCATATGTATAAATCAGAAAAACTTGCGCTCAGCCTGAAACATTTGATCGAAAGTGGTTTTTGGAAAGCCAACGATAAACTACCTTCACTCCGTCAACAGGCTGAAACATCGGGTTTTAGCCTAATGACAGTGATGAATGCCTATCAGGAGCTCGAAGCGCAAGGGCTGATTTATTCACAAGAAAAACTCGGTTACTTTGTGACAGGCGATGCACGCTCAGAAAACAACTCCAATAGTGTCATCCTCAACGAAAAAATTGAAATCAACTCTAAAATTTTCAGATATTTAAAATCGATCCAATCTGAACAAATGGTTCCCTTTGGTATTGCCTTTCCCAACAGCCAACTGCTCTACTCTGCCAAGCTGATGCAAACGTTAGGACAACGTGCCAAACACCGTCTTAGTTATGAACAGATGCCAAGTTTACCTCCCGGGAACTTTGAGCTGCGGAAACTGATTGCGCAGCGCTACTGTATGCAAGGGATTCCAACAGACCCGTCCGATATCGTAATTACCTCGGGCGGATTAGATGCTTTAAACCTCTCCTTACAAGCCATGACCCAACCGGGTGACTATATTTTACTTCAAAAAACAATATTTTATGGTGCATGGCAAGCGGCTGAACATTTGGGACTGAAAGTCATTAGTATTCCTGAACATGAAGAACACGGTATTGACCTTGAGGCTTTTAAAGATGCGATTGAACGTTACCCAATTAAAGTCTGTTTGCTGATGCTCAACAGTCACAACCCTATTGGTTTTACGGTCAGTGACGACATCAAATACCAACTGGCAAAGCTATTGCATGAGCGCGATATTTATTTAATTGAAGACGATGTCTATGAAGAGCTTTATTTTGATCATAAAAAGCCGCTGTCGATGAAATACTTTGATCAGAAAAATTTGGTTTTACACTGCTCTTCTTTTTCAAAAACTTTAGGTGCGGGTTTTCGGATTGGTTGGGTATATGCGGGTAAATTTTCGGAGCATATTCAGCATTTACAGCTGATGAGCACGCTTTCCGTCAACTCGTTTATTCAAAATGCCTTGGTCGATTATTTATCGCATCGACACTATGAAAAGCACTTAAAAACTTTGCGTAACACCTTAAAACGTCTCAAAAATCAGTATTACACTTATTTATCTGAACATTTGTCTGAAGATTATCAAATTCATTATTATCCATCGGGCTATTTTCTTTGGATTACCTTGCCCGAGCAGATCAATGGCAATTTGATTTATGAGCAGCTCTTAGAGAAAAATATCAGCATTGCGCCCGGTTCATTATTTTATCAAACGGATAATATCCCACATCATATTCGAATCAATTGTTCATTTGAAATCAATGAGCGTATTCAAAATGCCTTAGATGCCTTGATCCAATGTATTTACCCAGAAGCCTTTGAATAAAAGTTGAATGGTTTAAATCCAGACTGATTTAAACCATCTTTTGATTTGAAGAGACTCACTACTCATACGGTAAATATCACCATCCCAGAGATAAATGACATGATCAGATCTGATCATGTCATTCCTCTCAAGCTAGGTATAGGATTTCTCAGCACTCATATTTTGAAAATAGGTACGATAGACATAGACACAACCAAGTGAAAAACCAGCCATTAAGCCAGATGCCATAGGTAAATGCATCACACTGTCTTGTGGAAAGACAAAAACCAAAAATGGAAAGGCATATACTGCAGGAATGCGCATATCAAAGAGCTTGAGCAAAAGAAACATCAAGGGCATATATATAAGGGTGAGCAAGATCCAGTCTTGAATCCACAACTGCATAAGCACGGCCATTGAAATCGATAATGTCAACACAGCAACCTGCTTAAGATACATTTTCAACGGATACATCATCATATTTAATGATTCATAGACCACCACTGTAATCGGTGGAATCAGTGCCATCGCTTCAATCTTGAAAATAGCAGCGAGTGCAAAACCGATTAAAGTAATACTGGCATATACACCTATTTTTCGTCGATCAAAATTGCCTTTTCTCTCCACGCCTTGGTTCAGTTTAAAGAGCACAACACCCAACATTAGGATAAAACTGGTGGCAAAAATCGAAATCAAAAACGATATTTCATAGGCTTGGGTCACAATCGGCAAGAAACCCGTGGCCAGTGCGGGCGGTAATATATAGTTAAACATCCGCATCACGAGCAACATGGCACAGAGAACTAAAACCAGTTTGAACAGATATGAAATCGGCATCAAATTAATACAGAAGCCTATAACAGCAGTCAAACTGGGTAATATAAAAATTTTATCTGGCTGATTGAGCCACTGTTTATCTCGATAGACCCACAGTCCAACGGCCATCGCCGCCATTTCAGGCAGAATAATTTCACGATCATTCAGTCCATAGGCAGCCGCCACCATGAGTACTATAAAGACAAAGGCCGCGAGATAGCTTTTGGGACTTAAGATTGTCTTTGCATGTGACATAGGATTCATATTCGATTCCTTATTGATTTAAAAAGATATAAAGCCAAGTAAATACTTCGTCACTGCTATCAGCGATGGGGCAAATAGCACCATAATGATTCCTGAAATAATCATCGAGAGACTAGCAATGACGCCTTCCAATTCATGCCGCTGTCTTGCCCGAGCTATACCCATAGCATGTGCGGCATTACCCAGTGCTGCGCCCGAAGCAAGGTGATTTTTATATTTGATCCAAAGCAAGAGAAGGTCTCCCAACAACATACCGACTAAACCTGTAATTACGGTAAAGAGCGGAATCAGGCTGATGGAGCCCCCGAGTTTTTCGGTGAGCACCAAAGCAAAAGGAATCGAAATGGAACGCGCCAACAGGCTATTTTTAACGATGTCATCAAAGTCCAATAGGCTCGCCAAAAACCAACTGCTGAAAATACCCACCAACATGGCGAGACTAGAACTGAAGAGCAACACTTTAAAATGTTGCTGAATCATGCGGCGATAACGAAATACAGGAATCGCAAAAGCCACCGTAATTGGGCCGAGCATGGCCACCAAATATTGGGTATAAAAGTAATAGTCTTGGAACTGATGCTGTAAAAGAAAGATCAGTACGATGCTCAAGCTAGGAACAACAATAATGGGGGATAAATAGATTTTTTGTGTTCGAACAAAGAGCTGCTTTGCCATGAAATAGCACAGCACGGTCCAAACCAAGTAAAAAAGCCCCCAGAATTCAGTCATACTGATCTTCCTGTTTTGATTCTTGATTTAGCACTGGCTGCTTTAACATCAACCGCACGCTATATACAGAAACCATCATCACCAAAGCGGTGCTGATTAAAATCACCAGCAGAATTTTCCAACCACTGGCAATCAATAAATCTTGATATTGAATCACGCCAACCACTGGCGGAATGAAAAACAGCAGTAATTCCGCCAGTAACAGATCGGCACCGCGTTCAACGTGGGCTAATTTCAACCATTTCATTTCAAGTAAGAACAACAGCAGAAAAAAACCAAGTACCCCTGATGCCACAGGTAAATTCAACAGCTTTTGCAAGACATAAGCACAGCTCCAAACAGCCAAAATAATGATGATTTGGCAGCTCGCAGTTTTTAACTTCTTCAGCCGAGTTCGGTCGTCCAACATCTCAATTTATGTCCGCATAAGCCCGATCTTTAAACGGCTGGATCGAGACACGTTTGTAGGTTTCTAAAAAAGATTCATGCTCCAAACGCAAATCCAGATAAGTATTCAGAATTTCTTCAAGCACATCGGGAATATCTTCTGCAGGAAATGATGGCCCTAAAATATCACCGATGGACGCATCATGATCTGAGTTACCGCCTAAGCTAATTTGGTAATATTCAGCGCCTTTTTTATCGACACCTAAGATGCCAATATTGCCGACATGGTGGTGTCCACACGCATTCATACAGCCTGAAATGTTCAAATCAACCTTGCCTAAATGATATAAAGCATCCAAATCATCAAAACGGCGAGCAATTGCTTCATACACCGGAATGGATTTGGCATTTGCCAAGGAGCAAAAATCGCCGCCCGGACAGCAAATCATGTCAGTCAGAAAGCCAATATGCGCACGAGCCAAATTGCCACGATCTAAGACTTGCCACAGTTCAAACAGATCCTTTTGGCGTACATCGGTTAAGGCAATATTTTGCTCATGCGTGGTTCGCAGCTCACCGAAAGTATATTGGTCAGCCAAATCTGCAATTAAACGCATTTCATCGGAAGTCATATCCCCCGGTGCTACACCCGCCCGTTTTAAGCTGATTGTGACTATGCGGTAGCCCGCGACTTTATGTGCATGGGTATTGATATTGAACCAGTGTTTAAACTTCGGATACTGTTGGAACAACGCCTCAAAATTTTCCGCATCTAAAGGTTCATAGGCAAACGGTCGAAATACTGCATCCATTTGCGCTAAAACACTAGGCTGAACTTTGAGCAGTGTTTGAGTATGTGCAAACTCAGCTTCAACTTTTTCCGCGAAGCCCGCTGGAGTGAGGGCTTTCACTAAAATTTTAATACGCGCTTTGTATTTATTATCACGGCGACCATGCAAGTTATATACGCGCATGATGGCATCTAAATAGGCAATTAAATCTTCACGGGCTAAAAATGGCTTAATCACATGTCCCGCTAAAGGGGTTCGTCCAAGCCCACCACCGACTTTTATTTGATAACCCAACTCTCCAGTGTCATTTTCCATCAGATAAACCCCAACATCATGAAAGGTCGTAGCAGCGCGGTCTTGTTCAGGGTGTGCACAGACTGCTATTTTAAATTTACGTGGTAAGAATGAAAACTCTGGATGGAAGGTACTCCACTGGCGAATTAGTTCACAGGTCGGACGTGGGTCTGTAAGCTCCCCTTCAACTACACCTGCATATTGGTCTGTGGTGGTGTTTCGAATACAGTTGCCACTGGTCTGAATAGAATGCATGTGTACTGTAGCGAGTTCCTGCAAAATATCGGGGACATCTTCAAGCTGCGGCCAATTCAGTTGAATATTTTGGCGCGTAGAAATGTGCGCATAACCACGGTCATACTTCTGTGCAACCTCAGCCACCTTACGCAGTTGTGCTGAGTTCATTAAGCCATAAGGCACTGCCAAACGTAGCATGGGTGCATAGCGTTGAACATACAAACCATTTTGTAAGCGTAAGGGACGATATTCTTCTTCAGTCAGTTTCCCCTCTAAATAACGCTGGGTTTGGTCGCGAAACTGTGCGACTCGTTCATTTAATAAATTTTGATCAAAGTCTGTATATAAAAACATGGGGAAGACCTAGGTATATGCATCAATATGAAAGAAAAGCTGTTTTGAATGGCGCATCAAAAATGCAAGTTAGGCAAAAAACGTCGCCTGCTTTCGGGACACGCCATGTTGTAGACAGGTCTGCATATACTCGGCATAGACCGATAACTTTTCATAAATATGCTCGGCATAGAACATATCTTCAACCAACTGCATCGCTTGCTGCTGGTTATAACTGCCATAACTCAACAATAACTGCGCATTCAATGTGGCGAATTTTTCACATAAATCGATATATTGCTGATCTTTGTTTTTAAAGAACAATTTCCGCATATTCCATTCACTACTGTCGATGATGGCATCTTGTGGATGGGTAGAAATATAATTAATTTTGACTTTAAAAAACTGTTCCAGCTCTGCGAGTTTTTGTGTATTGAGCACCAATGATGTCACCAAAAAAATCTGCGAGACATCAGTGCGACATAGCGCTTTGATCAATGAAAAATAGAAAAAATCGACATCATTAAATACGCTATCACTCAAATCTAAATAAACATTGAGTGCCTCAAGCACATCATCTATTTTTAGGTTTTGTTTTTGCTCTGCTTGATAGTAACGATTGAGGATATTGAGTACGGTTGGCGTTGCAGGGCTGCTATAAATCACAGGATGGTTCAAATTTGCCAAGATAAAAGGCGCAAATAAAAATGCGACCTCTGCATGTTCTGCTTGAATGGCAGACTGCACAATATACTGAACTTTAGCACTTGAAAAATCACGTAAAACTTTAGCACGCAGCAAAGTCGCTTCTAAGTTTAAATACTGCTGCGCAAGTAAATGTTGCAGTTGATCTGAAAGACCCTGCCCCTCAACCAATTCAGAAATTGTATTCAGTTGCTGTGTTATAAACATTACGCCACCATCAAGATTATGATCCCTTCTTGAGTCAAATTTTCAGCTAGTTTGGTGTGAATGAGTAGCTACAGTAAGGCTTGAAAAAACTATAACAGCGTGCCTCCTTCTCAAGTTTTACGGGTACAAAGCCATCAAAATTAGAAAAATAAATTCGTTATATAAATAGGAGCCCAATTCCATCATGGCGTTATTTTGAGTGCCTAAAAATTCAGAAACGACTTTTCTCTTTTCCTATTTCAAGCAGCCCCTTTAGCCATTGAATATAAGGTAGAATCTAGAAAGGAGAATAAAAGTTATGGCTGACAAGACACCTCTAAAGTTGTTTTGATACGCTCTAACACAACAGTGGTTTTAAACCATTGCACATTGGCATTATGATGAAAAAGCTGATCACATAAGGCTTGAAACCGACTCATACTTGGCACCAAGAGTACCAACATAAAATCCGCCTCACCTGTTACGTAATAGCACTGCTGTATTTCTGGAATTGAAAAACTCGTTTTCAACTCCTCAAGGTCTGTCACATGGGTTTGGTTGACGCGAACCTCGACAAAAATCGTAATCACTTGTCCCAATTTGTCTGGATCAAGCACTGCGGTATTGCCAATAATATAGCCACTGTCTCTTAATTTTTGAATGCGACGTTGTACCGAGGCCGTTGATAAATGCACTAAATCGGCCAACTCTCGAAGTGGCGTTAAGCAATCTTTTTGCAAATGCTCCAATAAAGCGAAATCAAATTTATCCAATTGCATGAGCAGCCTCCTACGAGAAATTTTCTCATTCAAGCTAATGATTACAAGCCATTTTATCAAGAGTATTGCAATAAAATATCACACATTGATACAGCTTAAGAACCGCCTATGTCTACGCATCCTAATACAGCACTTGGCATTAGCTTAAATATCACGGCCTCGGTATTATTTGCTTTAATGTTTGCCTATACCTCACTTTTGGGCACGCTGGCAGGTACAGAAATTTACGGCTGGCGCATTGTATTGACTATTCCATGTCTAACACTTTTTATTTGGCTCAAAGGCAATTGGTCTCAGGTGGTTGTTATTTATCGCCGTTTCTACCAAGAGCGCTTTTTCTTTTTAACGCGAATTTTATCTTCGTTTTTAATTGGGATTCAGTTGTGGCTGTTTATGTGGGCACCCAGTCATGGCTATGGACTGGATGTTTCACTCGGTTATTTTATGATGCCGATTAGCATGGTGATTGTCGGTCGGATTGCCTTTAAAGAGCGAATGTCACGCTTTCAGCAACTGTCCTGTATTTTTGCAGTGCTCGGGATCTTGAATCTCTTGACCATTTCTCAAACACTGAGTTGGCCCACTCTGCTGATTTGCTTAGGTTATCCGATCTATTTTTGGCTCAGACAAAAAACGAAGACGAATAATATAGGTGGACTTTGGTTTGACATGATGCTGAGTCTCCCTGTCTGTATTTTCTTTATCATGCAAGGTAATATCGTCACAGAAAGCCTATCTGAAAGTTCACAGATGCTTTGGCTCATTTCAGGACTTGGACTAATCAGTGCGCTGGCCTTAGCATTTCAGTCCTTGTCTGCCCCGCATTTAAACTTAAGCCTGTTTGGACTGTTGGTTTATGTTGAACCGATATTGTTAGTGGCCGTTTCAATTGCCTTAGGGGAAAGCATTACTTCAGCAGAATGGCCAACCTATATCGCCATTTGGCTCGCAGTTTTTACCCTCATGCTTGAAGGATTACGCAGCTTTAAAAAGAATCGTAAATTAGTGATATAGGCATTTTTTATGCATATTTTCCTCTAGATCGCTTAAATTTAGCCGTCTAGGCATGCTTTGGTGCTGAATCGAGTACTGACTTTCTGATCCTATTTAAATGGCTATTTGACTCCGCGAGTGACGTGCTGACACTTCATATTTAAAACGACATAGAGTGAATTACAGCGAACCTTTTAAATGATGATGCTGCCTCACAATACTATTCAATAAACTGGAAAAGTTGATTGCAGGTTGGCTATGCAAATCCGCCTTGAACGCAATACCGAGTCCAATCGTCGCGGTCTTATTCTTCAGGTATTTATATTTAATCCCTTCAATTTTGAGCTGTTGGGTAGATTCAGGCACCAAAGAAATGCCCAAATTCGCCGCAACCAACGATAGAATCGAAACAATCTGAGGGGCTTGCTGTCCAATTTTGGGCGTGAAGCCATGCTGTTGGCAGCTATTTAAAATCGCGGCATACAGCCCCGCACTCACCTCTGGTGGTGAGACAATAAAGTTTTCATACTTAAACTCTGCCAAATCTATCACCTCATCTTTTGCGGGATATTGAATCGGCAAGGCTGCAATCAATTTTTCATCGATCAAATTACGAATCGTAATGGCATTAGGATACTGCGCAGGTGGCCGCACAATCGCAATGTCTAATTCATTATTCAATAAACTTTCAATCAAAATCAAAGAATTGGCTTCTTTTAACACCAAATTTACTTGAGGATATTGCTGTTGAAATGCTTGAATGGCTGTCGGAATTAAAGAGTTTAAAATTGAAGTGCCTGTAAAACCGAGGCGTAGTTCTCCCAATTCGCCATTGGCCGTACTTTGGGTCAATTTCACCGCATTTTTCAGTTGGTTCTGAACAGGTAAAACCATTTTAAGAAAAGTTTCCCCTGCTGGTGTCAGAGCTACACCATGAGAGTAGCGATAAAAAAGTTCTACACCGATTTCTCTTTCCAATTTTTTAATTTGCATACTCAACGGCGGCTGACTTATGCCAAGACGCAAGGCTGCTTTAGAGAAACTTTGCTCTTCCGCGATAGCAATAAAATATTGAATATTGCGCAACTCCATATATTAAAGCTATACCATTATTGAGTTATATATATTATACATATATTCATGTAGTTATTAAAATGAAGCTTCTCTCCATTTTAAATCAACCAAGTCATGAAACTAAGCTCTTCACTAGAAGCAGATTGGTCTAGCCCTCAACAGCCGATTCCACAGACCATCAGCCAAGGTACAGTTGAATATAAAAGAGCGGGCATGGCGCTGTTTTTGTTGGGCTTTGCCAGTTTTTCACTGATCTATTGCGTACAACCCTTACTACCGAACTTAAGTCAGAGCTTCCATATTGCACCCAGTGCAAGTGCTCTAGCACTGTCCTTAACCACAGGCTTTTTAGCCATGTCAATCGTGCTATCCAGTGCTTTTTCACAAACATTGGGCAGAAAAGGCCTCATGTTTTTCTCTATGCTTTTGGCTTCTATACTCAATGTGGTATGCGCAGTTTCACCGAGTTGGCATGTGCTCATGGTTTCAAGAAGCTTAGAAGGTTTTGTCCTAGGTGGAGTTCCTGCTGTTGCAATGGCTTGGATTGCAGAAGAAATTAGTCCCAAAAACCTAAGTAAAACCATGGGACTGTATATTGCAGGTACAGCATTTGGCGGCATGATGGGACGTGTTGGCATGGGTATTTTGACCGAGTTTTTCTCATGGCGTATTTCCATGGTCATTCTTGGCGGCATCTGTCTGTTCTGTGCGTTTGGTTTTTTGAAACTCTTACCCAATTCACGAAATTTCATTGCCCAGCAAGGCATCTCTTTTAAGTTCCATATACATGCATGGTATGCACACTTAAGTCATACACGGCTGTTAAAAATCTATGGAATTGGCTTTTTACTCACCAGTGTATTTGTCACGCTGTTTAACTATGTCACCTTCAGACTGTTTG
The DNA here is from genome assembly GCF_028649355.1 of Acinetobacter sp. Gutcm_16. NCBI lineage: Bacteria > Pseudomonadati > Pseudomonadota > Gammaproteobacteria > Moraxellales > Moraxellaceae > Acinetobacter > Acinetobacter sp. Gutcm_16. The sequence goes on along the minus strand of NZ_JAQSUV010000033.1, from coordinate 302,635 downwards.
CAGCACCGTATCATTTAAGCCAAACCCAGATTAGCCTCATTTTTTTATCTTATAGTTTGGGTATTATTTCCTCTTCGATTGCAGGCAATATTGCAGACCGAATAGGCAAAAAGCAGGTAATAGTTTTGGGATTTTTGTGCATGCTCTTAGGCGTGCTACTCACTCTTTCTGCCTCGTTGTTCTTGATTATTCTCGGGATTGGCTGTGTGACCACTGGCTTTTTCATTGCCCATGCCATTGCCAGCAGTCGTGTTGGAGAGCTCGCAACATCCAATAAAGGTCATGCTACTTCCTTGTATCTGCTTTTTTATTATTTAGGTTCAAGCATTGTGGGTGCGTATGGCGGAAATATCTGGCAAAGCCATGGCTGGAATGGCATCGTTATATTAAATATTTTTCTGATTTTTCTTGCACTCGTTGTCATTTTTTCAATAAAACCACTTCATTCTCCATCTGTTACCCATTAGGAACATCTACATCATGCAACAACACTTATTTGTCTACGGCACCTTAGGGCCAAACAAACCCAATGCTCATATTTTAGAAGCGCTTGGCGGTACATGGAGCAAAGGCTCTGTGAAAGGTTTGCTTAAGAAAGCGGGTTGGGGAGCAGAACTTGGCTTTCCTGGGCTAATGCTAAGCCCAGATGGACCAACTGTTGATGGATATATGTTTAGTTCAGAGCAATTAGATACGCTGTGGAACAGCTTGGATGAGTTTGAAGGAAGTGAATATCAGCGTGTTTTAACTGAAGTCACTTTAGAGAATGGGCAGACGCAACAGGCCTATCTCTATGCGTTAAACCCAAATACATAAAAAGCATGACATCATATCGTTAGCGTATAAATGTTGTGCATACATCGAAAAATTGTGCGGTATTTGAATGTTATTTCCTAATATTCAAGTACTGCAAATTTTGAATCCTTGATACGCATTATCCAATTCATGCCAAGTTCTGTTTTTCTAACCATGCCTGCAACCCAGACCAACTTTTAAAATCATCCACCGCACGTACGATACAATTTGGATTGCGTTCTAATAGCATTTTACTTAAGGCGCTGCCCGGCCCAATTTCTAACACGACATCAGGCTGATTTTCTTGTATTGCACTTAAGCAAGCATCCCAATTAATCGCATGATTCATTTGGTGAATCAACGCATTCACTGCATCTGTGGTCTTAAAAAACTTATGTCCACCCGAACCACTAATCATGGCCGTGCATAAACGAGCAAAGTGTTGCTGCTGTAAAACCTGTTGATACGGCTGAACTGCAGCATCCATACAGACGGTATGCGATGCTATGGTGACATTCAAGCGTTTAACAAAACGTGTTCCTCGTAATTCGAGTTGCAGAGCCAGCTGCTGTAAATTGGCATCATCCCCCCCCACAACAAAACTACTATCACTCAGTTTGATGGAAAGTGCGGTTGACGTTTCAGTCAACAACGGTTCAAGCGTATTAAGATTGATACCTTGAACGGCCATTAAGCCACTTGCGTGCTGAGTGGCTGAAGACATCAACGAGGCACGCTGCTGGGCTAAATACAGGCCTTGCTCTAGGCCTATCTGCGTAGCACAAATAAGTGCGCTTAACTCTCCGAGTGAATAACCTGAGAAGCTCATAAGGTCTTCAATCTCAGGTTTTAACTTTTGCCAACGACACCATTGCAAAGCAAAAATAAAAGGCTGCGCGAACTCATTCGGATACAGATCCGCTTCGGTTAAATCGGAACAAAATAGCTTCGGCAAATGCTGCTTTAAAATATCTGATACATGAAGCTCACCGGCCAGAGTCAGCAGCTCTTGCACATGCGCTAAGCTTTGGAGTCCTTGCCCACTAAATATGATTGCGAAATTCATGTTCCACCTTCAGCATGAACAAAGTCACCCCCAATAAATCAGCACTGCCCCCCGGACTTAAGCGATGCTGAACGAAATAATCTTCCACTTTAGCCACATCTTGCATCCAATTGTGTTGTAACACACCACCACGGCCCAAAAACTGCTTAGCTAGATCCTGCACAATATATAAGGCAGATAAACCACCGCGCCAAACAATATTGGTATCTTGTACATAAGCCATAAGACTGAATAAAGTCTGAATTGAAGCCTGCTGTGCATTGGCCGTTTTGGTGTAAATGTCGATATACGTTGGCAAGGCAACATCCATCACCGTTTTAAAACCTGAAGCCACTTCTTCAATCGCCCCTGTGATGCCATATTGACTCCGCATGCGTTGCCCATGACTGTTGGGATTTCGCTCTAAATGATGTAACAGCTCATCCTGCCAAGTGCTTTGAATTTTTTGACTGATTGAGCCTGCATTCAACGAACTATCCGCTATTAAGCATTTCCCTACTGCGGCGCTAGCAAAACCCAAATTAAAAATTGCCCCTTTATGCGTATTGATCTGCTGAGTGGCAGTCATCATTTTTTGTTCAGCTAAAATGCCACACTGTCGAATCTCTTCAAAATCGGCATCGCGATACCCATTTAAACATTGCGCCTGAAAATAGCCCTGTAAAGCATCCACACTACATTGGAACAAGCTAAAGTCCATATCACAATGACTACCCTGCGAACTTGGACAAACCAAACCGGGCTTATGTTCTAAACTGGCTTCATCCAATAACGCCATACATGCCAAATGGTCTAATGTTTCAGCAGCACTGACAATGTTCAGACATAAAACTTCATGGGGTTGTAGCATTTGCATATTCAAGCTTCCATTCGAATAATTGTTCTAATCTCAGCATCTCCACACACTGAATTCCTTTGACGATCACTTGCTGGTTCATTTCAGGAAAAACTGCAATTAACTCATTAAATGACACATGCCAATCTGGATGGATTTGAATCTCGCCATCTAAACGGATAGAACTCTGGGCTTGGACTTGTTGAATTATCTGTAAAATTTCCGGTACATCATGTTGATGCTGTGGATACAACAACACATCTAAGTCTGAAGTCGGTCTGACATAAGCCTCCTGCGTAAGAGACTGGTAGGCATAGGAGCCATAGACATACACTTTGCAACCCAATTGTTCTAAGTTGTCTGCAAAATCACTCCACACTTTAGGTTGTAGGAGCTGCGAGTCAGCTTCTAACAAAGCCTGTAGAGAAAGTGGTCGAGTGATCTGCTCGATCTCGTGTTTCTCTACTAAGCACGCCACACGATATTTATAACCCTCAAGCAAGCAGTTGATCGCCAACTTCACTTGTCCCGTATCCACATCTTCCTGCCGACAAACGGTCATTGGAATATGTTGATTCAACAACTGATACACCTTTTGTTTCACTGTTTCTGGTAAAGAAACATCTAAAAAATGTAGGGTTGCTGAATCACGAAGATAAGCTAAGTCATGACGATCCATATCTGTTTCCTTAACTGTGGACAACTTTCTCAATAATGGTATTACATAGCACACGCCCTTGACGCTGCTGCCCCACCACACGGCGTTGATCTGTCCGATAAGCTTCAAGATGTTGTTGTTGATTTAACAATGCTTGGCTGACCCAGTCGGTCTCCAAATCTGGCCAAATGGCATTGATTGCGCCCATTTTGTAAAAGTTTTCTGCCCCTGGGGCAAAGATGGCTGAGCTTTGCGACAACTCTTTTAACTTTTCGACTGGAATTTTAGTGACCCGTGCCATCGCGTTTAAGTCCATGACTTTCACTTGCGAATCACTGAGTGCATAAACTTCGTTTGCCATTAGGCCATAAGAGAGAAAGCCGCCACTAACCGCTTGACCGAAAATAATGGCAAGATTGGCATGTCCACTACGGCGTAATAAATCTACACAAGACGCCAAATGCGCGAAGGTACGGTTTAAGCAGAGTAACTCATCAGCACGGGAAAGATCTTGGCCTTGCGTATCCACAATAAACACCACGGGAGTTTTATCGCCTTGTTGTACCAATTTCAAAATTTCTGAGGATAATTGAATGGCAATGTCTTGATTGATGGGTGCTGCATTAACTGTACCCAAAATCCGTACTGGACCTACATCCGTCTGCGCATTGCCCTTAATCACATAACCTTCGATCTGATAATCCAGTTGACGCGGAAACAACTGTTGTAAAAGTAATTCTGTATTCATGAGCTCATCCTTGCTTTAACAACACAACTTCATGGGCAGACAACATCGGAATTTTTTCTGGCTGTGAAATTCCCATGTCATGCCAAATCTGTAAACCATCATTTTTACCAAACCAGCGTTGGTACTGCTGCTCAAGCTGTTGCTGCTGTTGCGATAATTGTTCTAAGTCTAAAGAAGCAGCCTTGGCATCTAGTTGCGTTAAAATCGTATCACGAATATCGGCAATATCATCCTCAACCAAAGCCTGTACATGGCTCAGTAAATAACGATGTTTACCGCCTGTAACGCGCCAAACCAAAGCACGATCTTTCGAATCAAACTCTTCGACGCCTTTCACTGTTTCAATCACTTCTGGCCCAGACAGTGCCAAACGCCCTTCTTCCGTCATGATGATGGCACTGCTCAAACACGCACTGATGCCCATACCACCAAAGGCGCCACAGGTGCCACCAATCACGGTAATAATCGGAATCCCCGCATTTCTTACCTGCAACATGGCGCGCATAATTTCGGAAATGGCAATGAGACCAGCATTGGCTTCATGCAGACGCACGCCGCCTGAGTCGACAAAAAATAGTACCGCTTGCGCTTGATCTTGAATGGCTTTATGCAAGAGACCGACAATTTTTGCCCCGTGGATTTCACCCACAGCCCCACCCATAAACTGGCCTTCTTGCGCCATGATATGCACGGGTGTTCCGTTTACACGCGCTGTACCAATAATCACGCCATCATCAAAACTACCTGGAATATCCAAAGCAGACAGGTGCGGGCTAACCTCCACCTCCGTTGGCTTTAAGATTTCTTTAAAACTCTGAGCATCCACAACTGCTTGAATACGCGCACGTGCGGTTTTTTCATAAAAACTGTTTTTGAGCATCACTTGATCCATGTTCTATACTCCCTTAAACATAGATATTGCTTGGCTTAAGCGTAGATTCACCACCGCTGGGGTCGCGCCCATATCATTTAACTGAAATTTAAGCCCTGCTACTGCATGACGTTGTGCAAACTCATTCAGCACAGACTGCCAAACATGTTGAAAACCGACGGCTGATGTCGTGACTTCAATCTGACAAATATCCGCTTGATCATGCTGTGAAACCAAAACTTCTAAATTTCCAGAACCAACGACACCACAAATAACAGCCGCTTGTTCAGCGCTCAGCGGTGCTGATTGTAATTCAAATTTTAACTTTTCCATGTCGATCACCAGTTTCTAAAGCGACTTGGGGGACTATATAAACCACCCGACCATTTAACTAAATCTTTCACCGATTTTGCCGCCAACAAATCACGACTGACCTGTGTTGGATCGATACCCAAATCTTCTGGACGTTGAATAATGCCGCGCTGGCGTAACTCTTCCACTTTGGCCTCATCACGCTGCATCCCCACTGGGGTATAACCAGCCACACCACGAATGGCTTGTTCACGTTCTTCTGGAGTACGACATAACAGCAAGTTGGCAATACCTTCTTCAGTGACAATATGGGTTACGTCTTCGCCATAAATCATGATGGGCGGGAGTTCGCTCTCCATTTTGTCCTGCAACTGCCATGCATCTAACTCTTCAACAAAAACAGGATGCATATGTTCACGGTACGTTTCGACCAGTTGCACTACTAGTTTGCGACCTTTAATGAGTTTGCCGTCGACCGCTTCACGCCCTGCTTTGGTATAGGCATAACTGGCATGACGGCGTCCATGCGGGTCAGAGCCCATATTCGGTGCACCACCAAAACCAGAAATACGGTCTACAGTTGCCGTAGAACTGTTGCCTTGTAAATCAATCTGTAAAGTCGAACCAATGAAGAGATCGCAGGCATATAAACCCGCAGTTTGACTAAAAGCACGATTGGAACGCATGCTGCCGTCACTACCTGTAAAAAAGACATCTGGACGTTCTTTAATATAGTCTTCCATCCCCACTTCAGAACCGAAGCTATGGATCGAATCGACAAATCCACTTTCAATCGCTGGAATTAAAGTCGGGTGCGGATTCAAAGCCCAATTGGTACAAATCTGTCCCTTTAGTCCTAAGGATGCCCCATAGGTAGGCAGTAACAATTCAATCGCCGCGGTATCAAAACCAATACCATGGTTTAAACGTTGAATTTGATAAGGCGCATAGATGCCTTTAATGACCATCATCGCCATTAAAATTTGCACTTCAGTAATTTGTGCAGGATCACGGGTAAACAACGGTTCTATATAGTTATACTTGGGACTTTCGATATAAAAATCGACCCAATCCGCAGGTACATCCACACGCGGTAACTTATCGACAATTTCATTAACCTGCGCAATCACAATGCCGCTTTTAAATGCTGTCGCTTCAATAATCGCGGGCGTATCTTCGGTATTCGCACCTGTATAGAGGTTGCCCTCACGGTCGGCCGCATGTGCCGTAATCAGGCAGACATTTGGCGTCAGATCGATAAAGTATCGCCCATACAGCTCGAGGTAAGTATGGATCGAACCAATACTGATTTTTTGCTGCTGAACCAATTGTGCTAGACGTAAACTTTGTGGGCCTGCAAAGGAAAAATCGACCTTAGAAGCAATGCCTTTTTCAAAGACATCAATATGACTCGGTAAAGCCAATACTGACTGCACGATATGTAAGTCATGAACCACCTCTGGATTACACTGACTTAAACTCTTTGACAAAAAGTCGGCCTGCTTTTGGTTATTACCTTCTAAACAAACGCGATCACCACTGGAAATTACCGTTTCCAAAAGTTCAATCACCCGAGCATGCTCAACTTGTTTTGCAAAGCCTTTTTCTTTGGCAAGATTCAACTTTTCTTGTCTACGGGTGCGCTGCTTATCCCATAAGCGCGTCTTAACCATTTGGTTCATGGGGTCACCTTTATGCTGTGCTTAGCCGAAGATGGCATTAATTGTGAGAAAAAATACAGAGGGTCCAAGTAAGCAACCAAGACCGGTATAGAAGGTTGCGACCAATGCACCATAGGGTACTAAACGCACATCAGTTCCTGCCAAACCTGCTGCTGTACCACTAGTCGTCCCTGCCATTCCACCAAAAACCATGGCAGAACGTGGACTTTTGAGATACATAAATTTTGCGAACAACGGCGTACCCACCATGAAAAACACCGCCTTGATCAAACCAATTGCAATCGATAATGCAATCACTTCTGAGCTTGCACCAATGGCTGAACCTGTTACTGGTCCAACGATATAGGTCATCGCACCTGCGCCAATCGTGGTCATCGAAACGGGATCTTTATAGCCCATCAACCACGCCACCATTGCACCAATCAAAAATGGAATCACGCAGCCCAGTGCAAGCGCGATCAAGCCCACCTTTCCTGCTTTTTTCACTTCTTTGACGTCGACTTCAAACGCCGTTGATGCAATGGCCAAGTCACGAATCATGGCACCACCGAGTAAAGCAAAACCTGAGAAAATGGCGATATCTGAAATGCCCTTTTCACCTTGAGTATAAATCCCAGCGAAATAAGCCAAAACTAGCCCCATGGTGATGGCGATGGCTGAGCTTTGTAACTTCCCTTTGGTAAGATATTTCGACAAAAGATGCGACACATACATCATCAACCCAGTCACTGCGAGCGCCGCGACGAGGGCATTTTTGGTAAAAACCGTAATTATTTCTTCCATTGCGTTTCTTCCTTGTAACCGTACAACTGATTGTTATTTCGTGTTAAGACAACACCCTTGTCCTTAAGCGGCTTTTTCAGTCTGCTCTACAGCCCATTCATAGCTGTCATAATCGCCACTGGATTTATTCAACCAACGAATCACCAAGACGGTACCAATCAAAGATGCAAGCGAAACAATCAGACCTAACATCCCGCCCGACATAGCAGCAACTACGTTTTGACCTGCCGACATGGCAACCACAATCGGGATATACATACCTGACCAGTACAACACACCAAATTGAGTCACTTGTGGTAAGTGCCCACGTTTCGCTAATAGTTCCTTCGATAGAATTAATAAAATCATGGCGATGGCCACACCACCTACATTGGCTTGGACACCAAGAGCAATCCCGAGGGCATTGCCTAGATAAACACCAAGTAAATGGCAGACTGCCAATATGGCTGTTCCGTAAATAATCATTGCTGAATCCTCCCTGGATCATGCAGCGCTTCTAATAATCTGACTTATAATTTGCTATAGTTATAGCTTATCTGTATCCAGTGTACAATGATTTGTACTCAAATAAACATAAATTGTATACAATTTTTGGTGATGTATGACTTCAATTGCGGAACTTCCTCTTTCTATTCAAATTAGTAAAAAGTTAGAGGATGATATTATTTATGGCTTTTTCCTACCTGGGACTAAGCTAGATGAACAAGAGCTTTGCGAACGCTATGGTGCTTCACGCACCCCGATTCGTGAGGCATTAAAGCTATTGGCCGCTGAAGGTTTAGTTGAAATTCGCCCACGTCGTGGTGCAATTATTCCAGCCATTAATTCACTTACCCTTTGTGAAATGTTCGAGGTGATGGCTGAATTAGAAGCCATGTGTGGACGTTTAGCAGCACGGCGCATTCAACCTGAAGAAAAGCAAGAATTACAGCGCTTACATCAGTTATGCCAAGACTATTTAAATCAGAACGATTCAGAAAATTATTATGAGGCCAACCGTTTATTTCACTTTGCCATTTATCAAGCCAGTCATAATGCCTTTTTAATTGAACAAGCGTGTACCTTGCACAAACGTTTGCACCCGTACCGTCGCCTACAACTCCGCGTTAACCATCGAATGAATCATTCATTTTCAGAGCATAGCGCAATTTTAGAGGCCATTTTTGCAGGGGATGAACAAGAAGCTGAGGCCTTGCTGAAAGCGCATGTGGTGATTCAAGGTGAGAAATTTACGGACTTTATTTCAACCTTAGAACATTTAAATCCTTAAAAACTGAACTTGTTTGAGCTAAGTTGTTCATGTTTTTGATGTTTAAGACCATTCATGTAGCGAAGAAAAATACCAAGAAATACATATCGATTTCTTGGTATTTTTTCTTGATGAGTGCCTTGATTAGAGCAGTATCAGGCCCCTCTCCTTCCTAAAAACTCACCGAATTGAAATCAAAAAGTGGCTTGAACGATGCGCAACTGCCCTGCGTATAATGATGTGATATAGAAATCAGCACTCAGATGACATATGATGTCTTATATCCAGTTTTATATTGAATACTTTCTTATGTCGACTCTCAAAGTAACCTGTGCCGAAAAATATGTCTTAATTGATCAAGCATTTCAATTCGATTTTCCTGTGCAATACAGCGAATTTCAGCAACTCGATCAAGAGCAGTTTCAAACACAAGTCCATGATCAAGATGTCATTATCATTAGTGATTTAAATGTTAATGAACAAGTTTTAGCCAACAATCCCAATCTAAAGCTCCTCGCACTCTGCTCAACTGGCTTTAACCACGTCAATCTGCCTCTGCTCAAACAACATGGCGTTCAAGTCTGTAATATCCGTGGCTATGCTGGCGATGCCGTTGCTGAACATGCGTTCACCTTAATGATCAACCTAATTAAAAACTTTAACCAACAAGTTGATGGCGTTAAACAAGGTCTCTGGTCAAATGGCCACAGTTCATTTTATCTTGCTGCCCCAATGGGTGAACTTAAAAACAAGACCCTAACCATCATGGGTAAAGGTGAAATTGGCTTATCGCTAGCGCAAAAAGCCGAAGCATTTGGCATGAAAGTCATTTTTAGTGAGCGTAAAAATGCGGCGCAATGCCGTGATGGATATGTGCCATTTGAGCAAGCTGTACAACAAGCAGATATTTTGTCTTTACACTGTGAGTTAAATGCTGAAACTCAACATATGATTGATGCTTTTGTATTCAAGTTAATGAAAGACAAAAGTATTTTAATTAATGTCGGACGTGGTGGATTAGTGCATGATGCCGATCTGATTACAGCAATTGAAAGCAAAAAAATTGCAGGTTTTGGTGCTGATGTATTGAATCAGGAACCGCCTGCCGATGACCATCCGCTACTCCAACTGCAACGCCTGCATGCCAATGTCATGATTACTGGACATATTGCTTGGGGTACAGACGAAGCACAGCAACGTTTATTTGACATTTTACAAAGTAATATCAATCAAAATATGCAAGGTGTAAAACAAAATCTTGTTTAAATACATCATGCTTCAATAGACTTTGTATCAATAAAAAAAGCAGCAGACTCGAATTAAGTCATGCTGCTTTTTTATATCAGAACTTTAGTCGTCGTTTAGTCCTAAAACTATTGCTTAAACTTTTTAATGCTTTTTGATAGATGAGCACGCATCATTTGACGTGCCAAAAGTCCATCTTGATCTACAATCGCATTGAAAATATTGACATGATCATGGTGTACTGTTTTTAAATAATCTTCACGATTCACAGGACTGTGTTCAATGGATTTTACTCGCGCGCGCGGAATAATTTTTTCACCTAAGTATTTCAGAAAATCAACAAAATATTGATTTTCAGATGCCTCGGCAATTGCAATATGAAAGTCATAATCAGCTTTCACTGTACCGTCATTCACATCAGATGAAATATGCTTTTCAAAGTCATCCAATGCTACTTTCATTTTATCGATATGCACTTGTTTACGGCGTTCCGAAGCCAGAAATACGGCCTCTGACTCCAAACTAATCCGCAGCTCTAACAAAGCAACGATGTCATTGATGGTTTCTAAGCTGGCATTTGAAAGTAAAAAATTTTGTTCGATAGAATGTTCTTTGACAAAAGTACCAATGCCATGACGGGTCTCGACATAACCAAGAGAACGTAATTCGGTAATAGCCTCTCGAATAACCGAACGACTCACTTCAAACTGTTCAATCAGTTCAAGTTCTGTCGGAATTTTTTCTCCAACCGTAAAGTCTCCTGATTGAATTTTTTCAATCAATTGCGCGACGATGATTTGGCTTAATTTTTTTGTTGATCTAGATTTAATCGCACTAGACATAATGAAAGAGACTCACCAAATATTGGAAAATTAGAGACTTAGTTTACTATAACCCAACCCAATAGTCCTATAGTAAGTTGTTTGGACTTCAGTTGTTATCGGGAGTGGGGATACATCATATCAGTCTAATCGTGTCATTCAAACTAACACTGTTTATTCAAAAAAGGAAATACACGCCTGACATGCTCGGGCACTATATTTTGAAGCCCAAAGCCTTCAGTAAGATTCGGACTGTTTTGGAAATTTCGCCTCAAATTCTGCTTTTTTATAAGCCTCATAGGAAGCCTTGCTGATCATGACCGCAGACTCTCGGCCTTTACGGGTAATTTCGACGGGATCACCCGCGACTGCTTTATCCATAATCATGGACAACAGCGCTTTGGCATTACTGCAATTAAAACTTTCCATAGAATACTGTCCTAAATAAAGCCACGCCATGATCAATCATAGCGTGGCTTTGGTTTAATCCATTGAATTAAAGTGCTGCTTTAGTCAATTCACCATTAATCAAACGATTAATTTGTAATGGATTTTCATCTTTAAGTGCTGCTGGCAATAATACTTGTGGTGTGTTTTGATAACACACTGGACGCATAAAGCGTTCAATTGCACCCGTACCTACCGATGTACCACGTGCATCACTTGTTGCAGGGAATGGACCACCATGCACCATGGCATCAGACACTTCTACCCCAGTCGGGAAGCCGTTAAACAATACACGACCTGCCTTACGGGTAAACAATGCCAACAATTGAGCTGCTGTAGCCAATTCAGCATCTTCACCAATGATGGTGGCTGTCAATTGACCTGCCAATTGTTCAAGACCTTGTAATAAGGTTGCTTCATCATCTACTGCAACAACAATCGACATTGGACCAAACACTTCATGTTGTAGTTTGGCATTCCCAGCCAACAAAACGCTTTGGTCTGCTTGGAACAAGTTCGCTGATGCTTGTGAAATCAACGTCGCTTCTTGACCTTGAGCAATCAATTCAAAGCCAGCTTCGGTTTTTAACTCAGCAACACCTTGTTGATAGCTTTTTAAAGTACCTGGATTCAACATCACTTGTGGCACAGCTTGCTGTGTATGTGCAATTAAGCCTGCAACAAACTGATCAAACTCAGGGCTTTTCACGCCTAAAATTAAACCCGGTTTGGTACAGAATTGACCACAACCCATGTTAAATGAAGCAACCGTGTCTTGTGCAATTTGTGCACCACGTGCAGCTAATGCCTGTGGCATCACCACAACTGGGTTCACGCTCGACATTTCGGCAAATACAGGAATGGGTTGAGGACGGTTTTGCGCAATATTGTATAGCGCCATACCACCTTCCAAAGAACCCGTGAAACCTACTGCTTGAATCAGTGGATGTGCCACCAAATCCGCACCAATACGACCACCAAAGATCATATTGAATGTACCCGCTGGCATTGCACAGTTCACAATGGCTTTTTCAATCGCTTCACCAACCAGTTCCGCAGTCGCCATATGACCTGAGTGAGCTTTAAACACGACTGGACAGCCCGCAGCCAAAGCTGCAACCGTGTCACCACCAGCGGTAGAAAACGCCAATGGGAAGTTACTTGCACCAAATACTGCAACAGGACCTACAGCCACTTTGCATTGGCGAAGGTCAACGCGAGGCATTGGCTTACGTTCTGGCAATGCAGGATCAATACGTGCGCCATAGAAATCGCCACGACGTAACAACTGAGCAAATAAACGCAACTGGCCCGTTACACGACCTGTTTCACCTTGCAAACGAGCCAAAGGTAAACCTGTTTCCAACGATGCAACTTCTTGAAGCTTTGGACCCCAAGCTTCAATCTGCACTGCAATTTCTTCTAAAAATTCAGCACGTTGCTCTTGTGTCGTTTGGCTATAAACCGCGAAAGCAGCTTCAGCAGCTTTTGCAGCAGCGTCTACTTCTTCAAGCGTTGCTTGGCTGTAGACATAACCTGTCAGTTGATAATCTGTTGCGTTAATGCTTTCAATTGCCGGTGCATGAGTTGCGACACGCTGACCATTGATAAATTGCTTACCATTATTAATTGCCATGAATAAACTCCAATGCCTAAATGTCTAAACTTATTGCGGACCTAAAGTTGCAATTAATGCAGCCAAGTCTTCGTAGTCTTTCGGAGTTAAATCGCTTAATGGTGGACGTACAGGACCTGCATCATAACCACTAATTTTCGCACCCGCTTTAATCATACTTACGCCATAACCTGCTTTACGGTCACGGATTTGAATAAGTGGTAAGAAGAAATCTTTGATTAAACGATCAGTCGTTGCCGTATCATTGGCACGAATTGCGTTATAAAACTCCATGGCAGTTTTTGGAATGAAGTTAAATACTGCAGATGAGTACACTGGGCAACCTAATGCTTTGTATGGTGCTGCAAATACTTCAGCAGTTGGTAAACCACCTAAGTAAGATAAACGATCACCTACAGTTTGGGTAATGCCTGTCATCATATCAATTTGACCAGAACTGTCTTTGAAACCAATCAGGTTTGGACATGCTTCTGTTAATTGCTGTAATGAATCAAGATTTAAAAGCGATACGCTACGGTTATAGAAAATTACACCGAAGTCAACTGAGTTACACACTTGTTTAACGTGTTCGATCAAGCCTTCTTGGCTCGCTTCAGTTAAGTAATGCGGCATTAAAAGAATACCTTGAGCACCTAAACGTTCAGCTTCTTGCGCTTGAGCGATCGCTTGACGAGTTGGACCACCCGCACCTGCAATAATTGGCACACTGCCCTTACAAGTATCCACCGCAGTTTTAATGACTTCAGAATATTCGTTGCCCGTTAATGAGAAGAACTCACCTGTGCCACCCGCAGCAAAAAGTGCACTTGCACCGTAAGGTGCTAACCACTCTAAACGCTTTGCATAGGTTGCTTTGTTAAAATCGCCATTTTTGTCAAAGTCAGTTACTGGGAAAGAAAGTAAACCGTCAGAAATAATACTCTTTAACTCAACTGCTTCCATTGTAACTCTCCGTAGTCATCTATAAGTTGTCTGACATCCTACAACATAAAATTAAAAAGTCCAATCTTTTTTGTGCGAAAGTCTCGAAAAGCGCCGCTAATATGCATCAAAAGCAAGAAAATCTATACTTATTCAACTAATTGATGATTCAATTCTCTTTTAAAAAAGAATAAAATACTTTGTAAGCTGTATAAAAATAACTCAAATTTAATCCCCACACTCAGTCATCATACCTCTAAATTTATTTAATTTATTAATTTTCAACAACTTAATAAAAAACAACCCAAAACTTAAAAAAAACAAATTGCAAACAATTCCAAAATAATCATAAGATGTCATACATCTTTAAAGACTGCTTTGAGCATTTTGGAAGAAATTGGTATTTAATCATGATGAAAAAATACCTATTTCGTTAAATAGACATGAAGTCACTCTAATTTGATTGCGCACAAATTAGGTTACGGATAAAAGAGTTTGTGTATGGAAAATTTACAAACGCAAAGTGCCACTGCCGCTACTACGGCTAGTCACAAAAAGACCCGCTATTTTATTTTAGCGATGATCTTTATTATCACCTCATTAAACTATGGTGATCGTGCAACCCTTTCAATGGCTGCTTCACCAATGACACAAGAGTTAGGTATTGACTCTGTGACGATGGGATATATCTTCTCTGCGTTTGCTTGGGCATACGTGATTGGACAAATTCCAGGTGGTTGGTTACTCGATAAATACGGCGCACGAAAAGTATATTTCGGCAGTATTTTCTTATGGTCATTATTCACCGTTCTTATTGGCTTCTCTGATATTTTCGGCAGCACTGGCGCAGTCATTAGTGTCTTATTTTTATTGCGTTTTATGGTTGGTTTAGCGGAAAGCCCTGCGTTCCCTGGAAATAGTCAGATCGTGGCTGCATGGTTCCCGACCAAAGAACGCGGTACGGCTGCTGCAATTTTTAACTCTGCACAATATTTCGCAACGGTTATTTTCGCTCCATTCATGGGCTGGCTTGTTGCACAAGTCCACTGGCAATCTATTTTCTGGATCATGGGTGGTCTAGGTATTGTGATGTCATTTGTGTGGTTGAAAGTTATTTATAGCCCAGTCAATCATCCAAGTATTAATCCTGCCGAACTTGACTACATCAAAGAAGGTGGTGGTTTGGTAAATATGGGTGAAGATAAAAATAATACTCAGCAAAAGAAAAAGACCTCTTTTGCCGATATTAAACAGCTTCTTTCTTCGCGTATGTTACTGGGGATATTCATTGCGCAGTATTGTATTAACTGCTTAACCTATTTCTTCTTAACTTGGTTCCCTGTGTACCTTGTAAAAGAACGTCATATGACTATTTTGCAGGCTGGTTTCGCTGCGGTTGCACCTGCACTCTGTGGTTTTATTGGCGGTATTTTAGGTGGTTTGGTATCAGATCGCTTAATCAAAATGAATCACTCAGTGACTTTCGCACGCAAGTTGCCGATTATTTTAGGTCTATTCTTATCGACCAGCATTGTGATCTGTAACTATGTGGAATCACATACTGCCATCATCTTCTTTATGTCATTGGCTTTCTTTGGCAAAGGCTTTGGTTCTTTAGGTTGGGCGGTGATGTCAGATGTCGCACCAAAAGAAATGATCGGTTTATCGGGCGGTTTGTTCAATACCTTTGGTAATACCGCGGGAATTGTGATTCCAATCGTAATTGGTTACATCATCAGCTCAACAGGTTCATTCAATAATGCTTTAGTCTTTGTGGGTATCCATGCTGTGATCGCACTGCTGTGTTATCTATTCATGGTTGGCAAAATCGAACGCTTCCAACTGAAAACCACTACACCTTAATTCATCCGCTTCATGCTTTACCAGAGCTGGCTATCTTCTAGCTAGCTCTGTTTGCCACTTAATACAAGGAACGATCATGCAACAAAGACCACTACTCATCAAAATTAATCCGCAAGACAACGTCGCGATCGTGGTGAACGATGGTGGTCTTGCGCAAGGTACGTATGTAGAGGCTCAGGACATCACTTTAGTTGAAGCTGTTCCTCAAGGTCACAAAGTTCTATTAACAGAGTTAAAAGAAAGCGATCCAATTGTTCGCTACGGCGAAATTATTGGCTATGCAAATAAAGATTTAAATGCAGGTTCATGGGTCAATGAAGCTGTAACACGCATGCCTGAAGCACCAACTTTAGACTCGTTAGACATGGCAACACGCCCTGCTCCAAGCCTTGAACCCCTTTCTGGCTATACCTTTAAAGGCTATAAAAACAAAGATGGTTCAGTCGGGACGAAAAACTTATTGGCAATTACCACCAGCGTGAACTGCGTTGAAGGGATTGTCGATCATGTGGTGAAAATCGTAGAACGTGAATTACTACACAAATACCCAAATGTTGACGGTATTGTCGGTCTAAACCATTTATATGGCTGTGGTGTTGCGATTGATGCACCTGCGGCAATTGTTCCGATTCGTACCATTCACAACTTAGCACTGAATCCAAACTTTGGTGGCGAAGTGATGGTGGTGAGCTTGGGTTGTGAAAAAATGCAGCCTGAACGTTTATTGAATATTCCTGCTGAAAACAAACGTATTCCTGTTGAAGACCAAGACATCATTCAATTGCAAGATGAACGTCATAATGGCTTCCAAAGCATGATTGACCATATTTTGGCAGTTGCTGAGCATCATTTAACCAAGTTGAATCAACGCCAACGTGAAGACGTATGTGCTTCCAATCTTGTTGTCGGTATGCAATGTGGTGGTAGTGATGCATTTTCAGGTGTTACCTCTAACCCTGCCGTTGGTTTTGCCTCTGACCTGATTGTGCGTTGCGGTGGAACGGTGATGTTCTCTGAAGTCACTGAAGTGCGTGATGGCATCCACTTATTAACGCCGCGTGCAGCAAATGAACAAGTTGCAAAAGATTTAATCCGTGAAATGCAATGGTATGATGACTATCTTGCTGCTGGTAAAGTGGACCGTAGCGCCAATACCACGCCGGGTAACAAAAAGGGTGGCTTAAACAATATTGTTGAAAAAGCTATGGGATCGATTGCCAAGTCTGGTAGTTCTGCCATTGTTGAAGTGTTAGCACCAGGACAAAAACCAACCAAAAAAGGTTTAATTTTCGCTGCAACACCATCAAGCGACTTTATTTGTGGTACACAGCAAATGGCTTCGGGCATTACCGTACAAGTATTCACCACAGGTCGTGGTACACCTTATGGTTTAGCCGCAGTTCCTGTGATTAAAATGGCGAGCCGTAACACCATTGCCAACCGTTGGTATGACTTAATTGATATTAGTGCTGGCGATATTGCTATCGGCAAGCGTAGTATTGAGCAAGTTGGTTGGGAATTGTTTGAGCTCATCCTGCAAGTTGCAAGTGGCGAAAAGAAAACTTGGTCAGATCACTGGGGAATTCATAACTCTCTCGCAGTTTTCAACCCAGCACCTGTGACCTAAATTTTGTCGGGTTGGAAGTATCGTTTTATACAGCTTTTAACCCATTCAACTCGAGAATAGGATCAACCTTTTTATGTTGCAAAACACGCTCGCATCGTCAAATGCCGTGGGTAAAGCACTGCTCTGTCTCATGACATCTGCTTTTCTATTTTCCATTATGGGCGTATGCATTCGTTTTGCTTCGGAAACTGTGGACAATCCAACCGTGGTTTTCTTTAGAAATGCCGTTGGTCTAATTATCTTTATACCCATGCTGTTAAAGCATGGGTTAAGTTTTATTAAAACTCAAAAATTGTGGATGCACACATGGCGTAGCATTGTCGGCTTAGCTGCCATGTATGGGTTTTTCTACGCGATTGCACATCTCAAACTTTCTAATGCGATGGTGTTTAGTTACTCTTCACCGATTTTTATTCCACTGATTGCTTATTTCTTTTTAAAAGAAAGAATTAGTCAAGGCATGATTGTAGCTGCGGTGGTCGGTTTAGTCGGCGTACTTTTAGTGGCAAAGCCTGATCAAGGCTTATTTAACAGCCTATCGTTTATTGGCTTAGGCGCATGTTTCCTTTCTGCAATGGCATTTGTCACAGTACGCGCACTCACCAATACCGAGCCACCGGAACGCATTGTTTTTTACTTCTGTATTTTTGGAACGCTTATTTCCTCAATTCCGATGTATTGGCACTGGCGTGTATTTACCCTCAAAGAACTGGCACTATTAATTACCGCGGGACTTTTAGCGAACATCAGCCAGTTGTTTATGTCCTATGCATACAGCCTTGCACCAGCAGGTCAAATTGGACCGATGAATTATGTTGCGATTGTATTTGCAGGCATTTGGGGCTTTATTTTCTGGCATGAAGTTCCAGATGTATTTAGCATTTTAGGGATTTCTATTATTTTAATGGCAATTTTGGCGTGTAATCCTATGATTACGAATAAAGTTAGGCATCTTTTGAAGTTTTAAGTTAGCCGAAATCGATTATTAAAAAGCTGAGCTTTTTACTATGTGCGGTTTGCTGCGTCAAAGCGCAATCCCACGCCTGCAATGGTAAAAATATATTTTGGAGTGACCGCAGAATCTCCAATTTTGCTGCGGAGTTTTTTCACCAAGATTCGAAGATAATGGGTATCTTCTTCATGGCTAATGCCCCATAACTCGGTCATAATTTGTTTTTGCGTAACGATCTTACCTTGATGGCGAATCAAGAGTGCTAATAGTTGAAATTCTTTTTTGGTGAGGACAATTTCTTCCTGAGCAAACGTCACCATATGCTCAGCCACATCCACAGATAATTGACCATCATTAAATACAATGTTCTGTTCAGACTGTTGTGGTTTATTGCGAAACATCACTCGAATACGAGCGCATAATTCCTGAATGCTAAAAGGTTTGGTCACATAATCATTCGCGCCTGCATCGAGCAATTTAATTTTTTGATTTTCATCAGGGCGTGCAGATAACACAATCACAGGAATATCTGACCACTGTCTCATCTCGGTCAACACCTGCTGTCCTTCCATATCTGGCAAACCTAAATCTAAAATCAGTAAATCCGCACCTCGTGTTGCCAAAATTTCTAAGCCTTTCATGCCATTTTCAGCAACATGCACCTGATAACCTTGCGCACGTAAAGCAATGTCTAAAAATTTTCGAATTTGAGGTTCATCATCAATAATTAAAATTGATGCATTCGGATAGACTGTTTGCGGCATAAAAGATCATTTAACCCTGATGTAACGGTAATCGTATGCGAATTAAAGTACCTTGACCATCTGTTCCAGCAAAAGCTTCGATACTGCCCATATGAGCGCCAATAATCGCTTTGACAATCGCCAACCCTAAACCTGTTCCTGTTTTACCGCGATCGCCACGCTGCATGGTATAAAACATATCAAAAATTTGCTCACGTTCATGTTCAGGAATCCCAATCCCTTGATCGATAATGTCAATTTGCAGAAATTCTTCCTCTTGCTGAATTTTCATTTCAATCGGGACACCATCTGGTGAAAATTTGGCGGCATTTTCTAAGACATTAAAAATGGCTTGTTCAATCAAAGCAGGATGCACATACAATTGCGGAAGTTCTTCCACCAAAGCAACCTCGATTTTCACCTCAGGCTGATAGCGTTTCAGTCGTTGAGTTGCCGAGCCAATCAGTTCATCCACAGCAATCCAAGCACGACTTAAAGTCAAACCCTGATGACCTAATCGAGTCATATCCAACAGGTTTTGAATATAACGATCCAATCGTTCCCCTTCAATGTGAATGGTGTCTAATAATTCATAGCGATCACTTTCAGGCATCTGTTCACCATAATATTTAAGCGTATCTGCTGAACCAATCATCGCGGCTAAGGGTGAACGTAAATCATGCGATACCGAAGAAAGCAAAGCTGAACGTAGCTTTTCCGTTTCAGCCACTACTCTAGAATTTTCTAACTGTAACGAGAGTTGAACCCGAGCAACAGTTTGCGCAATATCTTCAATCATCAACTCAGTTAAACGTTGCAATTCAAAACTGATGGTTTGAGCATTTTGATGAAAGCGAATTGCAATCACGCCATATTCTTTCACTAAATTCAGCGGAATGAACCACCAATCAGAATTGGTCAACGTATTGGTAAAACGTCCACAGGGTTTCGCATTCTTCTGCGTCCAATCTGCGGCAATTTGATCTTTTTCATTTAAGACGGATGGATCACCTAAAGACTGATTTTCAACTTTTAACCAAACCGTGGCATTTAATGAAGTTTCCAAATGTTGTTTGGCGACATTTAACACCTGTTCAATATCTACACAGGTCGATAGCTTGCGCTCTAATTCCTGTAACTGTAACGACACTGAATTTGCAGCACGTAGGCTAAGCACCTGAGCACGTAATTGGTTAGCTAAACGTCCGACCAGTAAGGCTGAAACAATGAACGTGATAATGGTAATCACCCCACGTTCAGCACTAATCATAAAGGTAAAACGAGGTTCAATAAAAAAGTAGTTATAGAGTAAAAAACAGATGAATACGCTGATAATTGTAATCAGCATGCGTGCGCGTATCGCAACCAATAATACAGTCACAATAAAAATTAAGGCTAAGTCACTATACCCAATAAAATGATCACTGATTGCAGCCACAATCAGTCCTAGCAATACAATGATGATACTTTCGAATACTTCGCGTCGATTAAAAGCCAAGCCTTGTTCCAGCCAAGATGAATGAACTGCATCGTTCTGCGGGCTGGTCTGATTATTTTGAGCTTTTAAAGGTTGAACAAAAGTGATTTCAAAAGGGTGCTGTTTTTCTAATAGTTGGTCAGCAATATGATCTGAAAATAAGCGTTGCCATAGCGATTTTTGAGGGCTCTTGCCAAGTAAAATATTGGATGCACCATAATCATAAGCCGCTTGTAAAATGGTCGATGCAATATGATTGCTATAGAGTAAATAAGTGTCTGCACCGAGCTTACGTGCTAGATTAAAAGCCTTCGTCACTGCAAAGGCTTGGGTCGTTTCAACCTTACTTTTTTGAATCGAAATGACGCTCCACGTTGCATTGCGTCTTTCCGCAATCCGATGGGCACGGCGCACCAAATCTTCAGAAAATTCAGAACCATCGATTGCCAACATGACATGATTTTGAATCGGTATAATCTGTCCTTGTGCAACAAATTTTTCTCGATAATCAATATCGACCTGCCCTGCAACAGTTTGAATTGCCAGATCACGTAATGCTGTCAAATTTGCAGCTTTAAAAAAACCTTGTAATGCATGGGATGCAACATCGGCGAAATAAATCTTGCCATGATTCATTCGTTCTAATAATTCAGGAACAGGTAAATCAACCAGTCGAATATCTTTCAAACGTTTAAGTAGTGCATCAGGTACAGTTTCAGTGACCCGAATCCCCGTAATTTGAAAAACCACATCATTGAGACTTTCCAAATGCTGAATGTTTAAGGTGCTATAGACATCAATGCCTGCATCCAACAACTCATTGACATCTTGCCAACGATATTCATGCCGACTATCGGGTACATTCCGATGGGCAAGTTCATCAACAAGCACAATTTGAGGCTTTAATTTAAGAATTTGGTCGAGATCCATCTCATCCAACATTCGCCCCTGATATTCCACAGGCTTCCTTGGAATAACATTCAACCCTTGAATCAAACGTTCTGTATCAGATCGACCGTGGGTTTCTACGACCCCGACTACCACATGCTGCCCTTGTTGCATCAATTCATGCGCTCGGGTCAGCATGGCATAGGTTTTCCCTACCCCAGGTGCTGCACCCAAGAAAATGGTCAAACGTCCAGATTGTTCACGCTGACTATGTGCCA
This sequence comes from Acinetobacter sp. Gutcm_16, assembly GCF_028649355.1. Lineage (NCBI taxonomy): Bacteria > Pseudomonadati > Pseudomonadota > Gammaproteobacteria > Moraxellales > Moraxellaceae > Acinetobacter > Acinetobacter sp. Gutcm_16. The sequence goes on along the minus strand of NZ_JAQSUV010000033.1, from coordinate 280,738 downwards.
ACCATGCATCTGCTTTGTTATTACGGTCGATCTGCATAATTACGCTCTATCAACGTGTGGTCGATGACAATTGATCTAAGGCTAAATTTAGCTGTAGCACATTGACCCGCGCTTGCCCATAGACGCCGAATTGTGCAGGCTGAATTTGTTGTTGTACCAAATCACGCACTCGCTGCTCAGGTAAATGATGTTGCTGTGCCACGCGTTTCACCTGTAATAAAGCACTTTCAGGTGAAATATCTGGGTCGATTCCGCTTCCTGATGCTGTCACCATCTCATTCGGCACGTGTTGCTCAGTAATATGATTATTCTGGGCAAATTGCACTATTCGCTCTTTAATTTGTTTTTGTAAATCAGGATTAGAGATTGCCAAATTACTGCCCGCCATGCCATCGACATTGTAACTTACCGCACTTGGTCGTCCATGAAAATATTTTTCACTAACAAAGTTTTGCCCTACCAAGCTTGAACCAATAATTTTACCATTCAGTTCAATGACACTACCATTGGCTTGTTTGGGAAAGATCAACTGCGCAATGGAGACACTTGCTGTAGCGTACAACATACCTGCAATGAAAAAACCAACTGCAACCAAACCGAGGCTTGGGCGTAAAACTGAATAAACAGGATTCGATAGTTGAAGATTTTGTTGGTTCAATTGCTCATGCTTCAATAAAATATTCATTTCCAACTCCTAAATCCACAAGGACACAACAAGGTCAATGAGCTTGATGGCAATAAACGGAAAGACTACCCCACCTACACCGTAAATCAGCATATTACGGCGTAACAATTGCAGCGCACTGGCAGGTTTGAATTGAACACCTTTGAGTGCCAATGGAATCAACATTGGAATAATCAAGGCATTAAAGATCAAAGCGGAAATCACTCCACTACTTGGGCTACTGAGTTGCAGAATATTCTGCACACTAAGCTCAGGAATCGCCACTGCGAATAATGCAGGTAAAATCACAAAGTACTTAGAGACGTCATTTGCCAACGAAAAAGTGGTTAATGCTCCACGAGTAATCAGTTGCTGCTTACCAATTTCGACCACATCTAGCAATTTGGTTGGATCGGAATCCAAATCCACCATATTGCCTGCTTCTTTGGCTGCTTGCGTACCAGAGTTCATAGCTAAGCCAATATCTGCCTGCGCCAAAGCTGGTGCATCGTTGGTACCATCACCGACCATTGCGACCAATTTCCCTGCTGCTTGTTCGTTACGAATACAAGCCAATTTATCCTCAGGTCTCGCTTCCGCAATATAGTCATCCACCCCTGCTTCGGCCGCAATCGCAGCCGTAGTCAAAGGATTGTCTCCTGTCACCATAATGGTTTTGATGCCCATCTCACGTAGCAGTGCAAAACGTTCTTTAATGCCTTGTTTGATCACATCCGAAAGTTCAATCACGCCTAAAATATTGTGATTCGATGCCACTACTAAAGGGGTTGCCCCCTTAGAAGCCACTTGTTCTACACGCGTTTTGAGTTCAATGTTGTCTTTGATTTCTTGATGGGTAAAATGAAGAATGGCATCGACAGCACCTTTACGAATCGTTTGTCCAGTTGCTAGATCTACTCCTGAAAGACGAGTTGAGGCACTAAACTGAATGAACTCGGCATCTTTCGGCTCTTGGATGCTTTCGCCTAATTCTTTCCCAAGGCTGATGACCGACTTCCCTTCAGGCGTTGGATCGGCAAAAGAAGTCAGCATTGCTGCTTGGCGTAACTCACTTGGGGTTACACCTGCCAATGGATAAAAAGCCGTGGCTTGGCGGTCACCATAAGTAATCGTGCCAGTTTTATCCAACAACAACACATCAATATCACCCGCAACTTCAACCGCTTTACCTGATTTGGCTAAGACATTGGCTTTTAAAGCACGGTTCATCCCCGCAATCCCAATCGCAGGCAACAAGCCACCAATCGTGGTTGGAATCAAACACACCAACAGTGCAATCAGCAAGACGATGCTGATTTTGATCCCGACCATTGAACCAATGAAAGGTAAGGTTGCCACCACCACAATAAAGGTGATGGTCATAATATTGAGTAAAATACTCAATGCGATCTCATTCGGTGTCTTTTGACGGTTGGCGCCTTCCACCAAGGCAATCATACGGTCTAAGAAGCTATGCCCTGCTTCATTACTGACTCGAATAATAATTTCATCGGACAAGACCTTAGTGCCGCCAATCACACCTGAACGGTCGGTGTTGGCTTCACGGAGTACAGGTGCAGACTCACCGGTAACTGCCGACTCATTGATGGTGGCGAAACCTTGAATAATTTCACCATCCGCAGGAACAATTTCACCTGCTTTAACGATGACTAAATCATCCTTTTTGAGTAGATTTGCGGAAATCACGGTCGGTACAGCATTTAAATCGAGAATACGATTTGCCGTTAAGTTTTCACGGGCCTGACGTAAAGATGCAGCTTGTCCACGTCCCTTTGCTTCTGCAACCGCCTCGGCATAATTGGCGAATAAAACCGTGACCAATAAAATCAAGCTTAGGACTAAACCAAAACCTAAGCTGGTACTTCCCATCAAAGTCGCAGCAATCGTTAAAATTGTTCCGACCCACACACATGCCATCACTGGATTTTTAAACGCATATTGCGGTAATAGTTTATAAAAGGTTTGTTGAATAATTTCTTTATTCAAAATATCCATCTGTTGTGTCGCATTTGAATGTTTCATTGTGCTTGCTCCACGCTTAAACTTTTATCGACAAATAGTCAGCAATTGGCCCAATCACCAACACTGGCATGAATTGCAACAAGGTCAGAATCAGCACGATTCCAATTAAAGTCAGGGCAAAGGTTGGAGACTCTATGTGTAAAGAACCTTTGCTTTCTGCTGCTTGTGGTTTGGTTGCCAAACTCGCTGCGATCAAGACTGGAATGATCAACACGCTATAACGCCCTGCCAATAACGCGACACTGGCACTGAGGTTCCACCAAAGTGTGTTATCACCTAAACCTTCAAAACCTGAACCATTGTTGGCGTAAGCAGAGACATACTCATAAAACACTTGGCTAATGCCGTGAAATGCTGGATTTGAATTGCCTGTAATGGATGGGAAAGCGATTGCGATGGCCGTCAAACCCAGAATCACTACTGGTTGTAATACAATCACCAGTGCTAACAACTTAATTTCAGTGACTTCAATTTTTCGACCAAATAATTCAGGCGTACGCCCTGTCATCAAGCCTGCGATAAATACTGCTAAAAACAGATAAATAAAGAACTGTAATAGACCACAGCCGATACCGCCCCAAATGGCATTAATCAGCATATTGCACAGCTCAACCAATCCCGTTAGGGGTGAGGCAGAGTCATGCATCATATTGACCGAACCGTTATTCACTTGTGTGGTCAAACTTCCCCACAGTGCCGATGCTTCTGCACCAAAGCGAACTTCTTTCCCTTCCATCAAAGCAATATTTGGAATCAACGAAGATTTTTCAGCCCACAACGTTAATGAGGTTGAAGCCAATGACATCAGCAACATGGTGCCAAAAATCACCCACATCAATTTCTTACGTTGGATAAAGCGTCCCACCATAAACACCACAGACAATGGGATCAGTAAAATCGCGATCATCTCTATCACATTGGATAACGGCGTTGGATTTTCTAAAGGCACACTACTGTTTGGTCCATACCAACCACCACCGTTACTGCCAAGCTGTTTAATTGCAACCATGGGCGCAACAGGACCAAGTGGAATATGTTGTGTTTTGACTTCTGTGCTTTGATCCAAGACCTGTGCCGTTGGACCCGCAGATAAAGTTGCAGGCACACCTTGAAAAGTGAGCAGTAAAGAAAAAATAAATCCCAAAGGAATGAAAAATCGAAATAGTGGTCGGATGATATCCATCCAGTAGTTACCCAGATTAATGCGATTCCATTTGTTTTGATCTAGGTCTTGTTGTTGAGCTGATTGTAAAAATAATGCTCGCAACATTGCCACCAACAAAGCCAGCCCAATAATTGGCGATAAATATTGCAATCCAACAATGACTGTCATTTGCGATAGATAAGACAGTTGAGCCTGTCCTGAATAGTGTTGTTGGTTGGTATTGGTCAGGAATGAAATAGTGGTATGTAAAGCCAAATCCCAATTCATATTCGGAATATGATCAGGATTCAATGGGAGCCATGCCTGTGTCATTAAAATAGTCACACTCGCCCCAAGCAGTAGAACATTACTCAGAACAAAAGCACCTAGATATTGCCGCCAGTTCATACCCACTTGCTTCACATTTAGAACAGCGTAGATCGGTTGTTCAATCCACTTAAAAAAGCGGTCACTCTTCATTGGTTTGGTTTGCATTACATCCGCAAGATAGTGTCCTAGCGGATAAGCCAACAGCAATGAAAGGATAAATACTGAAATAAATTCCCACATAGCATATGCCATTAAAAATAGGTCAGCTTTAGTATGGAAATTGAGGGCGTAAATTCTCTATATTCAAAAATGCGGATGGCGTAAATTTTGCGTAAATTATTTTATTTAAAATTTAATAAGCATCTTTTTCTTATCATTATTTCAACGTTTTTAGTTCCGATGACAACTCAGTCAAAAAAGTGAAGCAATGATTGGCTTACTCTTTAGATAACTGAAATTCTGATCACATGCTCCTTAAGCAACCTTCTATGTCTACATCCTGTTTGGTCACGTTTCGATTTCTATGCAATTTTTCATCTAAACAAAGGATAATCCAAGGTATACACAAGAGTGATGACAAAAAATTCAAAAACCATTCATTTAGAGCGTTGAATAGGGTCCAAGAGTTTTTATCGCTGAATAGAATATGATTTTAGAATATTTTCGTTTGGATGCACCATTCTACGGTCTTCATCATTTTCTTCATTCAGAAAACATCCGCAACGACCCTAAATACGCATACAGCACATGAACACTCTATCCATCTCAAGACCTATGACATAAAAAAACTAAAAAACTTCCTCCGCCCCATTTCAAAGTAGTACGAAATGCCTTAAAACAGATTCCAATTTTTAATTATTAACTTTTTTATTTATGCACAACTTGGAATTACTCAAAGCCTTATTCTTAGGGCTTATCGAAGGATTAACGGAGTTTCTACCGATTTCCAGTACGGGGCATTTGATTCTTTTTGGTCATCTCATTGATTTCCAATCCGATGCGGGACGTGCATTTGAAGTCGTGATTCAGCTCGGTGCAATTTTGGCGGTTTGCTGGTTGTACCGGCACAAAATTATTGAACTGGTTCGAGGCTTTTTTTCTGGCGACCAACACGCGCGACGTTTTGCCATCAATGTCATCTTGGCCTTCATTCCTGCAGTGGTCATTGGGGTGCTAGCAGTTGATTTTATTAAACAAGTGCTATTTAGCCCGCTGGTAGTGGCATGTGCACTGATTATCGGGGGATTGATTATTTTTGCAGTAGAAGCTCGAAAAATTGAGCCTAAAACTATTGAAGCAACGGATATTACCATCAAACAAGCCATTATCGTTGGTTTTGCACAATGCATCGCAATGATTCCAGGTACTTCGCGTTCAGGTGCAACCATCATTGGCGGGATGTTATCGGGGCTTTCTCGTAAAGCAGCAACGGAATTCTCTTTCTTTCTAGCCATGCCGACTATGCTCGGTGCAGCAACCTATGACCTAATTCGCAATGCAAGTGTACTAACCTCTGATAATTTACTGAATATTTCTGTTGGCTTTGTCGCAGCATTTATTGCGGCATTACTTGTTGTAAAAGCTTTAGTAAAATTTGTAGAAAAACATACGTTAAGAGTATTTGCTTGGTATCGCGTCGTTTTAGGTGTGATTTTATTAATTGTATTCTTATAATTGAAAAATTCAAATGAGTAAGACTTTGTTTAAAATGGAGTCTTATTCAAAAAATCATTTTTCTCAGCCTTTTAAGCCTTTCTGCTCCAAACTATACTAGACACCATATTTAAAATTTTAATATGTCATACATCATTACCACTTCTTCAAGCATTATCAGAATTTTTGGGACGATATTTACGGATGCTATTGACCTCTCCCTGATTGAATAAATTTAGCTATTAGGAATCTTAGATAGAATTAATACCAATCTAACCCTCAATCAAATTTTACTGAAATCAATACTCTGTACACATCCCAAGAAGAAAATTTAATAAAGTCATTAAAGTTAAGCTTTCTAAATAAAAGTCAACTTTCTTCAGGCTAATATAATAATTTTACATCCTTTTTACACAGTTTATTTACAATGCTTTATGTAATAATTTAGATGAAAATTAACAGTTATTTACATCATTACACTTCTTAAAAAGTAATTTTAATGCAAAAGAATTGGTTAGTAAGAACAAATCAAACCATCACTTTCATTCCTATGCTGATTGCCCTTTTTATAGGAATCGTTGGATATGAATGGTTACGTACTGAGCTTGTAGGGAGCTGGGTACTTTTGATTGCTTTTATTTTACTGGGTCGATTTTTGAATTTAATTCAAGCAATGATTCTGAGTATTTTTATTTTTATAGTCTTCTTTATTTATATTTTGTTTGATATCCAAGTCAATACAATCGACACCAATACCAAATTATTGCAGCTTTTCGTTTTCCCTGTAGCACCTATGCTATTGAGTATTTATTATGAAATGATGTCGACCAATCGGCAGACCAATGACTTACTTGATACGTACCGTAAAAATTTAACATATAAAACACTTCCTATTAGTACCTATCAATATACGCATGATCAAGTTCAGCACATGTTGAATCGAGGTCTTATTCCTCAATACAATGAAATTCATATAGAAATTACCAACCATAATTTATTAAGAGATATGTTGCAGGTGGATGAGTTAAAACACCTACAGCAGAAAATTATCAATGTGCTAGAAAATAATTTTGAAACCCCACATTTTTCTTTTACGGATACGCGACTTTCAACTCTCCATGTGATTATGATTGCCGATCAGGACTCCGTGATATCTAAGCAGTTGATTGACAGAATCAAGCAGATTGAACTAATCAAAACGAAAATCACCCATCATTCGCATCTCAAAGGGCAAACTTCTTTTTCAGAGGAAATCCTATGAGTAGCATGATTTTCGCCTGCGGATTATTGATTTCAGTCCATACGCAGCCCGATCCAATCCTTTCTTCTTATTATCAGCAGTATTACCACTGCCGTTTGGAAAAGGCCTCTACAACTCAGCAAAAAGGAATCTCTGATTACAGTCAAATTCCTGAACATTTTTCAACAACTAAAAAATTATGGCCTGTTTTTACAGTTGATCAACTTGACTCTGAAAGCTATAAAAAAATGAAGAGCCAAGGGATTAAATCTGGCCTACTTATTCCTCAAAATTTTATGAGACCTGCCATTTATTTTAAGGTCAAACAGGAGGTTTCTGAAGGAGCAATCCCACTACTCGATCTGAGTAGTGTTGAACCGCAGCACTTCCCTGGTCTAGCAACTTTGGCAACCAGTGCAGGCTTACGCCCTATGGGGGCCTATATTCAAGAAGGCTGGAACCCAAACTTGAAGGTCTTACCAAGTGGCTTATATGTTGTTCAAGCGAACCCCGGTCGACTCCCTTTACCTGCACGGCGTATCCAATCAGGCCAACAGCTCTTTTATACGGCTTACACTCACTCACCTTTTAATGGCACTGGAATTGTTTTAAATCCGCAGGTCAGCCTTGCAGAAAGTGATATTGAATATCCTGACTTGGGAATTTCTTGGAATTTTTTAAATTTGCATTTTAATAGCCAACAAGACCGGATTCACACCAATCTGATTGGTTATGTATTACTTTCAGCTGGTTTAGTGATTTTACCTTTTCATCTTGTGCTCTCTACTCATTACCCAGGGTTACTAAGCTTTTGGGGTACATCTACCTCTTGGGTATCTGTATTTATAATCATTATTTTAATGCTCATTCTTCTCTCTACTATGCTATGGAGGAGGTTTAAAAAATCATGAGTACTATCGATATTCTTTTTATTATCGGATTTATTGGGATCTGGATTCCTCAAGCTTTTTGGGCTTGGCTTAGCTTTTCTGCTTGGCGCTACTCTATTCGAGCTAGCAAAGAACTGGCCAACCTCCCAGTACCTCCACGCTGGCCCATGCTCAGTGTATTGATTCCTGCTTATAATGAGGGGCTGGTGATTGAGGATACCTTACGTGCATTAGCCGCACAGGACTACCCTGCTGAAAGCTATGAGGTACTCCTGATTAATGATGCATCCAAAGATGATACACAGGAAATTGCGGATCGCATAGCTGCCGAGTTTCCTGTCATTCGTGTAGTTAATGTCCCTAAAGGCCAAGGTGGTAAAGGAAAATCTAGAACCTTAAATAACGGCCTCAAGTATGCCCAAGGCGAGCTGATTGCCGTTTATGATGCAGATAGTACACCTGAACCCGATTGTGTACGTTTGATTGCGCAAACCTTATTGGCAGATTCCAGCCTCGTCGCTGTCAATGGAAAGGTACGTACACGTAACTGGAAAGACAGTGCTCTCAGTACATTTATTGCAATTGAATTTATTTATTTTCAATGGATTTTTCAGGGCGGACGTTGGCTGCGTTTTCGTCTATCCACATTAATGGGCACCAATTATGTCATCTGGCGAGACGCATTGGATATTTTGGGTGGCTTTGATGAAAAATCTCTAGTTGATGATACAGAAATGAGTTATCGGATTTTTTTAGGTCATAAACGAATTAAATGGGTACCTTATGCCGTGGGCTGGCAGCAAGATCCTGGTGACCTAGGTATTTTCATCAAACAACGCTCTAGATGGACTCAAGGTAACTTCTATGTAACACGCAAATATTTAAGAACAGCTATTCGACACCCTTTTCCAATTGGAATGGAAATCGGAAATAATATTATGTGCTACATCATGTTTGTTCCAGCCCTGTTCTTAAGTCACTTAACCATGATCATTGGCTTGCTGGGTATTGATGGTACTACTATTCCAGGCCCATTCACCCTACTGTTCATTCTGGCCTTTATCCTTTATTTAATACAAATTTGGTTCACACTTAGCCTTGAAAAAGAAGTACCGAAAAGATTTTATTTCTACGCCTTTATTGCCTATTTCACTTATTCACAAGTCTTTCTGTTGATTGTTTTCAAAGCCGCTTGGGATATGCTGAAAGGAAAAATTAAAGGTGAAGGAATTACTTGGTACAAGACAGAACGGAAGAAGGAAAAAAAATGACCTTGCAGATAAAAACAGCTCCTTTTACATTAATGTCATCGCTCCTATTTCTTGCATGTAGCGCACATGTCCATGCAGATACATGGAAGCTAGATGATTTCATCTCACAGAACATTGAGCAAAGTACGCCTTATTTCTTTTATGTGGCTAAAGGGGAAAGCTGGCAAAACGTCCTGTTCAATAGTCAGTTTAATGTACAGGGCAATAGTACAGTTATTGTACGTTATGACAACCAGCTCATCCATCAGCAGAACTTAAGTGGTAAAGGCACATTAAGTTTCAACCTTCAACCATCCCAAAGCGGCTTCCACCGACTCGATATTAGTATTTTACAAAAGCCCTCTACTGAAGCACAAAGCACTGAAAATATGTGCTTAGAATCTAGTAATCTCTATACGGCACTCACACAGGCAAGTCTGAGCTATCAACCACAGCGTGAAGCCCTACAGCTCAATCAGCTACCAGATGCATTGTTTAATAGCCAGCTCAACCGCGCAGAACCTATACAGGCATTACTGCGCTTTGATACTACGAATTTCATGGAAGCTAGCATGATCGGCCGACTTACCACGGCTTGGAACTTTGCTACACCCATACAATGGAAACTAGCTGAAAATACAGAAGCCGAACCCGATTTTATTATCAGCATTCAGCGTTCAACCAAGACATTACCGAATGCACAAATTAGTCTGAGTCAAACAAGCCAAACACCCTCTTTAAATATTGAATATGAGACAGAACCACAGTTGCTGATGGCTATCAATGCTCTGCTCAACCGCCAATATCTAGAACAGCTCAATACCCCAACAGCATCATTAAATGGCCCCGTTGCAAGACCTACATGGGCCAGTTTACGTAAATTCGAGAGCCTAGCTGATTTAGGTATTTCGGATTTTAAGCTCGATAATTCCCCTAAAAACCTTTCACTGGTCTTTCCAGCTGTTTGGGAAGCAACTGATATTTTAAATGGGCAACTTAGTTTTCGTTCTCAAAGTGGACTATTACAGGGATCTACTTTACAAGTCTGGTTAAATGATGGTTTGGCGGGGAGCACCAGCCTAGCTAAGCTAGATTCAAGCCCAGTGGAACGTCAGTTTGACTTTATAAGTGCCGACTATCCATATACCACTAGCTTTAACATGATGGTCAGCAATACTCAATTAAATAACAATTACTGCCTCCCAAATGCAGGCAATGCTTTATGGATAGATACTAAAAAATCAAAGTTGAATCTACCGCATCAGATGAAGAAGGGTGTGATCACGCTTTCTAGCACGTTTAGCAGTACACCTGAAATTGCTGTCAATACTCCAGCCGCGACCCCAATCGCTATTAGCTTGGCGCAAGTTGCCAAGAAAATGTTGTTGAGTAATGCCCCCATCGGTTTAAATATCACACCACTCAGTTTAAATGCACCGAAAGCCATTAATATCCAGCTTGATGCCCAACTTTATCAATCCGAATTGCAAAAATATGGCCAAACTCTCTATTTACCAACCACAAAAAATGGTGGCCTGATTACAGTCAAAAATGGAAACTTTTGGATCTATAGTGATAATAACTTGGGAGCAGAAAATTTTGCACGATTCTGGCCCGAAATTCAGCAGAAAATACCCAACAATACCACGGCATTATTTATTTCTGCACAAGGGCAAATCACTGTTTTGAATCAAAATATGGTTGAAAAAGCCAAACCGCCGATTATTGAGCAGATTTCTTTACAGACTATTGCTATTATCTTAGGTGTTCTGATTGTTTTAATTATCAGCCTACTCATCTGGCGCAGAAACCGTAAAGCGCAGAAGTCTAAAGAAGAATAAAGATGAAAAAATACCTCCTTTTAGGTTTGTTTGTGCTCCTAGCTATTCCTACTTTGGCTCTGACTAGCTCGTTATTATTCATGACTCGAGCAGATGCACAATCTATTCCTCCTAAAATTGAAGGTATATTCTGGCAAGTCGATCAAATCAGTCATCCATCTGGAAACTGGCATCTCTTGGGTATCGATACATTGGTGACCCAATGGAGTATTGTTGATGGGCGTTCCTTTTTTAAAGAAATTCCCACACAACAATGGGAGCATCAACCTAAATGGAGCTCAATTTCTGAACAGCCTTGGGCAGAAAAGGTTATTTTAGGTTTAGCTGGAAATTATCAGGAACCAATAGCTCGTGAAAATATAGACCACCTTTTTTTACAATCCCAGCAAATAATCCATACTAAGCTGCCTATACAACCTGCTGGTTATTATTTTCCAGTAGAAGCAGATCCAAGCTGGCATGGGGTTGCCAATCTAGCACATCATATTTCCGCGCTTAAACACCCAGTCTGGATTAGTATTTATAGTGCTGATCGTAAATCACCATTTTTACATTATTGGTTAGAAAGCTGGCTACCAGACAATGCTCAGGTTTTCTTTCAAGATGGTGTAGGAGTAGGAACGCGCAGTCCTGAAGAGGCTGCTCTCATTTATAAAAATCTTAAGAATGAGTTTGGTGAAAACCGCGTAGTGATTATTTTAGAGGCTTTTCGACCTAACCCCGATGGGAGTTTTCGTGCAGCTTATCCTTGGGAAATTGCTAAGCAACTGAAAGCTTATGCTGGACAACGAATATATATTTTTGATGGACCTCATTATTTAGATAAAGCCAGTGTGTTCTGGCTTTATCTATGGATGAAGATCAATTACTAATTTATTCAGCTACTTTTAAGTCTTGTACTATTTGCTCAAGGATACGTTCTGAAGCGTGCCCATCACCAAAAAGATTTTCTACTTCCGCATGCTGTTGGTAATAGGCAGGGTCATCCATCAATTGAGAAAACGCTTTGATAATTTTGGCTTTATCTGTACCTACCAGTATCCCACAGCCAGCTTCAACCACTTCAGGCCGCTCAGTTACGTCCCGCAGAATAAGTACCGGCTTCTGATAAGTTGGACTTTCTTCTTGGATTCCACCCGAATCTGTCATAATAAAATGAGCCGCCTGCAATATTGCGAGTAAGTCCGGATAGTCCAAAGGTTTTAATAAATGGACTTGGGGATGCTTCGAAAACTCTTTATAGGCAATGTCATAAACCTGAGGATTAAGATGCACAGGCCAAGCGAAATGTAACTCGGGATAACGCTGGCATAATTCATGAATCACAGCACAGATATTCTGAATCCCCTCACCAAAGTTCTCGCGTCGATGCGCTGTCAACAAAACCAATTGATGCTGCCCGCTCAAATTCAGCCCCAATCTTTCTAATCTTTGTTGGGACTGCTGCGAAGAAGACTCTATCAACTCACGTGCATAATGAATCGCATCAACGACCGTATTTCCTGTAATAAAAATGTGTTGTTTGGAAATATTCTCTTGGTATAAATTTTCTGCAGAAAGTTGAGTTGGTGCAAAATGCCAGCGCGCCAAACGTGAAACCAACTGCCGGTTCCCTTCTTCTGGAAAAGGATGCATCAAATCAAAAGAACGTAATCCCGCTTCGACATGTGCCAAATGAATATTCAGATTAAAAGCCACCAGAGCACCAGCGAGTACGGTTGTCGTATCGCCTTGAACCACAATCACATCACACTTCAGCATTTCACTATAGACCTGATCGAGCTCGCTCAGCGCCTTACTTAATAAAATATTTAAACTTTTTCCAGGTTGCATAATTTGCAAATGATGATCAATTTCAATCTGAAAAAACTCAATTGCATCTTGCACCAACTCCAAATGCTGGCCTGTGAATACAACATTTACCTCAAAACGTGAATCTTGCCTAGCTTTTAAAATTACGGGAGCCAACTTAATTAGCTCAGGGCGTGTACCAAAAATAAAAGAAAGATAAATCAGCATCGTTAAAAGCTCCAGTAATAGGTCAGTTCAACTCGTGTATTATCAAAAGTTCTTTTCCCTGACACAGGTGCCCCATTGATATATTTGCCATACATCTGCTCGACACGTAATTTGATAGGAAAATTTTCAGGTTGCCATGCAATTCCTGGCCCAAGCTCGGCCAAATTGTTATAAAACTCGTTATTAGAGTCGTTAATAGTGTGTAATTTTAAATAAGCCTGCACATTACCGAAATGATCACGATTCATATTCCAACCTGTGCGTAAGCGCAAATCACCAATTACGTTATAATCTTCACGGGAATAGCTCGCAGCATTACCATATAGTTCAGCAAAATATTGATTTTGATTCTGCTTTGGTGTGTGCGTGGTTTCCGTATTGTGCCAATACCATTCCTGATAACCCGCTAGACCAAAGTTAATGCTTTCTCTGAATTTATCCCGATTTAAATCAATCAGGTCATAACTTCCCCCTACTTCCAAATATAAATAAATTGGCCATTCCCAAGGACGATAATTCGCCCCAACACCTAAAATAGCGGCATTCTGATCAATAATTTCAGGACGGGCTCCACCTGTTGAACGTGTATCACGGTTGACATTAGCAAAACCATAAACCTGTCCACGGTTTTCTTCCCCCCAATATCGCCCATACCGTAGTTTTAGAGGTAAAATAGCGGTGTCGTAACGACCTTCAAAAGAAGGCGAAAAGTAAATATCTGAGAAACTTGTTTTAGGTGAACTTCTTTCAGTTCCACTCAAATTTTTTACTGCTTGTTGAGCTTTCTCAGCAGTTTCTGGATTTGAAGAGTGTTGTAATCTTTTAAATATCTCTAAAGCTTCTGGGTCACGTTGAGCAGTATTTAACAAATAAGCTTTTTGTAGTAATAATTCTTCATCTTCTGGATTAAGCGTTAGAGCACGATCTATGTAAGTTAAAGCTTGGGAATTATTTTTTTTTCGTAGTTCTAAATATGCCCATGTTTTCCAAACTTTCGAATCTTGAGGAGTTTTCAAGCTTAATTTTTGTAAAATTTCATTCGCTTTTTCTAAGTCATTATTTTCTATTTGATAATATTCACTCCATAAGGCATATGCTTCAGGCGTAACTTCTACTTGAGCGTGTACAAAGGAACTCACAACTAACACACAAGCACTTGAAACTATATGTAAATTTTTCATTCTAAATAGTAAAATTAGCGGTCTCTAGAACAATATATCAGCAATTTTCTTTTAAGTTTGAGATAGTTAATATTGGTTACCAAACTACATATATTCTTTATAAAAAACAACTTCAAAAAGCATAAAATTTCAATTAAAACAACAACCATTATTCACATATTATCTTTAAATTATACAAAAAATTAAAAACCATCCACCATTATTAAATAAAAAATATTTCATTCTATTTTAAATTATATTAACCCTGCATGACATATAAATTAGAAATTCACGTATACTTTTATCTATCCCCCCTAACTATTAAATTAAAATTAATTTTAAATAAATCCAGCAGATTACATACTTTAATTTAGCTTTGTTGCACAAAGATTTAAAAGTTAAAAACCGCATTGAGTAAACGCAGACAACGTGTGGCCGTTTCGAGTGTTCCTTTGGCCACAATTTCTTTTACTTTGGATGAAACCTGAAAACGTGTGATTTCATCTAAAGGTAGCTCTAAAAAATCTTCAGTGATGTAGTCCAAACGGTATTTAACCGTGCTGATATATTTCTCACTTGTCCACTGCGGACTCATTAATTCAAACCATTCATCACACACTTGTTTCAAATGATGGGAGACCTTTGATTTACCTGAAACCTCGGCTTTAAAGTCCCGTGCAATTTTTCTTATTTCTTTACAGCCTACTTCGGGATATTCACCCAGTTGTTTCCTGGTCTGCTTTCCTTCAATTCGATATGAAAGCACCCATTTCTTTTTCCCAGTAGGAAATACCTCAATAGAAAGCCCTTCCCCATCTGCCATTGAATATCGCTTTTCTTTTGGTTTAAGACTTTTAACTTGGATGTCTGTAAGCATTCTTGTTGTTACACGCGTGTCACTACTGTATCACAAGTATATTTGATAGAAAGCAATTATCAATGACTTACAATAACGGACGCTGATAAACAACAGGCAGAAAAAAAGCCCTGATTTATTTCTAAACCAAGGCTTTTATTAACTTTTTTGATTAAACCTGATCATTAGCGATCATCTTTAATCGGGAATTTTGGGGTGGCGTCAATTGAACTCAAAACCCAAGCAACTGTTTTTATGTAATTTATAACAAAAAATATATTTCATTGACCCAATTTTGACCCAACTTAGATTTAGTGCATTGAATCGCTTTAATATCTTGTTCAAATCCAAATTCAGGATTTGAAATGGTATGCAGCATTATAGCAGAACACTATATTTGAAAATAATTACAATGTTATATCATTTCAATTATTTTCTTATAGTACAAATAATCCCTTAACCTCATTATAACTCAATTTTTAATTTGTATTTTTGCTTAGGACTCTTAGGCTTATCAGGAAGAGTGCGTTCAACCACACCTGCTTTTAATGCTGGAGTTAAATAATTTTTTTGGAATGTTGCTCGGTGGGACAAGTCTAATAGAGCCATCAGCTGAGTTAGGCTATATTCCTTCTGCTCCATATTCTGGATGAGACGTTTAACTTGATCGCTAACTTGTACGCTAGCTTGAGCGGTATCTTGATCGCTGGCATCAGAACTGAGTATTGCATCTAGAATCATCTGCAAAATAAACTCAATAAAAGGTGCAGAATCTGAACGATCTGTGCTCGCTTGCAATGCATAGTAATAAGCTTTTTGGTTTTGATAAATCAAGCTTTCTACAGGGATATTGAGAAAAATTGGATTCCACTGGCTTAAGATTAAAGTTTGCCATAAACGCCCCATACGCCCATTGCCATCAGCAAATGGATGTATAAACTCAAACTCATAATGAAATACTGAACTCTGAATTAATGGGTGCTCATTGCCTTCAGCCAACCACTGCAATAATTCTCCCATTAAACGGTGGACTTGATTTGCAGGCGGAGCCATATGCACGACTTGATCCCCTGACATCACACCAACACCACCATGACGATACTGTCCAACCTCATCAATCAATCCTGTCAATCAATATTTGATGTGCTTTAAGCAAATGCGATTCTTGATCAGGATTCCAATCTTGAATTTCTTCATATGCCTTTAGGGCGTTACGTACCTCTTGAACTTCTTTAGGTGGAGCGATAATGGTCTTGCCATTCAGGATCGCTGTGATTTGCTCTGTACTCAAGGTATTCCCTTCAATCGCTAAAGACCCTTGAATCGTTCGAATACGATTGGCTTTTCGCAATTTAAGACTATCTTGAATTTGGGTTAATGCAGTCAAACGCCCTATTGATTCACTAATTTGTGCAATCAAGTGAATAATTTTAGAGGTGATTGTATAAGGCGGTTGATATTTCATGCCATTCCTAAATAACATAAAGGTTCTAGT
Organism: Acinetobacter sp. Gutcm_16; assembly: GCF_028649355.1. Classification (NCBI taxonomy): domain Bacteria; kingdom Pseudomonadati; phylum Pseudomonadota; class Gammaproteobacteria; order Moraxellales; family Moraxellaceae; genus Acinetobacter; species Acinetobacter sp. Gutcm_16. Next base: position 264,153 of record NZ_JAQSUV010000033.1, on the reverse strand, counting down.
TAATTAAACTCTAAAATATCAATTTCTCAAAACTTAAAACATAAGTCATTCATATATATTTTTTTACTGACCAAAAGAGCAATCAATTCTAGTCGTAAATACTGAGAGGTTATCCATTTGTTTGCAATTATTGATAGTCTTAAGAATAAACTTGATCAAAGCAGGTCTTTGTCAGACTTTACTTCAAGAAACATTGAAAATGATCTTTTTCTTCGCTGGATCTTTCACTCAAATGCTATCTCAGGAAATAGACTCAGCCTATTAGAAACCAAAGTCGTATTAGAAGGTATTACTGTCGGCGGTAAAAAATTAAAAGATCACTTCGAAGTAATTAATCATAGAAATGCAATCTACTACGTTGAAAAAATTATTCGTAAGGAAGAATCGTTTTCAGAGTGCCAGATAAGAAATATACACCAACTTATTCTAAGAAATATCGATGATGAAAATGCAGGTCAATATCGCCAACAAAATGTCTTAATCTCCTGTACTACAACTATGCCACCTGATTACACTCTGTTAAATGACAAAATGGCTCATTTAGTTGATTGGTATAATAGTGCCGCCCATACATTTCATCCCATTGAACGTGCAGTCAAAGTACTTGCTGATTTCGTTGGTATTCATCCCTTTATTGATGGTAATGGCCGTACATCACGTCTACTAATGAACTTGGAACTAATGAAAGCTGGTTATCCACCATGCGTGATTACTGTAGAGAATCGTTTAGCTTATTATAAAGCTTTAGATCAATGGATGGCTTATGACAAAACTAAAGCTTTTATCCAGTTGATTTCTGAAGCGGTGATCGAAGGATTTAAACCATATCAGATAATTTTAGGAATTTAGAGTTACTCCAATTTACATGTTTCTTTATTTGTACTGCTGCTAAGGACATTTTAGTTTATTAGAGCCTTGTTGCCTAAAGCTGTTCTCAAAAAATTGTTCAGCAATATAATTTCAGAATGAAGAAGCCTACACATAGAACCTATCATACAAAGAATTGACCTTACCACAACCCTACCTTTATTAACTTATTCAATAAATTCAATAAATTCAATAAATTCAATTAACTATACAAAAACCCAACTTATCTTAAATATTGATGGTTTAGGCAAGCCTCAGCTTTTGAGTGTTTTTGCAACAAAGCAGAACGCTAATAAAATATTCTAAATAACATTTCACATAAAATTCACTATCAGATGCATACTCTTTAATTGGAAGTAAAACGCTGAAATTTATAACTGCAAAAAATTCGGCCGATGCTTTTAAGATAGATTAAGTAAATTGTATCAAATATAAATTTATATAGGTGTATTCTTCCGTGGCTATAGAATTTGTTTCCAAATCAAAGTTACCTACTGCATTTGGCGATTTTGAAATTATAGCATTTCAAGATCAAAGTACTGGTGAAGAACATATCGCTCTTGCTAAAGGGATGAATGCCGCTCCCAATCAACCTGTACTTGTCAGAATACATTCAGAATGCTTAACAGGTGATGCTTTTGGATCACTCAAATGTGATTGTGGTCCACAATTACACTCAACCATGAAAATGATTAATGATGCAGGTCAAGGAGTCATTTTATACTTACGCCAAGAAGGCCGTGGCATAGGACTAACCAATAAAATTCGTGCCTACGCACTTCAAGACCAAGGACATGATACTCTTGATGCCAATTTATTATTAAACCTGCCAGCAGATGCTCGCAGGTATGATATGTGTACAATAATGCTTGATTATTTACAAATAAAAGACGTCAAGTTAATTACCAATAATCCATTTAAAATCAAATCTTTGAATGATTTAGGGATTAACGTAGTTGAACGTATTCCTTTGAAAGTAGGCTTAAATAGCTTTAATAAGAGTTATCTCGAAACAAAGCAAAAACGCATGTCACATCTATATGATAATAGTGATTTTTAAAAAGCGATCACTTTTAGAAAAAACTCCACATCCAAAGTTCGATCTCCCTTTCGGGAGAAGGTTTTATCACATATGGTTATTATTAAATTAACTTAAAAAAATCGTGATTAAAGAAGCAGGATCTTATTTATTTTCTCTCAGGATTTTCGAAAAAGCTGTGACTTTTTCTAAAGTCGCATTCATTCCCTTATTAAAAAAAGTATCGACAAGCGCTGAGCCAATGATAATAAGATCTACTTTATTGGCTAGTGCTTTAACGTGGTTTTCATTTTTGATCCCAAAGCCAATTGCAACAGGAATATTAAAAATAGGTTTAATTTCAGCAATCTTTTTCTCAAGATTAAGCAGATTGAAGTCTCCTCCTGTTAAACCATTTTCTGCAACATGATATAAAAAACCTGTCGCACGCGCTGAAATTTGCTCTAACCTTTCAATTGGGGTAGTCGGCGCTGTCATTGCAATTAAATGCATATTTTTTTCATTTAATTGCACTTCAAAGTTTTCTCGATATCCATAGGGAGCATCTAAAATCAATATTCCATCTATAAGATTTTCTGTTTCGGCGATAAGTGTCTCAAAACCATATTGCATAATCGGATTTAAATAAGTCATGAAAATTATTGGTGTTTTTTCATCATGTAGCCTGATTGCTTTTACCAACTCAATGGTTTGTTTTACCGTTTGACCTGCACTTAATGCCCTAAGATGTGCTGCCTGAATGATCTCACCATCTGCCACTGGATCTGAAAAAGGAATGCCAACTTCGATAATGTCAGCTCCAGCTTGACCCAATTGGCTTAACAGACGGTAACTTTCTGCGAAATTAGGATCTCCAGCAGTAAAATAACAAACCAGACCGCTTCGATTTTCCAGTTTTAATTGCTCTAATTTTTGATCTAGACGGTTCATGCTGTAGCTCCTGCAAGATATTTTTTTACCGTGTTTAAGTCTTTGTCACCTCTGCCACTTAAATTGACAATAATGATCTGTTCTGGCTGCATTTCTTGAGCAAGTTGAATCGCATATGCAATCGCATGAGAACTCTCAAGAGCAGGAATAATGCCCTCCTGTTGGCTTAAAAGCTGAAATGCATTTACAGCGTCTTGATCGGTTATAGCCGTATATGTCACACGTCCTGTTTCAAACAGAAGGCCATGTTCAGGGCCGACACCAGGATAATCTAAGCCAGCTGATATAGAGTGGCCCTCTAAAATCTGTCCATCTAAATCTTGTAATAAATAGGTTAAATTACCATGCAGCACACCGACTTGACCTTTGCAAATAGAGGCCGCATGTTCACCGCTATTTGTTCCTTTTCCACCTGCCTCAACGCCAAACATTTTGACATTCAGGTCTTCTAGAAAAGGATGCATCAACCCTAATGCATTTGATCCACCACCAACGCAAGCAACCAAAGCATCAGGCAGTTTATTTTCTTTGAGGAGTATTTGGTTTCTGGCTTCTAGACCAATAATTTTTTGAAATTCTCTGACCATGATGGGATATGGATGAGGACCTGCACCAGTACCCAACAGATAATAGGTTGTATCAACATGACTAATCCAGTCACGTAATGCTTCGTTCATCGCATCTTTTAAGGTCCTACGACCTTTTTGAACACTTCTGACTTCAGCACCGAGTAATTTCATGCGTTCAACATTCACTTGTTGGCGCTGAATGTCTGTTTCTCCCATAAAAATGGTACATTTCATCTTAAACAGTGCACAAACAGTTGCTGTTGCAACACCATGTTGTCCAGCACCAGTTTCTGCAATGATTCTAGTTTTCCCCATAAATTTGGCTAATAAGATTTGCCCAACACAATTATTGATTTTATGCGCACCAGTATGGTTCAAATCTTCTCGCTTGAGATATATTCGAGCACCTCCCGCATACGCTGTTAGGTTTTTTGCATAAAAAAGAGGACTAGGACGACCAACAAAGTCCGTTAAAATCTGCTGATATTCAGCCCAAAATTCAGGTTTGTGCCGAACAGTATTAAAGGCTTGCTCTAATTCTCGAAGTGCTGGCATTAAGCTCTCTGGCATGTAACATCCGCCAAACTTACCAAAAAATCCCAAGTCATCAGGACCATTACCTGTATAAGGGGTTGTCATCTCATATCTCTTTTACTATCAAAATTTGTTTGATCTTAAAATATTTTCATTTTTCTGATAATTGATATATTTTGAGCTGATGATGTTAGAAAATTTTACAACATGAAACGCAGAACATTACCTCCCCTTAATGCTTTAAAAGCATTTGAAGCCGTCGCCAGAAATAAAAGTTTCAGCTTAGCTGCGGAAGAATTGTGTGTCACCCATAGTGCGATTAGCCATCAAATAAAACAGCTAGAAGAATGGTTAGATAAAAAATTGTTTATTCGACATTCCTCGACCATCTCTCTGACGGCGGACGCAGAAGAATTATCGCTCGTTTGTACGCAGCTTTTTAATCGTTTAGAACAATGCGTCTTTGAGTTAACAAATAAAACGTCAGAGGTAGAGGTGGTAATAGGTGCTTCTCATAGTTTTATGGCAAATTGGCTGATTCCTCGATTAGAAAAGCTCGAAGTCATTTATCCCAATATCCATATCAAATTAATGACATGTAATGACTTAAAATTGTTAGAAAAAGAGAAAGTTGACATATTTATCAATAGCATCAGTGAGAATCATATACTTTCCAACTTTTTGAATAAATATCTTTTATTTCCCGATAACATGGGGCCTATTTGTAATCGGGAAATAAATCCTCTCCATACAAAACATGATCTTTTAGATTATCCATTACTTCATACCCACTCAAATAAAAGTGCATGGCATACATGGTTTGATCAGTCCAAAATTAACTTTTCCCCAAAAGCGAATGATCGTTATTTTGATCGTCTCAATTTGATGATAGAAGCTGCTGTGTCTGGGTTAGGAATTGCGATAGCGCCTCAAATTTTAGTAGAAAAAGAAATATTAAATGGAAGGGTCATTGCCCCTTTTGGTTTTATCTATTGTGACTATAATTTTTATGCAATGGTCAGAAAAAATAACGAAAATCGTGATGTCATGAATATCATTCATTGGCTAATGACTGAAGAAAAAAGAGAAAGTGAAATTTAATCCTTAATCATCAAAATTCTATTCAATGTACTGTCTTTAGTATCTATCTTCACATTCTGTTCACTTTAGCCTCTCTAAAGTGGGAGGATAAACTGTGAAGATGGACAGTGAATATGAATCAAGTCAAAACGTTAATGGCAATTGCCTTATCCTTACCAGTGCTTTTCCTGTCAGGATGTAAAAGTGTTCCTCGTTATTCCTCTGATTATGCAAATGCCAGAGCGAGTATTCAAGGAATACCCTTAGATGATGCAAAAGCACTAGAAATCGGCACCCGCTTCACTTCGGCATTTAATACGTTGGGCACACCTAAATTCGTTGAAAATGCTGGAGCACTGTATGCAGATCAGCTTTTTATTAACGACACTCTGTCGCAATTTTCATCGCGTAAAAAACTGCTTGAACATTTTCAAGGTATGAACCAGCGGGTGAGTAATGTCACTGTCAGCCTATTAAATACTTCATATCATCAAGACTCTGCCTATGTGCATTGGCATATGGTTTATGATTTTAAAATGTTCGGGAAGACACGAACAATGGATTCATTTGGAATCAGTGAAATAAAGGTCAACCCAAACCATCAGATTATTTTCCAACAAGATTTCTGGGATCCGGCCAATGGTCTGTATCGTTCTTTGCCATATGTAGGAGGAACCTATTCATGGGTACTGCCTTTCAAAAAGTAGCCATAACCACTGTACTGATGCTCGGGAGTTTCGGTTCGTGGGCGCATGCACAGAGCTTAAATAAATGTGGTAATGGCCCACTCATGGTGGGACAAAAACAGGTCGGTGTGGCCAGTTACTTTGCGCAAAACTGTAATCAGCCTTGGCAAGGCCAAAACATACAGATGGATTTTACCTATACGCAGAATATTCCAGAATGGGCATTCAAACGTGCGGCCACACATCTACTCCAACGTAATATCAAAGATCAAAAAATTCATGCTGTTTTCAATCCAATCACCGATTTGTATCGTCCAGTGAAGTCAGGAGATCTATACCAACTGAAGTATATCCATGCCACACACACATTAAGCCTATACTTAAACCAGAAAATGCAGGGACAACTCCAAAACCCGCAGGCCCAGCAATATTTTAATATATGGCTAGGTCCTCAGCCATTTAGTGCTAAATTAAAACAGCAATTAATAAAGTAGTCTCTACAGTTATGTCTAAACATTTTATTTTGATGGTTGAAGATCATTATGAACTGGCATCTACCTTATGCGAGTTTCTAGAAGAGCATGGTTTTGTGGTCGATCATGCTCGAAACTTAAATGCTGCGCGCCAATTGCTAAAACAGCAACGCTATCATATTTTACTTTTAGATATTAACTTGCCTGATGGTTCGGGTTATGAACTATGTGAATGGCTACGAAATAAAGAAGGTATGGACCTCCCTGTGCTGATGCTCACCGCACGCGATACGCTGAATGACAAACTCAAAGGTTTCAATTCAGGCACGGATGATTATCTAGTCAAACCATTTGACTTTAATGAGCTGGTGGTTCGAGTCAAAGCTCTGATCAAGCGTTCACAGGGTGAAGTCTCCTCTAGCCGTCTTCAAATTCATGATCTTATTCTGGACCCTGCAACACAGCAACTGACTCGTGGAGGACAAACCATTGAACTGCCCCCCATTCAATTCAAACTGCTCAAACTACTGATGCGTCATTCGCCTAAAGTTCTGACTAAACAAGAAATTATGATAGAGCTTTGGGGGGATCAAGAGCCTGAAAGCGATGCCCTGCGTAGTCATATTTATAATTTGCGTAAAATGGTCGATAAGCCTTTTGAGCAAAAACTAATTCACACCATATCTGGTGTAGGGTTAAAGATCACTTTAGAAGCTTAAGCTCTAGAAGCCCAGCCTTAATTTAAATACACGACGACAATCAGTCCAGTCGTCATCGCCAGATCAACATCCTGATGGGTATTGAGATAATACTGCCGATCAAACAATTCCACTCGCCAGCCAAGCTGCTTGCACAACTTCTGTACCAATTGCAGTCCAATGCCATGACCTTTGATCTCTAATTGCAATTGCTGCCCCGACAGTTCTTGTACCTTTGAGTTATTCGGTAAAGGAATGCCGACACCATTATCTGCAATCAATACTGTATTTTTTTGCAAAATGACATCAATTTCTGTGCCTTGTGAATAATTCAGTGCATTCCGCAAAATATTGCCAAATACCATTTTGGTCATCGACGGGTAAAGTTTACGTGGCTGTTCGTTTAGATCTTTTTGAAAATTTATCCGCATGCCTTTGTTATGGCTAACACTATCCAGATCCTGAACTACATTTTCCAGACATTCAGAAAGCATAGTCGATTCAGCGGTTAAAGTATTGGTGGTATTGCGGGCGATAGCCAGTAGTGTGTCAACTAATAGTTGCATGTCTTCAATGGTGTTGTTCAAGCGAGTAAATGATTTATTGTCCCCATAGCGTGCCTGACACAACTGCACATTGCCTTTTAAGATGGTAAGTGGTGTGCGAAGCTCATGACTGACATCACCAGTAAATTCACGTTCACGCTGAATAAACTCGCTTAATACCTGATGATATTTTTCTAGCGCTTGCTTCAGATATTCCGCTTCCAGATTTGAATCAGTCCGGATGTCATGAAACGGTGAAGCCTGATTTTTATAATCTTCCCAATCAATATGTTCCAGTGCGTTGGCAAGCCTGGTAATGGGAGAAAAATAGCGTCGGGCACGACGGTTCCACCACCATAACATACTATAAAGTACAAACAAGCTGACCATCAGTGGTGCCAGACCAAACAGCCAGACCAGTTTATTGACATTGCTTTCACCAAAGACTAACAGGACATGCTGCCCATCTTTTTCGCCATAAACGGTCATGCGTTCCTTACCATCGACAAAATGCCGATTCACCCCTTGCTCAAGTGACATATTCTTAAATTGGGAGGGAGACACAGTATTCCAGCGGTAACCATACAGGTTTTTGGTATCGGGCAATTCTGCGGCAGGATTACGTTCTAATCGCTGCCAGTAGTGTGACATTTCCTGTTCTAGCGCCGTTCTGAGCAAAGAACCTTTAATCACCCAGGCACTGAAGCCAATCCCAATCACCACAGACAAGGCAATGAATCCGATTTGCAGCCAGTAGTAGCGGTTAAACACCTCACCCAGAGGATGATCACGTTTGTCCCTAAATAGCTTTAACATTGATGCATTCCCCGCTGGCCAATCCCACTGTTCAATTATACGGCTTTCTTCTTTAACAGAAAGTGGCCAATGACCCACTCGCGTCCATGGTCATAACCAAATAGCTCGGCACAGGCCATAAAGAAAATCCGCCAGCGCTGCCACCAGATTGCGGCATCCGCGCCATAAGTTTTTTCAAATAAGGGCTTTAGCTCGGCCTGTTTACCATCCATATTTTCTAGCCAAGCATTTGCGGTACGTTCATACTGCGTGCCCGCCCATTGCCAGTGCTGTTCTAGCTGTAAATGCTGCTGAAAATGTAGGAAAGTTGAGGCTGCTGGCATCAAACCACCACTAAAGAAATATTGCGACATCCAGTCAAACTCATTTTTGACTTCAAACGGATAATGCAAGAAACGATGACAGAAAATATGACACCACAATAAGCCATCTGGTTTGAGCCAAATACTAATATTTTCAAACAGTTTTTGATAGTTGCGTACATGCTCAAACATCTCCACCGATACCACACGGTCAAATGACGCAGGTTCAAGTTGCAACACATTGACATCACAAGTGATCACATTAAGGTTATCCAGTTTTTTTAAACGGGCTTGTTCCTGAATATACTCGCGCTGCGTTGAAGAATTTGACACGACTGTAATACGGGCCGTTGGATAATGCTCGGCCATATATAGACTTAAAGAACCCCAACCGCAGCCAATTTCCAAAATATCCTGCCCGTCTTTCAGTTGTGCTCGCTGGCAATAGCATGCAAGGGCAGCTTCTTCGGCTTGGTCTAGCGTCATATCGGCATGTTCAAATAGACTCGCGCTATATTTCAAACGCTTACCGAGTACTGCCTGAAAAAATGCGGTCGGCAGTTCATAATGCTGCTCATTGGCTTTGTCTGTCTCAATGGCAATTTCGCTGCTTTTCAGCATGGTCAGCACATCCATATAGCGCTGCGCTGCCAATGGGGGATTAAACCGACCTTCTTGTGCCAAACGTTTTTTGCTCAAGATTTTAATACCAGCACGAATCACTGGGTCTGGCACCTTGCCATTTTCGATCAGTTCTAAAGATTTTTGAATCATAAAGTCCATGTATTTACCTACTCTTTGGGTGGCCACGGAATAAACATTGAAGTTCGTCGTTGATAGTCTTTATAGTTGTCACCACGGTGGGTGAGGGCCTGTTTTTCACTAAATGGAATACCCGTAAGGTAGTACAGGAATAGCCACATCAGCAGCGGATAAATCCATAATTCATAGCATCCTGCTGCCAGACCGAGCACTGGATAGGCAAACCAATGCAGCCATTCAAAAAAATAATTCGGATGGCGTGAGTATTTCCACAAGCCCTGATCCATGGTTTTACCTTGATTCTGTGCATCTAGCTTAAAACGGTAAAGTTGCTGATCGGCAGTGCTTTCGCCTATCAAAGCAGATAGCATGATCATGCCCGCCACAATCACAGTGACCAAAGTCCAGTCATTCCATTGCTGGGTCGAGATACTTAACAACTTCAGCATTGGGTACGAAAACAGTAGAGCCAAACCTGCCTGAAATATAAAAAACACCAGGAAACCAAGATGCTGATAATCCCCCATCGCTCGGCGCATGTTGGCATAACGCGTGTCTTCTTGGGTTTCATTGGAATAGCGCCGTAACAGATGCCAAGTCAGCCGTGAAAACCAGATCCCACTCGCCAGTCCCAGAAATAACCGAACCAACATCGGTGCACTGTCAATCGCCCAAGCGGCAATAATCACATTAAGGGCAATACTGAAACTCCAAGCGACATCGACCAGCCCCGCTCTGCGGTTATAGGTCACTAACACCCAGCTACAGAGCATGATGAAGACATTGAGCAAAAATAAATCTAGCAGCATTTAGCTCTCCTGTTTTATTTCTGCTTAGTAAGCACTGGCTTCAAACAGCAAATGAACATCACTGATCACACCTTCCCTAAAACCACCTTCGCAATAACACAGATAAAAATCCCACATACGTATAAAACGCTCATCAAAATCAAGTTGCAGCACTTGATCACGCTGCTCCAGAAAACGCTGGCGCCAACACTTGAGGGTTTGTGCATAGCTTTGACCAATATCTTCCAGATGTTTGAGACGAAGTTTTTGCTCAGAAGCCGTTTGCGTCATCACACTGATACATGGAATAAAACTACCGGGGAAAATATAACGCTTAATGTAATCTACCGTATTTAAAGCTTTAACATAGCGTGCATCTTCAATCGTAATCGCCTGTATCAAGGCTAGACCATTCGGCTTGAGGAGCTCGCGGCATTTTCGGAAATAAGTTGGTAAATACTGCTCACCGACTGCTTCAATCATTTCAATGGACACCAATTTGTCGTATTTACCCTCGAGTAAACGGTAGTCCTGAAGCTGTACAGACACCCGATGAGACAGTCCCGCTTCAGCAACGCGAGCGAGTGCTTCATCATACTGAGCCCTGGAAATGGTAATAGTGGTGACCTTACAGCCATAATGCTGAGCCGCATAAATGGCAAAGCCTCCCCAGCCACTACCAATTTCGACCAAATGGTCCATCGGTTTCAATTGAAGTTTCTGGCAGATCAATTCTTTTTTATAATCTGAAGCTTGTTCCAAACTCATACAAGGGTCTTTAAAGACAGCACTGGAATACATCATGCTGGAATCTAAGAACAATTTAAAAAACTCATTGCTCAAGTCATAATGCTCAGCAATATTCTGACGACTACCATCAATCGAATTCTTGCGGGATTTATACCAAGCCTTGAGTACCAACTGGCTGGCTTTTGCCACCACATTTTGATTCATTCGATCAAGCACATCACGATTACGCGCTAGAATACGAATTACATTGACCAGATCTTCACTGCTCCAGTAACCACGAATAAAGCCTTCTGCTGCCCCCAGTACACCATTACGGAACAGCAAATCGATAAGGCGTTGGTCGTGAACTTGAATTACTGCATGCAAGTCACTGTAATTTTCCCCGACCAGACCATTCCAGATACCTTTAAATATTAGCTGACCATGACGCAATTTCAGCATATGGCGTAGGACTATCGGCAGTTCGGTATGCTCTCCCATTAACAGTGTTTTCATAGTCATGTCTTTCCTTTTTCTTTTTTAGGATGCCGATAAAACGGAATTTTCTTTTTCCATAAGCGCAAAGCATGTAGATAAATCCCGCTCACCATCCTAAAGGGCTCAAGAACTTTTAATACAGCATATCGATGTTGCTGTGAAGGAAGTGTGATGGCTTGCAGCTTAAATTTCATCGTGGCATCAAATTGCAATATTTCTTGTTCAAACAGCTGCATGTGAATCACATTTTGCTGTTCTGAAAAGCTAAAATGCCAACGATAATCCAGTGACATCGGCATGAATGGTGACACATGAAAGGCCTTTTTAAAGTCAAACTGGTGGCTCTGGTAAGGCGTATGTTTAGTTACATTGTGCCGACAATCGTGAATGTACACCTGACGTTCATTCCACGGTGTATTGGTGATTTCACTCAGTATAAAAATCAGTTGATCGGTCGTATCAAAGATCAAATAAAACACCACAGAATTAAAACGAAAACCCAGTGTGCGTGGTAAAGCCAGTACACGAATAGATGCAGCATGTGGTAAATGATAGTTTTCGTGCTTGATCAGTAACCGTGCAACTTTCTGCCGAATCGATCCATATTCCATGTTTAGAAAGTCACGTTCATCCAAGGTCAATAAATTCCAGCGACTAGAAGACCAGAACCAAGATTTTTGGGTAAAATTTGCCAGTTGATCCGGATCAAAGCATAAATAGCTAAGCTTCACCTCAAAAGCATGCGATTTGGGCAAATAGCGACGATGGCGAATTTCGGTAGAAGCGATAGCCAGTGGATACATTTGCATTCTGTACTCCTAAGCCGCTTGCTCAGTGTGTTGTAGCAACTGATTTACAACCCATGAAGCACTACGCGCTCCATCTTCATGAAAGCCCCAGCCCCAGTAGGCACCACAGTATGACGTCCGGTTCTGACCATTAACCTCAGCCCAACGTTGTTGTGCCTCAATCGCGGCAGCATCAAATACTGGATGACGGTAATATCGTTCTACCCATATTTTTTTCGGATCGAGGTTAAAGTTAGGATTGAGTGTGGCAAAGATTTGGGTTTTACAATTCAGGTTTTGCAACTGGTTCATCCAGTAACTGAAACCATAATGCATGCCACTATGCTGGAATGGAGTTGATTCGGTTACACGACTAGGTGTCACATGTACATGCCAGCTGGCCCATTGGCGTCTGGATTTGGGCATGATATGAGTATCGGAATGCACCACCATATGGTTATCCTGATAACGAAACTTGCCAAGTACTTCCCGCTCTTGCGCTGACGGGTCTGTAAGTAAATTCAAGCTATCATCAGCATGGCTGGCAAAAATGACCCAGTCAAAACGTTCACGGCCCTGTCCAGTTTCAATCACTACATCATTTGCACTACGGGATACATGAAGCACACCTGTCTTGCGGAAAGTCATATTCGATTGGGCCTGAATGGCACGAACATAACGAGCTGATCCACCCTTGACCGTAAGCCATGAAGGTCGCTCTTTCAGCTGCAACATACGATGGTGCTGAAAAAAGCTCACCACAAATTTATACGGAATCTGTCCAGCTTGCTCTACTGGACAGGACCATAGCGCCCCGCACATCGGATAGAGATGTTCCTGACGAAAGGCTTCGGAATAGTCATGTCGATTGAGATATGCATCAATACTGAGCTGAGCATCGACCTGTTCAACATCAATATCTTTATTCGCCGCATAGAAACGGAACAGATCCGACAACATCACGCGAAAATCAGCGTTAAAGAAGTTTTGCGGTCGGAACAACAGCGAGAATTTTTTTGAAGGGTTGTACTGCAAGCCAGTGACCTGATTGTTCACCGAAAAGCCCATGTCACTGCTTTGCGATTGAATCCCGAGTTCTTTGAGCATTGCACAGAACAGTGGATAGTTATGCTCATTAAATACAATAAAGCCACTGTCCACCGCGACCTGTTCGCCATCTATATTCAACTGATGGGTATCGGTATGGCCGCCAAAGTAGTTATTCTTTTCAAAGACGGTAACGTCATGCACCTTACCTAATTTCCAAGCCGCATACAAACCGGAAATACCTGAACCAATAATCGCAATTTTCATGGTGATTCCTTCGAATGAATAGTAGGAGCGCCTGTTTTGGCTACTTTTCTCTGTTTTCGAGCTTGTGCAATTTTACTGACGTCATAGACCCGCGCTGGAATTGGCTTTAAACCCCAGACTATCCCGAGCCAAGACATAATTTTTAGGAGGTAATAGGTCACATCAATCTGCCACCAGTAAAAGCCCTGTCGGGTACTGCCTGCATAATAATGGTGATTGTTGTGCCAGCCTTCGCCCAAAGTAATGATAGACAAGAATAAATTGTTGCGGCTTTGATCATCAGTGTCAAAATCACGGCTACCGTAATGATGCGCCAGTGAATTGATACATAAGGTCGCATGGATCAGCAACACGGTGGACACCACAAATCCCCAGACTAGTAATTGCAAGCCGGAAGTCCCCAGTTGCGGCCAAGCTATTGCCAGCCATTCTCCTAGCACATAAATCCCACCCGCGGTCAACAGCACCACAATTAGACTAAACCGATCTAGCCAGATTAATTCCGGATATTTCAGCCAGTCTTTGATGACTTCTTTACGCGTGGCAAAGTTATATTCATTCAGAAACCAACCCACATGGCTATACCAAAAACCGTGAGTAGATGAATGCGGGTCTTGTGAAGAATCTGTATAGCGGTGGTGATAACGATGATGGGCTGCCCACCATAAGGGGCCACGCTGTGCACTCATGGTGCCTAGTAATACAAATAGGAACTGCACTGGACGCGAGGTCTGAAAGGTTTTATGCGATAAATAGCGATGAAAAAAAGCCGTAATGGAAAACATACGAATCAGGTAGAACAGCAGCATAAAGCCCACTGCAAACCACGACACTCCCACCCAGAACACTGCTAGACAAGCCAGATGCAACAGAATAAAGGGTAAAATCCGCTGCCACTGAATCTTGCTGTTTTCAGCCGTCAGTGTTTCGGGCGCTGTGGGTGTGGACCAGCTGTCTATCCATCGCATCAGAGTTTTCAACATGGACTCATCCTACTTTCGAGCGATTGTATTTATTCTATTTGATGAGTGTAATCAGTCAGGTATGAATTTTATGTGAAGTAAATAAAAAAACCGAACTGTTGAGAGATTTATCAGTTCGGCAAAAGATTAGCAGATTAATGAGGCAATTTGATAAGTTTTGTCACGTCATAGCCATAATCTTTCGCAGTGTTTATATATGACTGATAAGTTGCTTCATCTAGTTGCGGTTCACGTGACAAAATCCATAGGTATTTATTACTTGGGCCACCCACCAGTGCCACTTTATATTCCGGGTCTACTCGTAATACCCAGTAATGACCTTTAGTAAAGGGGATCCATCTTAAACCTTTAGGCAAAAAGCTGACCTTCAGTTTGCTGTTCCCCTGATTTTGCGAATACGCAACACCTTCAGAGCTAATTATCTCGCCATTGGCAGTTCGGCAGCTATTCAATACGCCGATAGTTTGATCGGCATTGACGCTATATTGTGCCGTGATATTAGCTATACATTTACGCTGAAAATACATCGGTAAATGCGCAATTTCATACCATTTACCGGCATACTTCTGTATATATACCCGATCAACTGCCTGAGGCGCAGCAGTTTCTGCTTGAGTCGTTGTATTTAAGCTGATGATAGACAGTGCTATCGCTGCAAAAGCAGACTTAAATCGCATCTTCATTTTTTAGCCTTGTTGGATCTCAGGATTAAGATAACCCAGCTAGATGTGAACAAAGCGTGAAGATCAAATGATGCGATTCAGTTTCTCCAGATCAGGAAATGCCATCTGAATATTCACTACCTAATGCGTTATTGCAGTTTATTTGAGAGACCCAAACAAGATTACTTTTTCAAAGCCATTTTTTGCTGTCATCTGCAACAGGCGTTCCATGTATCACATGCTGAATCATGGTATAGGCTATACTACCCTTAAACGGAATCTCGGGTAACTGATCAAATTTAAAAAATTGCGCATCGCTGAGTTCATTTTCTTGAATCTGAATTTCCCCTCCCTGATATTCTGCCTTGAAGGCCATCATCAGATTGCTGGGAAACGGCCACGGCTGACTGGCTAGATATTGAATATTTTTGATTTGTAGTCCCACTTCTTCCAGCGTTTCACGGCTTACTGCCTCTTCCAGGGTTTCTCCAACTTCAACAAAACCTGCAATCAGGCTGTACATCTGGGTTTTGTTGCGAGCATTTTTTGCCAGCAGAATTTCATCTGTACCTCGGGTAATGATGGTAATCACACAGGGATTCACCCGCGGATACTGGTTATAGCCACAGGATGGACAGATCATGGCATACTGGCTGACATGCTGCTGGGTGGCGTGACCGCATTTACTGCAAAAGCGGTGGTTACGGCGCCATTCCAGTAACTGTACCGCACGGCTGGCCTGTTCAAACTGCGGTCTGCTCCAGACTTGCACCAGTTGCCGGATTGGAACCAGCTGATAACCTTCCGGCACCGGTTCGTCTTCTTTCAGGTCACGAGCAATGATCTCGCAATTTTCCGACAGGTTTAGGTCGTGCTGCAGTCTTTCTACCTGCGGCAACTGAAAATGCTCATCCAATAGTAATTGCTGCTGTCTAAAAATATACGCTTTTGAATGCATGCTCATGACAATTCCCTGATTAAAAAAATCCCATACAGAGGGGTGTATGGGACAAAACTAAGGAAGCTCACATGGAGTAACTTCAAGCCAGATACTAGGCGTGAGCTACTTGAATTACAACCATAATAATTTTTATCTTTTTGATTAAAATCACATAATTTTCACACTACTCATGTATTAAGAAATCATGTAAAGCGAGTTTCATCAACTGGCTTTAGCATTGTAGGGATGAATATTTTGTTATAGCAGTACTCATCATTTCTGTGCGATGTCAGCGGGCCATCTGGTCGAGTTGGATTGATTCAACATGCAGGATGATCTTTATTTTCACAAAAAATTGAACTGTCTTGACTTACACTGCGCTATCTTTCATAGGGTCTGGAATGGCTATGCGTTTCGGTTTAATTCTGGGTGACCAGCTTCATCATCAGCTTGCTACGATCAAAGCGCTGGATCGTATCAGGGATGTGATCCTGATGGCCGAAGTTGTTGAGGAAGCCACTTATGTCGCCCATCATCCGCAGAAAATTGCCCTGATTTTTAGCGCCATGCGTCATTTTGCCAAAGAACTCAAAGCCGAAGGCTGGCGTGTACGTTACCATGCTTTTAAATCTGATAGTCCGATTCGTAGCCTGCTGGATTTCGTAGAGTCACAGCAGCAACTCTTACCAGTCACAGAACTGGTCATTACGCACTGCGGGGAATATCGTTTACAGCAGCAGATTGAACAGTATTGGAGCCAGCAGCTGCAATTGCCAGTACAATGCCTGAATGATGAACGTTTTTTCTGTAGTCCGGAGCAGTTCCGACACTGGGCCAGTCGCTACCAGACACTGCGTATGGAATATTTTTACCGGGAAATGCGCAAGCAGACCGGTTACTTGATGCAAGGACAGCAGCCGTTTGGAGAACAGTGGAACTATGACAGCGCCAATCGTAGGGCCTGGGCTGGCAATCCCCCTTTGCCTGCACCACTTCACTTTGAACACGATCAGATTGATCTGGATGTGCTTGAATTGGTTGAACGTGAATTTTCCCGTCACTCTGGCAGCCTTGACAACTTCCGCTGGGGCACCACACGTAGCAATGCTCTGCTTGCACTGGAGCATTTCATTACCCACAGTTTGCCACATTTTGGCGATTATCAAGATGCCATGGTTCAAGACTCAGACATGCTGTTTCACAGCCTGCTCTCACCTTATCTGAACTGTGGTCTGCTACTACCTAAAGAAGTCTGTGATGCGGCAGAAGCTGCATACCATGCCGGTCATGCACCACTGAATGCAGTGGAAGGCTTTATCCGACAAATTCTCGGCTGGCGCGAATATGTTCGCGGAATTTACTGGCTGTACATGCCAGAATATGCCAGCCGCAATGCACTGCAGCACTCAGCACCATTGCCACAATTTTACTGGACTGGCCGTACTCGGATGAACTGTATGGCTGAGTGTTTCCGTAATACTTTTCAGCATGCCTATGCACATCATATCCAGCGTTTGATGGTGACTGGAAATTTTGCCTTATTAACTGGTGTAGACCCGCAGCAGATCAGCGAGTGGTATCTGGCAGTCTATGCCGATGCCTATGAATGGGTAGAACTACCGAACACGCTGGGTATGGTGATGCATGCCGATAGCGGCTTTATGGCCAGCAAACCCTATGCGGCCTCGGGCAATTACATCCATAAGATGTCCGATTACTGTAAGCACTGTAGCTACAATGTCAAAACTCGCACAGAGCTAGATAGCTGTCCGTTCAATAGCCTGTACTGGTATTTTATGATCCGGAATGAGGCGAAATTTCGTACTCATCCACGTATGGGCATGATCTATCGACAGCTAGATAAACTTAAAGATCGGCATCAGATTATCAGCCATGCCCAGCAACTTCTTAGCCAGATCAATGAGTTATAAACGATGAAAAAACAGCATCTCCCTGAAAAAATCTGTATCCACTGTTTGCGCCCTTTTAGTTGGCGCAAGAAATGGTACCGCTGCTGGGAGGAAGTACAATATTGTTCTGAACGATGTAAACGTGAGTCCAGACGGTAATCAAAATCAAACACTTAGAAACGCTTGTATTGGCGTGAACAATAGGCCCGTATCACATCAGGTAAACGCAGCTGCAGATGCTTGGTTTTTCGGCCTGTCACACGTGCACGCCACATTTTAAAGCTACTGGGTTTCATATTTTGCCGCATCAAGCGGATCACTGCCGCTTCGTTCAAACCAAACTCACATTGAATGGCTTCAAATGGGGTTCGATCCTCCCAGGCCATTTCGATAATTCTGGATAAGTCTTCTTCAGAAAATTGGTTCATGCCATTCTCATTTTAATTACTATGAAGCTTCAATAAGTTCTATCAACTCATTTACATAACTTGAGTCAACTTTAATTCAACTAAAAGCATAATAATACGATCATGAATTTTTTGTGATTTTCTCTAGTTTACGGACTAAACACAAATAATAGGGCTAGTTAGACTAGCCCTTTTAAATCTTAGTTGCCTCTATAAGTCGAATATCCATAAGGACTTAGAAGTAGAGGAATATGATAATGGCTGACACTTCCATCTACCTTAAAAATTACAGGAACTTCAGAAAAGAAGGTATCTTGCTTATTTTTTTTAAACCAGTCCTCGGTTTTAAAGGTAACTTTATAAATACCAGCTTCAAGCTTCTGATTTTCAGGAAACAATCCAGTAATACGGCCATTAGGGCCAGTATATTGCTGATTTAATTTCACCCATTTATTCCCGGTACTTTTTTCGAGTACCACCTCGACTTGAGCGGAAGGCAGACCATTTTCTAGATTCAACACATGCACACTTAAGGGGTTAGTTTGTGCAAAAGTCATTGAGGTCAACAATAGTGTTGAGAGTGGCAATAATTTTTTAAACATGATGGATTCCTTAAGGATTGAAAATAGACTTAACAGCTGTTTCAGCGCAGTAATGGTCATTTTTTGCGCCCCCTGCTCCGGCAACGCCAATGGCGCCGACCACTTGACTCTCATAACGCACAGGTACGCCGCCACCTAACAATAGTAAATTTGATAAAGTGGTTAAATTTTTTGCATCCTTATTTTCATGGGCATTTTGACTTAACAACATGGTCTCCATTTTGGTGGATAAAGCGGTATAGGCTTTCTTTTCGGCTGCGCCTAAATTATGTGGCCCGACAGTTTCATGTCTCTTTGAAATCAAGGTATTTCCTCCCCGATCTACCACCACCACGGCAATATTGTGCTGTATTTTTTGACATACGGTCACAGCAGCATCAATAAGAGTTTGTGCTGTCTGAGAATCAAGTGAATAAACTTGATTCAATTGAACGGATTGTGCAAAAGTACTGCTACTCATCAGCATTACTGTTGCAATAAGCCCTTTGAGTTTGTTCATCATGATTGCCCTGAATTAAGTTTTAAAAATCTTATACAATCTGAATGATTTGGATGATGACAATCACATTACAAAGTTGTCATCTTCAAAATGAGCCTGAACAAAATGTGTATTCTAATTATCGAAGATGAAGTGAAAATCGCCTCATATCTAGTTAAAGGGTTAAATGAATCTGGCTATGAGGCGCAATGTGTCCATTCAGGGCTAGAAGGCTTGGAAAAGTTAAAAATGCATGCATATAGTCTGGTTATATTAGATGTGATGTTGCCCGATATAGATGGCTGGGCAGTCCTGACAGTATTGCGACAATTTTCTAAGATTCCAGTAATTTTTCTTACCGCAAAAGACCAAGTGATTGATCGGGTCAAAGGTTTGGAACTAGGCGCCGATGATTATCTAGCCAAGCCTTTTTCTTATATTGAATTACTGGCCCGAATTAAAAGTCTACTTAGACGTCAGCAGTATGTAGAGGAAAATCAATTAGAAATTGCAAATTTAAAATTGGATTTAATCCATCATAAAGTCTGGCGTAACCAACAGCCTGTAGAACTCAGTAAAAAAGAATTCAATCTTTTGCGCTTCTTACTTCGCCATCCGAATGAAATTATTACGCGCAGGCAAATAGCGTCTGAAGTCTGGCAGATCAATTTTGATACCGATACTAATTTTATTGATGTAGCTGTGCGGCGTTTACGCAGTAAAATTGATGAGGGACATGATATAAAGTTAATTCATACTGTTCGCGGTTTGGGCTATAAAATTTCGGTAGACAAATAATGTTTAACCCCATTCGTTCGCTAGAACTACGATTAACACTACTAGCTACCACTTGTGCTGCGATGGTTCTGTGTACTGTGGCGTTGATGACTTATCTTGGCATAAACCAGATTCTAATTACACAGCAAGATCGGGCTTTGGTTGAACGTATTGAACGTCTGGAAATTTTATTGCAGGACAGTCGCAATATTGAGCAGATTATTGCGCAGCCGAAGCTGTATCAAAATATGCTCGGCAATCAGGACAATCTATTTGTATTGCTTAAAGGGAATCAGGCTCTGATCAACATTAATCCTCTTGGCATTCCACTGCCTGAATTTACCCACCAGCCCCAGATTCAATTCCGTGATTTATCGGCTTATACTTATCCCACCCGTGTTGCATGGAAAACTATTCAAATTAATCGACAACCCTATCTATTAATTGCAGGCAAGCAGTGGTCGGAACGTTTAGCGATTATCTCGCCTTTTAAAAAACGTCTATTTATCTATGTATTTAGCGGCATTCTAGCCATTTTCATACTTTGCGCGATTGCCAGCCGTTTCGGATTGAACGCATTAAGAACACTACGCAAACAAACTCATGCTATTAGTATTCACAAACTTGAACAGAGACTTAATCTAAATCATCCTCCTCAAGAGATCGAACAACTAGCCTCCGATATTAACGCCATGCTTGACCGTATTGAACTAGGATATAGCCAACTGAATCGTTTTTCCGAAGACATTGCTCATGAATTCAGAACACCTTTGAATAATTTAATCGGGCAAACCGAAATTTTACTCATGAGTAAACGTAGTCCCGCACAGTATCAGGAACTCTTGATTTCCAACTTAGAGGACTATCAACGTTTAAAACGAATGATTGACAGCATGTTATTTCTAGCACGCGCAGATGCGCACAAAGTTTGCTTAAACAAACAGAAGATTCAACTTCAATCATTTATAGAAGATATATTCAGTATTTTCGAGTATCAAGCCGAAGAACAACACTGCAATTTTGTTTTAAGTCTTGAGGCGACTGAGCTATCGGCAGATCCTGAACTGTTACAACAAGTGCTGTATAATCTGATATCAAATGCGCTCGTTCACGGCGGCAATCACCGAACTATTTATGTGCTTAGCCACCGGAAGATCATTAATAATATGCAGATGATTACATTATCTGTAATCACCAGTGGTTTGGAAGTTGCCCCTGAGCATTTGCCTCATCTCTTTGAGCGTTTTTATCAGTGCAACTCCAGCAGACAAAGTCCTCATCAAACGGGTGGTTTAGGCCTATCGATTGTTGCATCCATTTTAACGCTTCATCAGGGAATGTATCAGGCAGTCAATAGCGCAGAAGGTATATGCTTTGAATTGTGTTTTCCTAAATAGTCTTAAATTTAAATGTATGTATTAGGACATCAGTAAAGTAAATATTTACGTTATATTAAAAAATTAATTTAGACTTTAATTTTTTCTTATGCATATACATTTTTTTATCAGCTTGTTCTGCTGCAAATAATAAACCTTTATTTGGGACTCTCATTGAAAAACCAATAGCTATACTAATATCAACCTCACAAAAAGCATCTAGAATTCTTTTTAAAAGTATTTCAGCCCCTACTGAGTTGTTTTCCATACTTAATATTACAAATTCATCTCCACCTAATCTAGCAATAATATCATTACTGCGCACTGTATTCACAAGCACATTTGCAGCGCACTGTATTAAATGATCGCCAGCCGAATGCCCCAAACTATCATTAACTTGTTTCAAATCGTTTATATCAATAAAAAAAATTGCTGCTGGATGGCCATACCGTTTACATCGCTCTTCTTCCTTTTCTAAGAATTCTTCCCAAGCTCTTCTATTGTACAGACCAGTCAAATCATCTTTAAATACTTTTTTTCTTAAACTTTTAAACTCATTAATATGCTTAAATTGACGTAATTCAGCTTGAAGTATTCTACTAAGTAAATCTCCTAATAATTCTATTATAGCTATATCTTGACTTATATTTTCAGATTTTGTTTGAGGGTGAATAGCACATAATGTTCCAAATAAGCTACCATCCTCATTAGTTATAGGTTGGCCAATATATGATTTAATACTTACCTGATTATTAATTGGTGCACTTGCATATAGTTCAATTTTTTCTGAGGCAGGAGCAATTTTTGGACCATTTCCTTTAACCATATGGCAACAAAATGAATCAGCCCATTTGAAAACTTGACCTGGTTTAATATGGTATCCATGGTCTTCTGTTTGTAATACTATCCAATCATCACCTTCTACCCGAGTAATCATACATAAGTCAAATCCAAACCTCTGATGTAAAAAATTTAAAATTTCTCTTCCTGCATCTTCAAAATTTTTAAACTTTTGTTTATTCATTAAAGTAGTCCTTGGTTGTATACTAGCCATCTTTCGGTGAAACTTTTGATCCTAAACATACATTCTTATATCAAAATTAAAAAACATATAAAAGCAGCTAAATTAATATACACAAAAAAAACATATTTTTCATAAAGTTGTTTTTACTTTACAATGTTTTTCAATATAGACTATTGATACTTAAATTAAATAAAAAATTACTTTTATTTCGCATAAAATGTATTGGAGCCAAGGAGGGTCTGAAAAGTGAAGAGTGATCTTAGAAAGCTAAATATTGAGTATGTTTTAAATTCTATTGATAAAAGTACAGATCTTCAACTTATACTTAACTCGATATGTTCTTGGCTTGAATCAAATATTACAGATGCTTTAGTCACAATTATGCTTTATTCAGAAGTGGAGCAAACATTAACACTTGTAAATGGGGAACATCACTTTTCTTCTAAATATTGTCGTTCAATCAGTCCTTTAAAAGTTAAGGATAAGAATGGATCTTGTGGTACAGCTGCTTTTTCTAGAAAAACTATTATTAGTCGTAATTTGATACTTGATCCTAATTGGAAAAATTATTTAGAGTTTGTTAGAGAAGAAAATATTATTAGTTGTTGGTCTGTACCTATTATAAGTGCTAAAGGTATCTTATATGGAACTTTTGGCACCTACTATCGTGAAGAGAAGACGCCCAGATCAGAGCACTTTGAATTTATAAATCAAGCGGTATCATTAATTGCGTTAGCAATTGAAAGAGAAAATGAATACAAACAGAGACTAGCTATTAATGAAAAATATAGCTCTTTTTATACACATCATCCTGATTTAATTATTGAAATTGACCTTAATGGTTATATTTTAAATTCAAATATTACTTGTAATAAAATTCTTGGATTCTCAGAAAAACAGATATTAGGAAAACATTTTTGGACTTTTATACCAACTAAATATCATAAACTTATTAACTTAGCATTTAAAGATGCATTAAAAGGTATTGCTAAACATTATAAAATTCCTGCATATCATGCTTCTGGAAAACTCATTTGGCTTGATCTTACAAATTTACCCATTATTCAAAATCAAAAAGTCACTGGTGTATTTGCCATCGCACGTGATATTTCTACACGATTAAAAAATGAAGAAAGCCTGCGCTTATTAAAGCGCGGGGTAGATGCGAGTCCAAATGGGATCTTCATAACTGACATCTCTGATAAATTAGAAATAGTTTTTGTTAACCCCTCATTTACATCTATAACTGGATATAGCCCAGAAGAAATTTTAGGCAAAAGTTATAACTTCTTGTCAGGACCTGAAACTGATTTAATTCAGGTAGAAAAGATCAAAACAGGAATAAAGGAACTAAAAGAAGCAACAGTGAAATTAAAAAAGTACCGCAGAAATGGAACTTGGTTTTGGTGTCGTTTAACGTTTGGGCCTGTATTCGATCAAAATAATATTTGTACTCACTTCTTAGGTAATATTGAAGATATAACTGAGGATGAAAAAAACAGAAGTTATATTAAGTATCAACATACCCGTGACTCAATCACTGGTTTGCCAAATCAGAGAACATTTAATAAATTTTTAGAAAAAGAATTTGAACAAAAAAATCAATCCCCAGCTAGTCTGGCATTATTTTACATTGATCTTGATGATTTTAGATCTATGAATGAAAGTCTAGGCTATTTGATCGGTGATAAAATAATTAGAGATATCGGCTCACGTTTACAGGACTTATTAAAAAAAGATGGTTTACTGAGTCGATATATTGAAGATAAGTTTATTTTATTAGTAAAAAATTCTAAAAATCATAACCAGTTATTTACTTTGGCAGAAAGTATACTTGACCTTATTTCTCAAAACTTTCAGATTGAAAATAAAACTCTACATTTAACAGCTAGTATTGGAATTGCCGTAAGAAACTCTAATACTCGATATGCTTCAGAGCTGTTATATGAATCCATGAATGCCCTGAAAGAAGCAAAAAAACAAGGAAGAAACACGTGGTATTTATATAAAAGAGATCCAAACAAATTTTTCCCAGAGAAAGATTATGCTCTTTTGCGATTAGAACTTATGACTGCACTAAAGGAAAAACAATTTAGATTATTTTATCAACCTTTGGTGGATCCACGAACAGGAAAAGTTCACAGTGTAGAAGCACTGATTCGCTGGCATCATCCTCAAAAAGGCTTTATTTTTCCTGATACTTTCATTCCATTAGCCGAAAGAACTGGTCAAATTGTCGCAATTGGTCAGTGGGTTCTTGAACAAGCGTGTTTTGATATTGCCCATATAAATGGAAAAAATAACGCTACAATTTCGGTCTCTGTCAATATTTCTCCTCTTCAATTCGGTCGCAGTAATTTCCTTAGTTGCTTGGAAAGTGTACTGATTAAAAGTAAACTACCAGCTAATCTTCTTAAAATCGAAATTACAGAAGGCGTGATTATTAATGGTGCAGATAGAGCAATTGAGATATTAAAGTCAGTTCGTGAGCTAGGAGTAAAAGTTTCAATTGATGATTTTGGAACAGGTTATTCAAGTCTTAGCTATTTACGTCGATTACCAATTAATCAAATTAAATTAGATCGTGAGTTTATAGATAATTTGACAAATAATTCTCAAGATGCATCTATAGTTCAATCTATAATTCATTTAGCTCATCAGCTTAATCTTGAGGTTGTTGCAGAAGGAGTAGAAACACTAGAACAAGCAAAAATACTTCATTATCAAAATTGTGATCTCTTGCAAGGATATTTTTACACGAAGCCAGTTGAACTGAATAACCTAATTTTTAAATACTACTCACTAGAAGAATGTTAAATTGTAGATTTTAGCTAAAAGTTAAAATCTACAAATAATGTTACTTCAAAACTAAAACTTATTAAGTAATAAAGCAATATCTATAAGCGGTTCAGTTCCTATAGTAGATGGGCTTTGTTGCACAAACCTAGCCTAGAAGGTTTATTCAGTCCTATAATTTCAATATGAATAAGCCTACTCCTAAAATCTATCGTACAACTAACTGGTCTTCCTACAATCGTGCCCTCATTAACCGGGGTAATATTTCCATTTGGTTTGATCCAAACACTCAATGGTATGCACAATCACACGGCAAACAAGTTAGAAATCAAACTTACTCTGATACCGCTATTCAATGCTGTTTAATGATCAAATCCTTATTCAGACTCTCCTTACGAATGGTCACGGGTTTTGTTTAAAGTCTGATTAAACTGTGTGGATTAAATTGGACTGCGCCAGATTACAGCACGCTTTGTCGAAGACAAAAACATATTGATATTGCGATTAGCTATCAAAAAAGTAGCGATGGGTTACATCTACTTGTGGACTCAACTGGCTTGAAGTTTCTAGGTGAAGGTGAATGGAAATGTAAAAAACATGGACCTGAATATCGTCGCCAATAGCGTAAGCTGCATATTGGTATTGATGCTGAAACGCTGCAAATACGTGCAGTACAACTTACTACAAATAATGTAAGTGATTCGCAAGTACTCGGTGATTTACTTGCTCAAATTCCTTTAGATGAACGAATTGACTCAGTCTATACCGATGGTGCTTATGACACGAAGCACTGCAGACAAGTCATTTTAGATCGAGATGCATATGCGGTCATTCCGCCAAGAAAAAATGCAAAACCATGGAAAAATCAGAAATTGAGATCTTTAGAGCGGAATGAATTACTAAAAACAGTGAAACGTTTAGGAAGAACGCTTTGGAAAAAATGGTCAGGTTATCATCGTCGAAGTTTGGTCGAAACCAAGATGCATTCCATCAAATTATTGGGCGATAAATTAACAGCAAGGAGTTTTCTTAGTCAGGTAAGTGAGATTCATGCACGCATAGCTGTATTGAATAAATTTACAGAATTAGGTCGTCCTCATACCCAAATTCTCACTTGAGTTCTGCTCAAGTGAGCAGAGTTCTGTCTTTTAAATCTTTGTGCAACAAAGCCTTGTTATAATCAAAATAACGCCCAGTCTGCTCAACAGACTGGGCGTATTTCATACAATTTTCAAGCATTTAAATGAGCCTTTCAATTGCTCAATTGATCAAGATACTTTTCGGCATCCAAAGCTGCCATACAGCCTGAGCCTGCCGAAGTAATTGCTTGGCGATAAATGCTGTCAGCAACGTCACCCGCAGCAAATACACCAGCAACAGAAGTTGCAGTTGCATTACCTGAAGTACCACTTTGTACTTGAATGTAGCCATCACGTAGGTTGAGTTGGCCGTCAAACATACCTGTATTCGGTTTGTGACCAATAGCAACAAATAAGCCCTGAACTTCAACATCTTGTATGCTTTCGTCCAAAGTTGACTTCAAGCGAACTGAAGTAACACCAGTATTATCACCTAAGACTTCATCAACTTGATTGTTCCAAAGAATACTAATTTTGCCTTCTTTTTCTTTGGCAAAAAGATGATCTTGTAGAATTTTCTCTGAACGTAAACTGTCTCTACGGTGAACTAAGGTGACATGTTCAGCAATATTAGAAAGATAAAGTGCTTCTTCAACTGCTGTGTTACCACCACCCACGACCATGACTTTTTGATTCTTATAAAAGAAACCATCACAAGTTGCACATGCGCTGACACCTTGACCCATGAATTTAGCTTCAGATTCAAGACCCAAGTATTGTGCTGTCGCACCTGTTGCAATAATCAGTGCATCACAAGTAAATTCTTCCATGTCGCCTTTTAGCACAAATGGACGGACGCTTAAATCAACTTCATTGATGTGGTCATACACAATCTCTGTACCAAAGCGTTCAGCATGGGCTTGCATTCTTTCCATAAGTGCAGGACCAGTTAAACCTTCTGGGTCGCCCGGCCAGTTATCTACCTCAGTAGTCGTTGTTAATTGACCACCAAGTTGTATACCCGCTATCAATGTAGGTTTTAAGTTTGCACGTGCTGCATACACAGCAGCACTATAACCCGCAGGCCCTGAACCTAAGATCACTAATTTAGAATGTCTCTTTTGCATTTCTGATCACCTAAAGTTTATAAGCTACGTTGATTGACACGCTTAGATAATTCTTCTGCCGACTCTTTTCGCTCTGAATAACGGTCCGTGAGGTACTGACTCTGCCCACGAGTGAGCAAGGTGAACTTATATAGTTCTTCCATTACATCGACAATTCGATCATAGAAGGATGAAGGTTTCATCCGTCCATTTTCCTCAAACTCTAAAAAAGCTTTAGGAATAGACGATTGGTTTGGAATGGTGATCATCCGCATCCAACGGCCTAAAATACGCATCTGGTTTAAGCTGTTAAAAGACTGTGAACCGCCACTGACCTGCATCAAGGCCAAAGTCTTGCCTTGTGTTGCTCGAATCGCACCGCCAGCCAATGGAATCCAATCAATCTGCGATTTAAAGATTGAACTCATTGAACCATGACGTTCATGGTGAACACCACACCATGCCTTCTGACCATGCCAAAAGTTCATGTAGTTCTTTGGCTTTTGGATGTTCCATATCTGCATCTTCAGGTAAAGGTAAACCTTTAGGATGAAAGATTTTTACTTCGGCACCAAACTGCTCCAAGATACGCCCTGCTTCCATCACCGCCAATCGGCTGTATGAACGCTCACGGTTTGAACCATACAGCAGCAAAATACGCGGTGGATGATCTAACTCTTTAGCTTGTACTTTTTCTAAAGTCGGTTGATCGAGAAGATTCACATCTACATTTGGGAGAGTCATAGAAATTACACCTCTGCTTTAAAAAACTTTTTTCTTAACCACAATGAAACGCTCACCAAAGCAATCAGTACAGGCACTTCAACCAATGGCCCAATCACCGTTGTAAAAGCGACTGGTGAAGCTAAACCGAATGTGGCGATTGCAACGGCAAGTGCTAATTCAAAGTTGTTTCCAGCCGCAGTAAAAGAGATTGCTGCTGTCTTCGGATAATCATTGCCCATCCATTTGCTCATAAAGAAGCTAATAAAGAACATCAATACAAAGTAAATTGTTAAAGGAATCGCAATACGCAAGACATCGAGTGGCAAGCTCACCACATCGTTCCCTTTGAGACTAAACATAGCCAAAATCGTGAACAGCAAAGCAATCAAACTTAGAGGACTGATTTTCGGAATAAACTTGGTTTGATACCACTCCACGCCTTTTTGTTTCACCAAAATTAAGCGCGTTAAGAAACCTAATAAAAACGGAATACCGAGATAAACCAAAACAGCATGGGTAATGGTCCAAAAATCAACATTGATCACTTGCCCTGCAACGCCAAAATAAGGCGGTAAGAAGGTCAAGAATAACCAAGCATAAGTACTAAAAAACAAAATCTGAAAGATACTGTTAAAAGCGACCAATGCTGCGACATATTGATTATCACCACAGGCCAAACCATTCCAGACTAAAACCATCGCAATACATCGTGCTAAACCAATCAGGATTACGCCTGTCATGTATTCCGGATAACTCTGTAAAAATATGATTGCCAATGCAAACATGAGCACGGGAGCGATCAGCCAGTTTTGTACTAAGGATAAAGTTAGTGTTTTCTTATCCTTAAATACTTGCGGCAACGTCGCATAGTCCACTTTTGCCAATGGCGGATACATCATCAAAATCAAACCGATTGCAATCGGGATATTGACGGAATCCACACTCATTTTATCCAACGCCACTGAGGCTTGTGGAAAGAACACACCTATCGCTATTCCCAACCCCATCGCAATGAAAATCCATAGCGTGAGGTTACGATCTAAAAAAGATAATCTTTGTTGAGCCATGATGTTCTCATTCAATATCTGAGATGTGATTGATTGCAGCAATCAATTCAGGACGAGACATGTGCGCTGTATCGAGTGCCAACAATGCATCTAAACGACGATTAATATGGTCTACAGTCACTTGGAATGCTTTGAGCTTCTCTTCTTTCGGTAAGTCTAAGTGTGATGGATCAGCCAACCCCCAATGTGCCTTGATTGCTCCACCTAAATACAGTGGACATGCTTCCTGAGCGGCCGAATCACAAACCGTAATTACCACATCAGGTTGGTATTGTTCACAATCATCAATGGTTTTACTCCACAACCCTTCAGTTGACAGACCTAGATTTTCTAAAGTTTCTATGGTCAATGGATGTACTTGCCCTGATGGCTTACTACCTGCACTGTATGCTTTCCAACCCTCTGGGGCACGACTATTAAATAGCACTTCGGACAGGATGCTACGGCAACTATTTCCAGTACACAAAAAAAGAAATTTCATCTTGTTCTACTCGCAATAACTATTGATTTGCTGAAATGATGGGGCAATTTTTGGCTGTAAATCGGCATTTTTAAGGGTGTTAAGTATGTCTAGGCACCAAATGGGTAAATTGGAATTAAGACTGTAATAAACCCATTGCCCTTGACGTCGATCTTGTAAGAGACCCGAAGAACGCAGTAAGGCTAAATGCCGTGAAATCTTAGGTTGGCTCAGCTGTAATTTTTCAGTCAAATCACAGACACACTGTTCATTATTCCCAAGAACCAACATGACAATGTTGAATCGAGTTTCATCAGCCAAACATTTAAAGAAATTGATTTGATCCATATTTTTACTCACTCAAACATATGGATATATCAATATTCACATATATCCATGAAATTTTTATTTCAATCTCTGCCCATTCGCATCAATTACTTGTTCACCATCTTCTTTAGTGAAAGCACCCTTTTGCGGTAAAGGCAAAATCTCCAGCACAATTTCAGAAGGACGACTTAAACGAGTTCCTCGTTCAGTCACCACGAATGGACGGTTAATTAAAATTGGATACTGAAGCATAAAGCACAATAATTGGTCTTCGGTCCAGTCTTCATTGTCAATTCCTAAATCTATATATGGATCAACATTCTTACGAATCGCCTCTCGCACCGTTAAACCTGCATCCGCGATCATTTGAATCAGTTCATTTTTAGATGGAGGTGTTACAAGGTACTCAATCACTTCAGGTTCAAT
>NZ_JAQSUV010000033.1:93911-233539 GCF_028649355.1 Acinetobacter sp. Gutcm_16 | reverse complement strand
GGATCGAACCGCCGACATTCTGCTTGTAAGGCAGACGCTCTACCAACTGAGCTAAGCGCCCTTAACGTCTTTATCGTTTGTGAGGTGCATTATAGAGAATCTTTACAGGCTGTCAAACGCTTTTCGGCTTGTTTTCGCTTTTTTGCAATCGAGTGATTAAAAAATAGGTCAAATGGTATAAAAACAAGTATTTTCTGTATGTTATTTAACATATTTGCGAAAATTAAAATGATTATTCGCTAAATTTCTTTTCCTCAAAATACACATTTTCTATGATTAATCCCCTTCTTCTATTAAATACTCATATTTTAAATTACAGCGTTGAATACTCAATAAAATAACTTTGCACATTTTAACAGCTATTTTTATATTTCAAGTTTATGTTCGGAAATATAAACCAGTGCATTGCAATCAATTAGTTCAAATAACTCTATGACATCCGTATTACGCATACGAATACAGCCATGCGACATCGGCATCCCCATTGGTTCACTATCTGGTGTTCCATGAATATAGATATAACGTTGATAGGTATCGCAGCCTTCCCCGCGATTGAAGCCCTCTTCTAAACCACTCAGCCATAAAATCCGAGACAAAATCCAGTCCCGCTCAGGAAACTGCTTGGCTAAATCGGTGTCGTAAACTTCCCCTGTAGGCTTTCGAGCAATAAAAACGGCATTTTGAGGTTGCTCAGCACCATGCTTCTCAGCAACCAGATGCCAACCTCGCGGAGTTTTACCACTATTTTCAGTTTCGCCAATACCATTTTTTCCTGACGAGATCAGATAAAATTTATTCTTTTTAGGCAGCATTAAAGTCTGTTCAGCCAGATCAATCAAGACGTCTGCATCTGCAATTACATAAGACATCAGTTGTCCTCTATTTGTTTTTTATCTATTACTGTATTGGGTTCTGGGCGTAACCATAACCATATTGCGACAAGTAGCATGGTGGTATTGGTAAATAATTTTACTAAAAATGGTGCATTGGTCAGTAGCATGATCAGCCCACTGATCAACATCATGATACTGGCAAACCACTTCGCTTTACGTGGTACAGTGCCATTGGCACGCCATGCTCTTAAAGTTGCGCCATATTTAGGATGGTTGAGTAACCAAGCATCCATTTGTGGCCAACCTTTAGATGCAGCCCATGCGGCCAAGATCAGAAAAACAGTTGTTGGCATACCCGGCAACAGTGCACCGATAAAGCCTAGGATGACAAAGATCACCACTAAACAACGCCAAAACAACGTTTTCATACCACTTTCCTGAGCACCGAATTGCGGTAGTATAAAGTGTTTTTTAATTTTATCCGTTGTCCTTCTGCATATTTAGCTTCTTTTTTAAGGCACTCACATGCATCTCATTTCACAGCATCAGTTGTTCGAACCTTGGCTCCAATTCAAACATCCATTGGTTCGCCAGTTAGCTTTTGCTGTAGCAAGTCCAAACATTTTGTCTGCGTTGCCGTTAGAGCTCGATCTACAATATACTTTTCATTTTCATCCCTCACAGATTTGGCAACAGCACTTTCAAACCTATTTACCTCGCCTTAAACAGCTCGATCAAGACCCGAAAGAACTTGAAGACTTTATGGCTCAACTGAAAAGTACCCGTCTGGGTCTGCGCTTTGAAATGTTCATGTGGTTTTGGTTATTGGATCATCGCTATCATGCCTATGAATTATTGGGTCATAGTATCCAAATCATTGATGGTGCACGTACTACGGGCGAGTTGGACTTTTTAATTAAAAATACCGAAACCAATCAAATCGAGCATTGGGAAGTTGCGTTGAAATATTATTTAGGTGAAACAGATCTGAGCTTAACCACATGGTATGGCTTGAATCGTACCGATACTTTAAACCGAAAACTAAAACACTTTACCCATAAACAGTTTCAATTCCAGCAAGCTTTAGACACAGACATTCAGACGCGCTTTTCCGTTTTAAAGGGGCAACTCTTTCTCCCTCTAACAAATGGTTTCACGGCAGTTGATGCTTTAAATCAATACTCCCTTCCCGATTGGCTCAATCCAGACCGTCGACTAGGTACTTGGGGTAACATCATTCCAAAGGCCGACTTGAATTACTATCGCCTACAGCGTCAAGAGTGGATTTGCCCAAATGCGGAAGTCAGCAGCCAAAATGCACATTGGTGGACCAATGGCCTGTACTTACAAAATCAAAACAATCAGTTTTATATGTATAGAAATCCAAATTTGATTTTAACTTGATTTTGCAGAAGTTAGTTTATACAAAAATACATAACGCAACATACGCTTACTCATCTCCTGTAAAACGATGCTATTGTTTAAAGTGTTTATTTTTTAATCTTAAACAACATCAGAACAAAATCATTTGATGAATACACTAAAAACTTTGGAGACAGCGATGAAAAAAATTGTTTTAGGTTCACTGGTGATGCTTTTTGTTTTAACAGGCTGTAATACTGTAGCTGGTGTGGGTAAAGATGTGTCCAAAGTAGGAGATGTCGTGACCAACTCTGCTGATAAAACTGCTGATAAATTATAATCCGCTTGTAAGCCCCATAGACCTTATCTAAACGATAAGGTTTTTTTATTGCTAAGTTTCGCATTCCAGAGATTAATCGCCTATTATAGTGCCGACTGTTTTATTGACTTTGAAATGCGCATGACCTCTTCTGCTACTCTCGATTTAAGCCTCCAACTTTTACGTCAGCCATCGGTTACACCTGTGGACCACAACTGTCAAAATATTATGGCTGAACGCTTAAAAAAAATTGGTTTCAACATTGAGTCTATGCGCTTTGATGATGTTGATAACCTATGGGCACGAAAAGGCACTGAAGCACCTGTATTCTGCTTTGCGGGTCATACCGATGTCGTTCCTACAGGTAATTTAGATGCTTGGAACTCAGACCCATTTGCCCCTGAAATTCGTGATGGCAAGCTTTATGGTCGTGGCAGTGCAGACATGAAAACTGCCTTGGCTGCAATGGTGGTTGCTTCTGAGCGCTTTGTTGCAAAACACCCAAATCATAAAGGCTCAATCGCCTTCCTCATCACATCAGATGAAGAAGGCCCATCGATCAATGGCACGGTCAAAGTGATCGAAACACTCGAAGCCCGTAATGAAAAAATGAAGTGGTGTTTGGTGGGTGAACCTTCAAGTACCCATCAATTGGGTGATATTGTTAAAAATGGTCGTCGTGGTTCACTCAATGCAGTACTGACTGTCAAAGGAAAACAAGGTCACGTGGCTTATCCACACTTGGCCATTAACCCGATTCACATGGCGTCTAAAGCCGTTGCTGAACTTTGTGATACGGTTTGGGATCAGGGCAACGAATACTTCCCTGCGACGTCGTTCCAAGTGTCAAATATTCAAGCTGGCACAGGGGCAACCAATGTCGTTCCAGGCACCATGACCGTGACTTTCAATTTCCGTTATTCAACTGAATTGACCGCTGAGGAATTAAAAGCACGTGTTTTAGAAATTTTGGATCGTCATGGTTTAGTCTACGACATTAAATGGACACATTCAGGCTTACCGTTCCTGACGCCAGTGGGTGAGTTGGTGAATGCAGCTAAAAATGCCATTCGTAATGTGACTGGTGTAGAAACTGAGCTTTCAACCTCAGGCGGAACATCTGATGGTCGCTTTATTGCTCCTACAGGTGCTCAAGTACTTGAACTTGGTGTTCTCAATGCCAGCATCCATCAAATTGATGAGCATGTGAATGTCGCTGATCTGGAACCACTTGCTGAAATTTACGAACAAATTTTAGAAGGCCTTTTGGCATAAGCATTCAAACTCACATAAAAAAGGAACTCAGTTGAGTTCCTTTTTTATTACATTCAAACTTAAGCTTAAAGACCTAAACTCGCCTGAATTTTATTTAAATTCGGTACGTGGTAAGTCTCATCCCCCATACGCACTAACTGGAAAATGGTGGGATCATTCACAGGGCTTTCATCATCAACAATTTCAGAAATACGCAAACGAATTGACTTCGGCATTTCATTACACATCAAAGCAAAGCGCTGAGAAGCATCATCCCCCTCAATTACCAGCGCCACACCTTCCGTTTGGTCTGGACGGTTGATGGCATAAACAGGCAAATGTAGATCATGCCATTCCACCGTTTTCACTTGCGTATCACTATCGAGCGCTGAAAGTACAATATTTTGTGGCAAGAGCATGGGGTTTTTACCATGACATTCAATAATATAAGCATCAATAAAACCTGTTGATACTGTAATCAGATATTGCAATTCTTGCTGACTGATTTGCTCATTCATGCTCTTTGAAACATTTGCATTCATTTATTTACCCCTGATTTTCAGCCAATAGCTGCTGAATGTTGGCAAGTAATTCTGCCTCTTGGAATGGTTTGCCCATGTAGTGCGTCACACCCAAGCTGAAAGCACGTTCACGGTGTTTTTCACCCGTACGCGATGTAATCATAATAATCGGCAAGTTCTGGTGAATTTCATGGTGACGAACCAAGTTCGTTACTTCGAAACCATCCATACGTGGCATTTCAATATCCAGCAACATCAAGTCTGGTTTAACGCTCTCCAACTGCTCCATCGCATCGACACCGTCTTTAGCAGTCACAATATCAAAGCCTTGGCGCTCTAATAAGCGCGATGTGACCTTACGAACCGTGACCGAGTCATCCACAATCATCACTAAACGACGCATATCCTGATGACGACCAAAGTCACGGTGATCGGCTGCATGCGTTACACGCTTGGTACTTAAAATCTGACGTGCGATGTTCTGACCATCTAAAATCAAGCAGACATGACCATCACCCAAAATCGTTGCACCCGCAATTGCACCAATGCTGGCAAACTGTTGTCCAACGGGCTTCACTACAATTTGCGCACGTGAACCAATCAGCTGATCAACCAATAAGGCAATGGTTTGTCCACTATTGCCTTTAATCAATAACACCGGCAATGAATGTCCAATATTACTCAAACGCGGAATCGGCTGATTGGATAAAAACTCAGATAAATAGCGCAGTTTATAACTCACACCATCAATTTTGAATTGGTCATCTTTACTGTGGAAATAGTGATCCAATGCTGTTGGAGCAATACGCACAATACGATCAATCTGCGCCAATGGAATCGCATATTGTTGATCGCCTGCTTTCACCATCAAGGCATCACTCACCGCTACCGTAGTCGGTACGCGAATAATGAAGGTCGTGCCGAATCCAACTTCCGATTCAACCGTGACATGTCCACCCAGTGCTTTAATTTCACTTTGCACCACATCAAGACCGACACCACGTCCAGAAATTTGCGTCACTTCTTTGGCTGTACTGAAACCCGGATGGAAAATAAACTGTAAGATTTCCTGTTTATCCAACACTTGATCGGCTTTAATTAAACCTAAGTTTAGCGCTTTCGCTTTAATCGTGCTTTCATCAATACCTTTACCATCATCTTTAAAGCTGACGATAACGTCTGTACCTTGACGGCTAATGTTTAGTTCAATTTGGCCTGTCGCTGATTTTTTCGCAGCGCTACGTTGTTCCGCATCTTCAATACCGTGGTCGATTGCGTTACGTAGCATATGCTCAAACGGCGTAACCAAACGTTCAAGAATCGTACGATCCAACTCACCTTCGGTGTTATGAACGACTAATTCCGTTGGGCGGTTTAAGGTTGATGCGGTCTGACGCACAATACGCTGCAAACGCGGCAACATACGTGAAAACGGTACCAAACGTGTCCGCATTAAGCTTTCTTGAATCTCTGCTTGAATACGGGATTGTTGTAATAACAAGCCTTCCGCATCACGAATTTTCTCAGCCAAAGTGCTCTTGAAGTCGACCAAATCCGAAGCTGATTCGGCTAAGGATTTAGACAATTGATTCAGCGATGAATATTGGTCCATTTCCAAGGGGTCAAAGTCTGCGTAGCGCGAGTTTTCAGAACCATGCTTCGCAATAATTTGACTCTCAAGCTCGCCTTCCATTCGACGTAACTGATCTGCCAAACGCTTAATTGCAAGCTCCATCTCGTTCAACGTATTGCCGAGTTGACCTAAATCCATTTCAATACGTGAACGGTTAATTGCATTTTCACCGGACAGGTCGATCATTTTTTCAACCAAATCAGCTGAGATACGGATCATCTCATTACCGCCATCCAAGTGAGTCGTTTCTTTCCACTCACCCAGCATTGCTGGCGGCTCAGTACCATCACCCTGCACAAACTCAAAACTTGGTACCGCATTGAGTAAATCAATTTGAGTTACACGCGTCGGTAATTGCGCAATCACATCCACATAATCAATAGATGCTAAGCTGTTTTTCAAACCATCATAATTACTAAAATCACGTTTGAAGATGGCTTGTTTTAACCATTCAAATGCGGTTTGCAATAATGGGTCATACACGTTTGAACTGAAATTATGTACAGCAAATTGCTCAAATGTGGTTTCTAGTTCATAAGCAATCGCACCAACGGGTTCATTCTCCGCCATACGCGCGCCGCCTTTTAAGCTGTGCGCGGCACGTTGCAATTGTAGTAACACACTACGGTCACTACGTTGTTCAGTCCACTGTTTCAGTAAGCCATCCGTAGTCGCTAAAATTTCTTCAGCTTCTTCCAAGAAGGTTTCTTCAACAATTGATAAAAGACTAGCTGCTTCTTCTTGGACAAGTGACGGAGTATCCAGCTGTTCAACGACAGTAACGTCAGTGTTATCAACTACACTCGGCTCTTCAATCGCAGTTGCTGACTCAACAGCAGTTATTTCAACTTCAATTATTCTGTCTACATTAGATAAAGGTTCTTGAACTAGAGGTTGAGTCTCTTCAATTGCTGCGACAACCGCCTCAACCAAAGGCTCAGATACTGTAGTTGTAAAAGTCGTACCCTCAACTAAGCTCTGAATGTTATGCAGTACATTGATCGTCGCTGTTGCTGGATAATCAACCTTATCGGTACGAATGACCTGAATTCGGTCTGTGACGTCATCCTGTACTAAGCGAATGATGCTGATCAACTGTGGCGTTGTGGCTATTTGCTGACGAATCACACGCTCATAAATAGACTCTAATTCGTGTGCAATCGAACCAATAAAAGGTGCAGAAATCATATTGGCACCACCTTTTAAGGTGTGCAAATAACGCATTAAATTATTGAGTGCCGCGGTATCATTGCTATTTTTAGACCAAGTATTAAGATCCTGATCCATCCCCATCAATAATTCTTCAGCTTCTTCCAAGAAGATATCAAGCAAATCATCATCAAAATCGGTATTGGCTGTATTCGATTGCTTGTACTGATGATCCGATGCAATTTGCTGCGAAATCTGTGCAAGATCAAGGCTTGGTTGTGAAGTATTTCCAGAAATAACAGCCTCAGCAACCGGTTCAATTACCGTCGTCGAAGTCGATTCAACATCTTGCTGTACGAAGGCCATTAATTCATTCAGAACTTTATGTACATCTGCAGTCAGAATGACGCGCTGACCCGCAGCTAAAGTGTCAAATAAATGGATAAATTCTTGATGTGCCTGACCAAATAACTCGTATGCATAATCTACATTGAGTAATTCTGGCTTTTCCAGTAAGGCTTGATAACCAGCATATAGCTCAAAAGTAAAGTCATGAATTCCTTGAGCAGCACGGTTATTGGTGAATTCTAACAATTGTTTTGCTTGTTCACCTAAGTGCTGAATATAGTCTGGATATTCAACCTTAGCCCGCTGATCAAACTCAAACTCGGCATCAAGCAGCAGATCAATATTTAACTCGATCAGCTTCGAGACCATACCTTGTGGGTTTAGCTCATCATCTACGTCTTCTATACTGAAACCATAGTTATCCCAAGCCGTAGTGAACGTGGCATAAATCACGTCAAGCTGTTCGTTCGTACCACGCCCAAGCACATGTAAATAGTCACGTACAAATTCAGCATATTGGGTGAGTAAAGAGATTTCCTTCGAGGTAGAAACAATTTCTTCTTGTACCAAGGTTTTAAATAGATTTTCAACTTTTGAGCTAGCATTAAAGACATGCTCAATTTGCGCCATAGACGAACTACCGCGCAATGTATGTAAAGCGCGGATTAAACCATTGTAATCTTGTACTTTGGTTTCATCTGCATTTAAGAACTGATCGATAGTCGCTAAATGGTCTTCCGCTTCTTCAATGAAGATCGCTAAAGTTTCTTCAAGGACATCATGCACTTGATTATCCTGCTCAGAAGCAGCTGCAACTTGTGGCTCAGATTCAGCCACTTCAATATCACTCAGCTCTAATCCCGTCACGACATCATTACTATTTAGATGATTAGACAGTTGTAGCAACTCTTCTAGAGCAGGTTCTAAACTTTGATTTTGTTGTAATTGTTGTCCAATTAAAACCAGTGGTCGAAGGTCAAGATCAATCTTCTGTACCGCTTTGAATATCGGATACAGTTTAAATTGAAACAGTTTGAATACTGTTTTAGCAAATTTTTGAACCGTTGCTGTAAGCGGTACAGCCCCTGAAATCACACGATTTAAGGTGTCTTCAACTGCCCACGCCGTTTCACCTGCTGACTTTGCCCCTACCATACGACCAGAACCTTTTAAGGTATGGAAGTGACGACGTATGCTCAACAAGGTTTCTTGATGTGTCGGTTCAGCGTACCACTTTTCAAATAATGGATCTAACTCAACGAAGATTTCTTCAATTTCTTCAACAAAAATTTCAAGAATTTCTGCATCTTGATCTAGATAACTATCTTCCGGAAGCGTTGTCGTTTCAACTAAATGTTTTAATATTTCTTTCATAGCTAAGGCTTCTTGCGTTGTCAGCTACCCAAAAAAGGTGCATAAACTTCATTATAACCATCATCCCAAACCAGTCTTTTTGCTCAAGCTAATTGGGTTGATGTGTATCCTGATTTGGTATGCCACTCAAGCGATGAGCAGCATACCCTCCCCAAAGCAAGTGCTTAATCAGGTAGTTTAAAGTCTGTTACAGACTCACGTAACGCTTCCGCCATGTTCGCAAGTTCAGAGACTGAACGTGCCGTATCGAAAGTCGCAGTGGTGGTTTGTGAAGTAATTTCTTGTACGACGTTCATCGTAGTTGCAATATGACCTGCAGATGCGGATTGTAGCTTTGCAGCATCCGAAATGTTTGCAATCAATTTCGCCAAATTACCCGATACGTTTTGAATCTCATCCAGTGCAACACCCGCATCCTTAGATAAGTTCGCACCACGTACAACCTCAGACGTGGTTTGTTCCATCGAAATTACAGCTTCGTTGGTATCGGTCTGAATGGTTTTTACCAGTGTTTCAATCTGTTTGGTTGCTGAAGCAGAACGTTCTGCAAGACGCTGTACTTCATCCGCAACCACGGCGAAACCACGACCTGCTTCACCTGCCATCGATGCTTGGATCGCTGCGTTTAAAGCCAAGATGTTCGTTTGGTCGGCAATATCGTTAATCAAGGCAACGATGTTACCAATCTCTTGCGAAGATTCACCCAAACGTTTAATACGTTTAGAGGTTTCTTG
Organism: Acinetobacter sp. Gutcm_16; assembly: GCF_028649355.1. Taxonomy (NCBI): domain Bacteria; kingdom Pseudomonadati; phylum Pseudomonadota; class Gammaproteobacteria; order Moraxellales; family Moraxellaceae; genus Acinetobacter; species Acinetobacter sp. Gutcm_16. Next base: position 224,012 of record NZ_JAQSUV010000033.1, on the reverse strand, counting down.
AATCTGCTCACGAATAATATCCATACCTTCAATTGAACGGTTTACAACGTTCGCGCCATTTGCAGCAATTTTTACTGAACGTTCTGCTACCACCGCTGATTCTTCAGCGTTTGAAGATACTTGGTCAATTGACATTGCCATTTCGTTAATCGCGGCAGATGCACCTGCAATTTCTTGCGCCTGATGTTCAGATGCTTCGGCTAACTGGTTGGTAATCCCCTGCGTACTTGCCGTATATTGCGCAACCTCTTGAGAAGTTTCGGTAATACGCGATACAAGGTCACGTAATTGGTCAATTGCGAAGTTAATCGAGTCGGCAATTGCACCCGTGAAGTCCTCAGATACCGTTGCATATGAGCGTAAATCACCATCTGCAAGATCGGCAATCTCATCCAGTAAACGTAAAATCGCGTTTTGGTTACGGTCATATTCATCTTGTAGACGAGATACACGTTTTTTATCTGATTCGCCACGAAGTACGAGTAATTTAAATACACAGAATAAGAAAGCAATCAGGGCTAGAATTAAACCTAAGGCAGGAATTGCAATTGCTAAACCTGTACCACCTGACAATTTGTTCAAATTACTTAACAAAGCATCCGACTGTTCAAAAATCGATGATGACGCTTGGCGTACTTTAACGATTTGTGATGAGTTCTTTAAGACCGTTGCTGCTGCCGACTTCAGTACATCATCATATTCAGATTGAATACTGGTTAAAGAGTCACGCATTTCAGGGTCATTAATACGCTCTACACCTAAGTCCGCACTGCCATTTAACTGTGCGTTTAAGTATGACGCGAAGGTTTCTGTATCTGAGCTAAAGTCATCCGCAGATTCACGTGAGTTGGCTGAACCTGTTAATACCGAACCAATTGAGCGTAAAATACGTTCTGCGATGAATACTTGGTTTTTTGCAATTACGACTTGGTTGGCTGGCACATTTTGACGTGCCATTTGGTCAACCATTAAGTTGTATTCGGCCTGAATCCCCGGAATACTTTCACTAATCGCGATGTTGGTATCGTAGAGTTGGTTAATGATTTTTTGTTGTGATGCAATTAAATCAATATTTTCAGAAACTTTTTTCCACTGCGTATCTACTTCACGCAGTGCATCTGTACTCGCGTGAATATCTTTTACTATTTCTAAGTTTTCAGCAAAAGACTTTTGTGATTCTGTCAGTTTTTTAATGGCTTCAGGTGTACCTGATGCTGTTGCTTCAGTTGCCTGACGCGAAATCGTTTGCGATAAAAGACGTAAATCACCCAAGCTACGGGTGAATTCGTTATTTCGAGGTACGCTATAGAATAGGTACAACAGTAAGAAAATTGCCAGTACGATACAAAATGCCGCACCCAAAATTAATGGCTTGGACTTTTCACTATCACCAAATACACGTGAAAACTGTTCCGTCTGTGATTGAAGTTTTGCTACTAAAGCATTTCCACCTGAGCGGTTACTGCTTCCATCCGTATTTTTCTTTTTAAGTTTAAAGCCCATGCAGCTTCTCCCCGATTTACGCCCTTATAATTTCGCGCGCGACAATGATATTAATTTATAAATTTTATAGATGCGTTCATATACTTTGGATTGTCTAATAAGCGACTGAATAAGAAAACATGCCATTGTTGGTTGTGTTGGTGAAAATACCCTTGGCAATATTCTTTTAAATTCCGATCTAAATCTTCATGTTTAGAAAAGAAACTTTTCTTATTAAAGTGCTGAATCCCCAGAACCTGATCTACAACTAAACCGACATAGTGGTCATTGTGACTAATACAGAGTACTTTTTGAGTCGGTGAATACGCACTGCGATGCCCTGATACATAGTGCGCTAAATCGGCAACAGAAAGTAAACGTCCTCGAATATTGGCCAAACCCACAACCCAAGGTTGAGTATTTGGCACTAAGGTATATTTCGGAGGATAAATTACCTCTGCAACTTCACCTAATGGCGCAACGAAATATTGCCCCATCATCTCAAAAGCAATGCCCGACCAGCGGTTTACCTCATTTTCGTTTGAAACGTAGTTTTTATTACCACGTTTAGCAAGTCGAAGTAATTCGATAAATCCATTTGCTGCCATAGAGCTTATCCTGCGTTCAGGTGTTGCTTAATCACATCAATCAGTTGGTTTTCATCAACAGGCTTGGTTAAATAATCACATGCACCTTGACGCTTACCCCATACACGGTCTGTAGCTTGGTCTTTAGTACTGACGATCACTACGGGAATGTGTTTTGTTGTTGCGCCACGCGCAATTTGACGGGTTGCTTGAAACCCATTAACGCCTGGCATCACCACATCCATCAACACTAGATCAGGAAGTTCAGCTTGAGCCATGGTTACACCATCGGCACCATTCGACGCTTCAATCACTTCAAAACCGTGTTTCCCCAAAATTTCTTTAAAGCGGAATGTCTCTGTAGGTGAGTCATCCACAATTAAAATACGCGCCATAATTTTCCCCAATTACACTTATATTATTTATGCTGAAACATGATTACGAATCGCATTTAATAATTCATCTTTACTAAACGGCTTTGTTAAATATTCATCTGAACCGACAACACGCCCTTTGGCTTGGTCAAATAGACCATCTTTGCTAGAGAGCATCACTACAGGAATATTTTGATAATTTTGTGAGTTTTTGATTAATGCACACGTTTGATAGCCATCTAGACGCGGCATCATAATGTCGACAAATACGATATCAGGATTTGCTTGAGCAATTTTTGACAATGCGTCAAAACCATCGACAGCAGTCACAACTTCACAACCCTCACGTTGTAATAATGTTTCAGCTGTACGACGAATGGTTTTTGAATCATCAATGACCATTACTTTTAGATTCTGGAATTTATCGTCCATTTAATATGACCCTTCCCATTTTTAGAATGTTTGTAGAAACAGATTCGTAGACGCTTTACAAGTTACGTACACTTTTAACATATATTTACTTATATTTTCAACGAACAGTTTCCGCATAAAGCCACACTTCATCTTCTTTTTAAGAACGGCTTCACACTTTCCTATACCCGTCGATTTTTTTTTGACTGATTATATTTTTTATTCCTAAATTTAGGACTAATATAGCACTATTTATTGCTTGTAAATAAGTAATTTAGTCAACTTTAAACTGGGGGTATCGATGCTTAGGGAGTTTAATCACAAACTTGCTTTGATCGTGAAAAAAAGGATGACTGCGAAAGTCATTTTGCTGGCTTTGCTAAGTTTGCAGACCATCTCGATTATGGCCGATCCACCTAAAGCGGTCTGGTATCGATATTACGACAGTAAAGGCATCGCGAACGTCAGTAGTAGTGTCACCCCCAACCATATTCGTTATGGTTATGAAGCACTCGATAGCAACATGCAAGTGATTCAACGGGCTCGTCCATACAACGCAGAAAAAGATGCGCAATATGCGCCACAACGTGCAGCTGCGGCCAAGCAACGCGAGTCAGATCTTAAATTAAAACGCGCTTATACCAACAGCCAAGTCGCCACTCAGAAACGCAATACCGCCCTTTCCTATATCTTAAAGCAGATTAAGTTCCAGCAAGATGAATTGAAACAATTACAGAATGACCGTATTGGATTCTTACGCCAAGAAAAAGAGAACATGCGTAAAGGCAAAAGCAATCCGAAACCGCTCCAAGATATGATTGATTATAATTCCAAAAATATTGTGATGAAAAAAGAGCAAATACAATCGTTACAAAGTCACTATCGTAATACCAAGGCTGAATACGACAGAATTATTGCTCGTTTAAAAACACTTGAATAATCTGCGTCTTATTTACAGTGTGCTGACTTTCGCCGCTAGACCAAAGGATTTGACTCAATGCAGGCTGCACTACGTATAAAAAACAAATTAAGCCGCCAAGTGCTCCCTATTTTAAAACTCAGTCCGCTGTGTTTGTGCTTACTCCTCTCTGCCTGCCAAAAACAAGATGAAGTCACCTCCCCTACTTCGTCTACAGCTAAAATCGAGCTGATAGCACAAGACTTGGTTCAGTTCCAAGAAGGGCCTTCTATCCAACGTACAGCTTTTACTGGCACCATTCGAGCCGTCAATCAAAGTTCCATTCAGGCTCAAGTGACAGCGACAGCAACCGCTGTCTCTGTTCAAGTTGGACAAGCCGTTCAAAAAGGGCAAGTGATCGCTCGATTGAACAATCAAGATAATGCTGCGCGTCTTGCCCAAGCTCAAGCCAATCTTGTATCAACCCAAGCCCAAGCCAATCTTGCAAAAAGCATGGTTCAAAGAAAAAAACGTTTACTCGATCAGGGCTTTATTTCTAAAGTGGAATATGAACAAAGCCTTGTGGACTATCAAGCTCAATTAGAAAATGTTCGTGCACAACAAGCTAATGTCGATATAGCCGAAAAGGCGGATCGCGATGGCACTATTTTAAGCCCAATTTCAGGGGTTATTACTCGACGTCTGGTTGAACCTGGGCAAACAGTATCCGCAGGACAAACTCTATTTGAAATCATTGACCCGAGTCATTTAGAAATACAGGCCAAAATTCCAAGTGATCTACAAGCAGCTTTAAGTTTGGGAGAAAAAATTGAATATCGGTTGCAAGGCAATCCCCAAAAACTGACAGCCAAACTTACTCGTATTTCTCCGATTGCAGACCCCGCAAGCCGTCAAATTGAGTTCTTTGCTCAGCCAATTGAAAGTATTAATTCATTGAGTATTGGGACCTTTGTAGAGGGAGACATACTTGGTTCACAGTCCATCTCAGGGCAAATTATCCCACTTGATACCATTCAAGATATACAAAATTCGCCTTATGTTTGGGTGATTCGCCACAATAAAATTGAACGTATTCGCATAAAAGTATTGGAACAACGCTATAGCAACAACAGTGCTGTGGTTCAGGGACTACAAACTGGCGACCGCATCAGTCGTATAAAGTTTAATGAAAAAGATTTGCATCAAATGGTGACAATCAATCCATAAAATAAGAAAAGGTTGTTGCTATGTGGTTAACCCGTATTAGTGTGAAATATCCTGTTTTTACCATCATGATGATGTTTTGTCTGATGGTTTTAGGCTTAGCCTCTTGGCAAAGAATGGGAGTTGAGGAGTTTCCTGATGTCGATTTCCCCTTCGTGGTGGTGTATACCACATATCCAGGAGCATCGCCTGAAACAGTTGAGTCTGAAATTACCAAGAAAATGGAAGATCAAATCAATACCATTTCAGGTTTAAAACAGGTCATTTCACAATCTAGCGAAGGCTTATCGACCATTATTGCTGAGTTTGATCTCGATGTTTCTTCTGCTATAGCCGCGCAAGATGTCCGCGATAAAATTGCACCGGTCACCGCTGAGTTTCGAGACGAAATTCAAGACCCAATTGTTGAACGTTACGATCCTTCTGCCAATGCCGTGATGTCAATTGTATTTGAATCACAAAACATGTCACTGAAAGACCTCAGTTCTTATTTGGATCAGCGCATCGTTCCGCAGTTTAGAACCGTTTCTGGTGTCGGGACAGTCAACTTATTGGGTGATGCCAAGCGACAAATTCGCATACAGATTGAACCCCACAAACTACAAAGTTTTGGGATTGGTATTGACCAGATCATCAACACGCTAAAAGCTGAAAATGTCGAGGTTCCGGGTGGAACATTGAAACATGGTAATAGTGAACTTGTGGTCGAAATCAAGTCTAAAGTGATTCATCCTTTAGCCTTCGGCGATTTAGTGATTGCCAATAAAAATGGTGTACCGATTTATTTGCGCCAAGTTGCAAGCATTTCAGACAGCCAAGCCGAACTTGAGTCGAGTGCCTATTTAGATGGTAAAACCGCGGTTGCGATTGATATTTTACGCAGTTCCGATTCAAATGTGATTGATGTAGTCGATGGTGCTTATGAGACTTTAGCAGATATCCAAAAACAGTTACCTGAAGGCACCACAGCAAAAGTCGTGGTAGATTCATCCAAAGGCATTCGTAATAGCATCACCGATGTTGCACGTACCATTATTGAGGGTGCAGCTCTTGCCGTTTTGATTGTCCTGCTGTTTTTAGGCTCGTTCCGTTCCACCGCCATTACAGGCATGACGTTGCCGATTGCTCTTCTTGGCACTCTGACGTTTATTTGGATCTTCGGCTTTAGCATCAACATGATGACCTTACTGGCACTATCACTCAGTATTGGTCTACTGATTGATGATGCGATTGTGGTCCGTGAAAATATTGTGCGACATGCAGACATGGGCAAAGACCCTGTCACAGCAGCCCTTGATGGCACCAAAGAAATTGGACTCGCTGTTTTAGCCACCACCTTAACCATTGTTGCGGTGTTTTTACCTGTGGCATTTATGGGTGGTATTATCGGTCGCTTTTTCTATCAGTTTGGCGTAACCGTCAGTACTGCTGTGCTGATCTCCATGTTTGTCAGCTTTACTTTAGATCCCATGCTATCTGCACATTGGGCTGAAAAGCATAATCCACATAAACCACCCAATCGAGTCAAACGTTTCTTCAATTGGATTTCTGGCAAACTAGATAATCTCAGCCATGACTATGAGAAATTACTCAAGCTTGCTCTGCGCTTCCGATTCATCACCCTCATGATTGCTGTGGCTTCACTGTTCGGTGCATTAGGCTTATCTAAACTAATTGGAACAGAGTTTGTCCCTGTTCCAGATAAAGGTGAGATCCGGATTAAGTTTGAAACATCTGTCGACGCCTCTTTGGAATATTCACAAGCCAAACTGCTGCAAGTCGATAAAATTATTCAGCAGCACCCTGACGTTCGAGCAACCTATGCCGTGATTAATGGTGTTACGGATCGTGGTAAAAACCATGTCAGTATTCGCGTAACCGTTACACCACGTACAGAACGCAAGAAAAGCTTAACCGACTTAAACAATGAGTTCCGTCAACGCCTACAACAAGTGGGTGGCATTACCGTGACTTCAATTGCCTCCGCAGATGAAACGGTATCGGGCGGACAAAAACCAGTGATGATTTCCATCAAAGGTCCAGACTTAGCCGAATTGCAAAAAATTTCAGACCGCTTTATGGCTGAAATTGCGCAAGTCAAAGGCATTGTCGACTTAGAAAGCTCACTTAAAGCTCCTAAACCAACTTTAGGTGTGCATATTGATCGGGTCTTAGCCAGTGATTTAGGGCTATCGGTCAACCAAATTGCCAATGTCATTCGTCCATTGATTGCAGGCGATGATGTCACCACATGGCAAGACGACAAAGGCGAAACCTATGACGTTAACCTGCGCTTAACTGAAAATGCGCGTAGCTTACCTAGTGATGTACAAAACCTTTACCTCACATCGCAAAAAACGGATGCCAATGGTCAAGCTTTATTGATTCCCCTTTCTAGTGTTGCGCATTTAGAGCAAAGTCTGGGGGCATCGCAGATTAATCGTCGCGATCTAGCAAGGGAAGTCTTAGTTGAAGCCAACACCGCGGGTCGTCCTGCAGGTGATATTGGTGCAGATATTAAAAAAATTGAAGACAACTTTGATCTTCCTGCAGGTTATAGCTTTGACACACAAGGTTCAAACAAAGACATGGCTGAATCCGCAGGCTATGCCATGACCGCTATCACCTTATCTATTGTGTTTATTTATATTGTGCTAGGTTCGCAGTTTAATAGTTTTATTCACCCTGCGGCTATTATGGCTTCCCTGCCACTATCATTGATTGGGGTATTTTTAGCGCTCTTCTTATTTAACTCCACTATGAACTTGTTTTCTATTATCGGTATTATCATGTTGATGGGTCTGGTGACCAAGAATGCAATTCTACTGATCGATTTCATTAAAAAAGCCATGGATCACGGCGTTGATCGTAATCAAGCAATAATTGATGCGGGTAAAACCCGTCTACGCCCTATTTTGATGACTACTAGCGCTATGGTAATGGGCATGGTACCTCTGGCTTTAGGACTAGGTGAAGGAGGTGAACAAAGCGCACCGATGGCACATGCAGTGATCGGCGGTGTCATTACATCGACACTACTGACCTTAGTGGTGGTTCCTGTGATCTTCACCTATTTAGATGACTTTAAGAACTTTATGCTGCGTCAAGTCCGTAAAATCATGTCATAATAATCGACATTTTTCTGAGGTGGTGTCGACATGCCTCCTCATTTTTTATCGTATAATCTTTGACTTTCAAAGTTTAAAATTTTAGGACAGTTTCCATGCGCGCGAGTCGCTTTTTATTTGCAACGTTAAGAGAAACCCCAAATGACGCAGAAGTGATTTCACATCAACTAATGCTACGTGCTGGGATGATTCGTAAATTGGCTTCAGGTTTATACACTTGGCTGCCGATGGGCGTTCGCGTATTAAATAAAGTTGCGGCGATCGTTCATGAAGAAATGAACAATGCGGGTTCACTCGAAGTCCTGATGCCCGTAACTCAACCAGCATCTTTATGGGAAGAATCTGGTCGATATGTCCAATACGGCCCTGAACTGCTTCGTTTTAAAGACCGCCATGGCAACCCTTTCGTGCTTGGTCCTACCCACGAAGAAGTCATTACCGATCTTGCGCGCAATGAACTCAAAAGCTATAAACAATTGCCTGCAAACTTCTATCAAGTACAAACCAAATTCCGCGATGAAATTCGTCCACGTTTCGGTGTAATGCGTTCACGTGAATTTATCATGAAAGATGCTTATTCTTTCCACGCAAACCAAGAATCACTGCAAGAAACCTATGACATCATGTATGGCGCGTACTGCAAAATCTTTAGCCGTTTAGGTTTAGATTTCCGTCCAGTACAAGCAGATACAGGTTCAATTGGTGGTTCAGGCTCACATGAATTCCACGTATTAGCATCAAGTGGTGAAGATGATATCGCCTTCTCGACTGAATCTGACTATGCGGCAAATATTGAAATGGCTGAGGCCGTTTTAGTCGGTGAACGTGCGGCGCCAACCAAAGCTTTAGAAGTTGTCGATACACCAAATCAAAAAACCATTGCAGACGTCTCTAACTTCTTAAAATCTGATCCTGCACACTCTGTAAAAGCCTTGTTAGTGCAAGGTATTGCATCCGAAGAAGGCCAAGCAACTCCGGTAGTGGCATTGTTCTTACGTGGCGATCATGAGCTGAATGAAATTAAAGCGGAGAAGCATCCAAGCATTGCATCACCATTAACTTTTGCAACAGAAGAACAACTTGCTGCACTGGGTTTAACCGCTGGTTTCTGTGGACCACAAGGCTTAGTTGAAAAAGGCTTAACGGTCATTGTCGACCGTGCTGCATCAGTACTATCTGACTTTGTTGCAGGTGCAAATGAGGTTGATAAACACGTGACAGGTCTCAACTGGGAACGTGATGCACAGTTCACTGAAGTTTATGACTTACGTAATGTGGTTGAGGGTGATCCGTCTCCAGACGGTAAAGGTACGCTGCAAATTAAACGTGGTATCGAAGTTGGGCATATTTTCCAACTGGGTCAAAAGTATTCAGAAGCTTTGGGTTGTAAAGTTTTAGGTGAAGATGGTAAGCCATTTACTGTCACCATGGGTTGTTACGGTATTGGTGTAACACGTGTAGTTGCCTCTGCAATTGAGCAAAACTTTGACGAAAAAGGCATTATTTGGCCTATAGCTATTGCACCGTTTGAAGTTGCCATTGTGCCGATGAATGCACATAAGTCTCCACGCACTTTGGAAGCAGCTGAAGCACTGTACGCTGAACTTACGGCAGCAGGTTATGATGTTTTGCTGGATGATCGTAACGAACGTCCAGGCGTGAAATTCTCAGACCTTGAGCTTACAGGTATTCCTCACCGTATTGTGATTGGTGAGAAAGGCTTGGATGCAGGTACTTTTGAATATAAAGGCCGTCGTGATGCTGAATCTGTAAACATTTCTAAAGAAGAGTTATTGGCGAAAATTGCAAAATAATTCATTTTAGAATAAAAAATCCCGCGATATATGCGGGATTTTTTATGGGATCATATATATTTAGCAGAACTTTAAACCACCGTAGCAGTTCGATCTAAAGTTTTGCCCTTGTAAACTTAAATTAGTCAATGGGAAATCTAAAGTTGTAGAATTCATTGGAACATTACCAACTGCTAAGTCACTCCCCAAAGCACACTGAAAAAGTAAATCTCCACATGGCCTTGGATGCTCAGTTAAATCTTTATTAATCCCTGCAATGGTTTGTTTTAGAACCTCATTGGTAATTGCTACTTTGGTGGTTGGACTTAAGCTACCAAGTTCAACTTCGTCTTCCATCGCTAGCCACCATCCTTTATTCGCACCAACTGCAGCCCCCGTCCATAGGATATCTTGTGATTGCAAAGATAGTGATGCAGGATTGTTTAAATACAGCGCATGAATTAAACCTAAACTCTGATTCACAGTGATATCCGTTTTTAATCCCGTAATATTCCCTGTTACCTGTTTATTCAGAGGCACGCCGCCGAGTACTGTTGCAGTAAGAGGACCTGAGAAATTGATTTGTCCAACAGTACCACTTCCTTTTAAAGTTACATCTTTCATTCGAGTTCCTGACACAATTGTCGAATTAATCGTAAAAGGTGCTGTGGTTGAACTCAGGGTTAAATTATAATTATCAGATGTGTAATCCAATGTTGTCGGAATAAATAAAATTGTTCCTGTAACCTTCCCTTTAATTTGTAAACCCGTATCTGCATACGTCATAGTACGAGCTTCTGTTACAGCAGTACCTGAAGCTGTTTTAGTTTTCATATAACCACTAAAGGTATTAATACCATTTGGCGTCGAAGTATTCTCTGTACCAAGCGTCATTAAACCTTTAATCTTTTCAGCACTGACACGAAAACCGAGTACTTCACGTGTTGCGGCTGAAGTCGGATTTTTAATGGCAAACTGAATAAATGGATTTGTGATTAATGCCGAAGTTGCTGCACGTTGATCAGAAGTATAGTTTGGATCATCAGGTAGTCCACTTAAACCAATATGATCGATATCAATATCACAACTGTTGGCTCGAATGGAATTGTTGTCGCCACCACATCCCAATTGAAGCTTTTTAATATTGGCATTCAGCTCCAATTCTGCACTTAGGGCCAACTTATAAAAACCAATGTTTGATTGGTTATATGTTTTCCCTTGTGCATCGGTTGTATTCGTCCCCTGCTGAAACTCTAGATTCATCAAAGATTGACCTTCAACTTCTGACAACTCCTCGTCATTTAACGCGGTCATCGCATAACTTTGACTCAAGCCTAATGTTGCTGTGATTAGAATTGAAATTAAAGACTTATTCATTTTATTTATTCCTTGTCATTCTTTTTAGCGCGGCGTAATCCCTAATGTGCTACGCATAGCCCCACCCGTAATGGCAATATCTGCAACCTTCTGCATGGTACCCGTTGGAGACAATGCAACTTCCGTTCTAAAGGCAGTTCCTTGTCCACCTGCTAATGCCTTATGGTTAAATTGCACTTGATTGTCTATGACAACTGAGTCCTTTTGCATATGAATTTTTCCATTCAAACCCAAGTGACCCTGCATTTTGTTTAAATTAAAACTTGAGGTTTTTGTTGTTGTTCCATTACTGTCGGTATTACTTAAACTAATAAAACTGCCTTTTTTACTTTCATTACTCAGGTCTGTACTACTCAACGTATTAAACTCAAAATTGGATTTAAATGACAAATAGTTGCTTTGTGGTGTCCCGCCTACAGCCTCAAGCCCTGGAATAATAAAGAGTTCGCCTTTACCATCTAACATAAAAGCAATCGATGCGAGAACATCATCTTTTTTGGCAAAGTTATTAATCGGCACGACTTCTTTGGCACAACTATTTACTCCTGCTGGACAATTATACAGTGCACCCGGAAGCTGCCCGATTGCGATTTCCGCATTGGCAGCAAACAATAAGCTATCGGCTTTGATATAGATTTCATTTTCATTAAAGCCAATCACACCATTGGCTTTAAAATATGAGTCAATATTACGTAAGCCTGTATAGTAGTTAACTTCTTCGCCATGCTTACTCATCGCACCATCAATGACGATAATCGACGTTGTTTTCGGGTTGCCTTGACTATCTTCACCATAACCATCAGTTGATACCGCGATATCATAGCCCAAGCCATCCTTCACCGTTCCAGCGGTATTGGTGTATTTCTTGGCAAAAAATGCAGCATTGGCATTCAGGTTATAAATCGGAATACCTAAGCCCCATGTCCCTTCGTTAGTATTGTTTACCGCAATAGAATTATCTGAAATAAAGCGGGCTTTACGTGCAATGGCTTGAAAATCTAGCCCACGCACAGCAATAAAAGCCATATTTGAAGCATTGCCCGTTGGCGATGGGTTATAAATCAGTTCATAGTTTTGCGCACCCAATATCGTCTTAATTTGGTCATTGACCACAAAACCCATTGAGTTGGTGCGAATGTTATTGATATAAATCTGGCCAAAATCAATATAGGCATTTTGACTGTTTATTGCTGAATTGGGGTCAGTAGAAGTACGCACATTCAGCGGTGATAAGTTTGAAAATTCGATGGCATAACTACCTGTACCAGTATGCCCTAATTCAAACGTTGTCGGTGTCGCAGCGCCGAGCAAACTATTCCCTGCACGAGTAAAGTCAGCCGATACATTTAAATGTAAGCCGCCCGCATTCTTAAAACCATAACCTGCAGATGCAACCACCTCATTTTCTTGAACATTGCCGTTAACACGGTTGACCGTATTAAACTTAGCAACACCAGTTTGGTCAGCATTCAACGCGATCTTGCCATTGGTTAATGCACCCGATGCCCCTATCCGAATTAAGTTCCGGTGAGTCGAGTTTGCTGAGCCATAACGTAAATCAACGTTTAACCCCGGATTTGTGGCATTACCTACACGGCTGTCATGTACATCTGTCTTATCTTCCACTCGACCTAAAACAACAATATTATCGCCAACACTACCCTTGGAGGTGAGAACCACACCTTCCGTTTCATCGATATAGAGGTATCCATCAGCAGATAAATTGAAGTTGAAATCTTTTAAGGTTAAATCTTGATTATTTTGTCCATAACTAATACTAGCATTCTGCAATTTAAAATCTAAATGCACCTTTGAGTCACGGTTAAACAGACCATTCGTCGTTGCTAAGTACACTTCAAAAGGTGAAATAGTTGAAAGCTTAAAACTTCCTAAATTTTGATCCGTTTCACCCGTTGCACAATTTGGTGAACACATCAGCATGATTTGGGCAGCCGTTGCGGTAAAAGGTGACACACTGGCAGAGAGCTGAATGCCGACCCCTTGCGTACCATTGGCTAATTGTGTTGTTCCCACATCAAAATCGAGTTTGGTTTTAATGTTGTTATAACCAGTTGCCGTTTTCATTTCAATATTATGCAAACCCAGTTTTATCGGTGTTTTTCCGACTTCCGCAGGATCGACCCAATTCAATTGTTTAATGTCAACTTTTGAAGCTTCATGGGTAATTGAAATACCATCTTGACCCGTTACATCACTTAAAATCTGATCATTCAAAGCTTGTAATGCATAACTTTGATTCGCTGCACAAATACACAGTGTCAGAAGGTTTAGTTTTATTATTTTATGCATCTCAATATCCTTTTGAAACTATATGTCTAACAGCGGCTACCCGCAGTGCCCGAACAGTTATAGCTAAAGATTTTTAGATTTCCATCCAGATGTAAGTTTCCGTGAACATTTAAGCCCATAAAACCTTGTTCCTGACCTTTATCAAAAGTGGGTACAGTTTTACTCGTACCATAACTGTTATACGTTGAGGTATTGAAATATCCATTTTCACCACTTTCTACTGAAAGGCTGGCAAAACCTAAGTTTCTAATTTTAAGGGGTTTATCATCGAAAAATTTTAACAGCATCGCAGTTTGTGGCTTACCTTCTTTATTCAGAATTGTGGTACCTTCCAGCGAAAATTTATCAATTTGCATGGTGCCTTGGAACTGCTTAAACACCAGCCATTTTCGTTGCCCATTTTCCTTATGATTATTTGGAGAAATAGCGATACGACACAGTTCTAATAAAGCGCAATCTTGATTTGCGCGCATTTGATAATAGGCTTCAGTGACAATAGCTCGCCCATTTGCATCTACACCATTCGTCCTAGAGATCGTATTTAAACTCATATCATTGGCATATTGGTGGTTAATCGATAGGGTTAAGTTCAGATCTGCACCGCCCTGCCCAGTCACACCAACCAGTTCCTTATTATCCAAATCTACCAAACCCGCTTGAGACAACATGGATACTGACATCAACATGGTTACACATAATTTTTTCATCATGTCAGTGTCCTATAAGCCTGTGGTCTTAATTTTTAAGTGTTGAATCAGTACACCATCTATAGCAACTGAACCCAGATTCACAGGAACTGCAGTTCCAGCCCCACGAAATACCACCCCAGTAGAATTATTGGCTGTATTGGCTTTGAGCGTATTGGTGATTGGATCCCGTGTCACACTACCAATCGAAATACTGCTATGTGTTGCGTTATTCCCTTGGTATTGAATCGCGGTACTTCCTGCCCCAGTTTGAACAAAATTCGAACCGCAATAAGCCACATTACAAGTTGATCCTTTATAGTCAGTGCTGCTTCCACCTTGTACATCTGGATAGTAGGTATAAATCTGCTTATAAATCTCAGGCACATTCGGAATACGCGTGACTTCGAGAATAATATTGCGTCCTTCCGAACCTACAACAAAAGGCTGATACATATTACCCAAGACCAAGTTAATATTTGGACTGTATAAATAGAGTCCCTCGCTCGCATCAAAAATTGGAGCCAATGAACGATCTAATGCAGGTGTGACTGCCGTACCATCGTTGGTCGCAGCTGTGCTCAGTCGAAGGACTTTAGCATTCAATAGCGCTTTATTTGCGTCGTTGTTGGCATAGACCAATCCAGATGGATCATCATTGGTATTGATCCGAAGTAAGGCTGCCATCCCAAAGGTTTTATTTTGCTGGTCTAGGGTAGATGCTTGAGTTTGAAACATACGAACCTGTGAGCCATTTAAACTCAATCCGTTGGCAACTGCCTGTAAACGTATTCTTTGGTTTAAACTTAAATCAGGATCCGCAGCCGCATTGGTTGTTGTCGGTGCACCTGTAATAGGATCCACTTTATTTTGAGAGTTCCAACTTCGTGAAAAAGCATCCCACCATAGACCTAATTTAATATTATTATCTGCATCACTCGTTACAACCGTTGCTAAAGGCGCTTCTAGCCCTAAAAAACTTACATCTGAACTTGCATTAGACTGATGAAACTGTTTAATCCCCGTGGCTGTGCCAGCGCGAAATAACCAAGGATTAACATCGCTTCCCCATGTGAAGCCCTGATTACTGAAACGGCTATTGGCATTATTATCAGACCGCGAAAGCGCTAAACCATAAATAAAGATGTCTGCTTTGGTTCGTTTCGTGCTCAGATCATCTGCGTCGGTATACTTGGAATAGTTCTCACCCACAGGAATAATACGAATAAAGCCCGTGTCGTATTGTTGTGGATTGGCCACGCCACGGTTGTAGCTAGAAGCAGTGGAGAGATCATTAGCCCCTTGGAACACCATCTTGAAGTTTTCAGGAAGTAAAGCAATGCCTTCACCTGTAGTATCCGCTAGATATTCATCGGAAAGTGACTCAAGGGCAAATGTAGGCTGCGCAAGCATGAGTCCGACAAGACTAGCTAAACAGGATTTTTTCAATCCTGCGGGATATATACGATTCGTCATCTCGACCATCCTTATTATTCGATGCTCCGCATCTTTATGTACTGCATCCTTTGCTTGGCATTCTACTCTGCGCACTATAATTTTTATTTGCGTCAACCAAAGCACTCTATTTCATAATTGATTATGCTGAAACTCAGCACAAATGCAAAACCAACTGTCCGATAATATTTATTTTCCGATGAATGAATTGACATAAAAAAAGCGGATCAATGATCCGCTTTCTTAAATATCAAAAACTTAGGTCTTCGGTAAAGTTACACCTGTTTGACCTTGGTACTTACCACCACGGTCTTTATACGATGTTTCACACACTTCGTCAGATTCGAAGAACAACATTTGTGCAACACCCTCACCTGCATAAATACGTGCAGGAAGATTGGTTGTGTTCGAGAACTCTAAAGTAACATGACCTTCCCACTCAGGCTCAAGTGGTGTGACGTTTACGATAATACCGCAACGTGCATAGGTCGATTTACCCAAACACACAGTCAACACATTACGTGGAATACGGAAATACTCAACGGTACGTGCTAAAGCAAATGAGTTCGGCGGAATAATACAAACATCAGCTTCAATGTCGATAAAACTTTTATCATCAAAGTTTTTTGGATCTACAATTGCCGAGTGAACATTGGTAAAAACTTTAAACTCACGCGCGCAACGAACATCATAACCATAGCTCGACACACCATAAGAAATGAGTTTTTGACCATTTTCATCTAAACGAACTTGGTTTTCTGCATACGGTTCGATCATGCCGTGTTTTTCGCTCATTTCGCGAATCCAACGATCGGACTTAATAGCCATTTATTCTTTCCAAAAAAGCTTAATTTCAATAATTGCGTTGTACTTTAACTGAAATCGCTTTCAATGAAAATAAGCGCGTTTAAGTTCGCAAAATTTCTGTCTTTAATTACTAAATTAAAAACTTAAAATCGCAGAATAGCTCAGCGGAATCGAAAAACTCATCAAAACCAGCGACGCTGTTTTTTGCAGGTTAGATTGGTTCAGCCAACGAATTTTATTGCTCGCTAAAATTGATCCAATAAAAGTCCAAAAGAAAGCAATTGGAACAATCAAAACCAAAAACAGCGACATATGTGACAGATAATAATCTAGTTTTGTCCACGCAATGGTTGGGAAAATGGCTGAAGCAAACAATAATGCTTTAGGGTTCAATAACGTTGCCAAAAACAGTTCACGCGCCCGAATAGTCGGTTGATTAAAACTCACTTCAGCATCGGCTGTACGCCATAATTTGATGGCCAAATAAATGATATAGCTTGCGCTGAACAGTTTTAAAATAGTCGGCAATAAAGGCAAGTGTACGGACACTTTTCCAATAAGGAAGCCCCATGCGGTGATTGAAATGAGATAGCCAAAAGCTTCTGCTGGAATGAGACGCAAAGATTTACGAATACCGACTTGAATGCCCGAAGAGGCAAGTAGGGTATTGGTTGGTCCTGGAGTTAAAAGAATGGTTATCACTAAACCAATAAAAAACCAAGTGACCATATTCACAGACCCACATATATATAGCTATAAGCGTAATGACTTGCCTTGCTGAAAGCAATCAAATTTAGTGAACCGTGATAACAGTTTTTTTAATTTTCATTCAATACTTAACATAAATAACATATAAGCCCCTTACCCAATCTAGCATTCATAAAAATGACGCCACATGCTTTATTCTTTTTTCAAATCAATGATTTTATAAATCAAATAGACATGCCTAATGAAAAAAAACTATTCAAATGATTTTTAATCAGTTACTTTTTAAAAC
This sequence comes from Acinetobacter sp. Gutcm_16, assembly GCF_028649355.1. Taxonomy (NCBI): domain Bacteria; kingdom Pseudomonadati; phylum Pseudomonadota; class Gammaproteobacteria; order Moraxellales; family Moraxellaceae; genus Acinetobacter; species Acinetobacter sp. Gutcm_16. The sequence goes on along the minus strand of NZ_JAQSUV010000033.1, from coordinate 206,483 downwards.
ATGCGTATTTTTATTCATCAATCTGATCACGCTAAGTCAAGGATAAAAGAGCCAAGTGAATGGCTTTGAAGATAATAAAACGAGGAAAAGTATATGAAAAAATGGACTCAACTCACGCTACTTTCAATTGCACTTGCAGGTCTAGGAGCATGCTCAAGTGACAATAAAACCGCAACTTCAGCCGATGCTCAAACTGAAACCAGTGCACAAGCATCCGACAAACTCCAAAGTAAATTTGTCAACATAGCGACAGGTGGTGCATCTGGCCCATATAACGTGATTGGCACCAGTTTGGCTGAAATTTATAATAAAACCTACGGTGTAAATTCAAAAACCCAAACCACAGGTGCATCGGTAGAAAATCTGAACTTACTCAAACAGAAAAAAGTCGAAATGGCTTTTGTCATGAGTGACAGCTTAACTGAAGCACTGAATGGCACAGGCAGTTTTGCCAGTGGGAAAATTGAGAATGTCCAACAAATTGCAGCACTCTATCCCAACTATGTGCAAATTGTGGCGTCAAAAAAATTAGGCATTAAAAAGCTTGAAGACTTAAAAGGTAAACGCATTGCCGTCGGTGCCCAAAACTCAGGGGTTGAAGTTAATGCGCGCACCCTCTTAAATGGTTTTGGTATTACTTACAATGACGTGAAGGTCGATTATCTAGGCTATGCAGAAGCCGCGGATGCTTTAAAGGGTGGAAAAATTGATGCTGCATTCTTAACCAGTGGTATCCCCAACTCATCCTTAATGGAACTGCAACAAGGTTTCGATTTACAACTGGTCGGGATCGATCCGGCGAAAGTGAAACAAATCGCCAAAAACCAAACCTATTTCCTATCTCTGAATATTCCGAAAGGCACTTATGGTAATGCAGAAGATATTCCAACTGCGGCCATTATGAATGCTTTAGTGGTACGTTCCGATCTTTCTGAAGATGATGTTTATAAACTGACCAAAACCTTCTTTGATAGTTTAGGACAATTGGCCAACTCACATCAGGCAGCGACAGAAATTAATCTGGAAACGGCTCAAAAAGGCGTGGTTGCTCCGCTACACCCTGGGGCTAAGCGTTATTACGACGAACTCGCAGCGAAAAAATGAAGCTGAAAAAAAGTGCAGTGTTTACTGCACTTTTTCTACTCGGCTTATGCGGGCTACTGTTCTTGCCTGTTCGCTATAGCGAAGTGACTGTTGCTCAAATGCAGTGCCGAATTTCAACAGCACAATTTAGTTTGCAATGGAAACATTCAGTTGAAAAAACTCGTTGGATTGAAAACTATCAACGGGAGCAACAGCACTTTATATTGCGCTACACCGACCTGATTTCTTTCGGTGCAGGCACACCGAATGACTATCCCATCATCTTTCAAAAAGACGGTATGGTCAGAATGAAAGTTAATCGGCGAATTGATCAAATCAACTGGATCATTTCCAAGAATATGCAAGGCAGTATCATTATTCACCAGAGCGTCTGGCCCATTTTTCAACAATATCCAGATTACACCTTGGTGCAAATTACAGCACAACAACAGCCCTTGTGGAAAGCATGGCAGATCGGAGAATGCCGATGACTCAAAATGAAGACAAAGTTACCCCTGAACAATTAGATGAGCAACAACAACAAGCCATTTTAGAAAAATTTGATCGTGAGTCAGTGACTCGTACCCCAAGCAACAAATCTGTGGCATGGTTTATAGCGGCGATTGCTATTTTCTATTCCTTATTTCATTTATTTATTACCTTTAATCCACTCCCCGAACTGATTCAACGTTCCGCCCATGTCGCTATTGGTTTGGTTTTAATCTTTCTACTTTATCCTGCGCGTCAGTCCAGTTCACGACAAAGCATCCCTTGGTTGGATTGGTTACTTGCCCTAGCCTCTTTAGCAACCTTTTTATACCTTTGGAAAGAATATCAAGCCATTATGACCACGCGTGGGGGTATTCCAAACACTTTAGATATTGTTTTTGCCATTTTAGCCGTGGTGCTGGTGGTTGAAGGCGCTCGGCGGGTTATGGGATGGATGCTGCCTATTTTAGGTTTAGCTTTTCTGTCTTACCCGTTTTTTAGCCACTATGACTGGGTCCCTGATCGTTTATTGACGCGTCCATATAGTATTAGTGATATTTTCGGGCAAATGTATTTAAAAACTGAAGGTCTTTATTCTTCCGCAATCGGTGCTTCAGTCACTTTCATTTTTCTGTTTATTTTGTTTGGTGCTTTTCTGGCGAAATCAGGCATGGGCAAATTGTTTAATGATCTTGCGATGGCACTTGCGGGACATAAACAAGGTGGCCCTGCAAAAGTTGCTGTCATTTCCAGCGGCTTTATGGGCAGCATTAATGGCACAGCGGTGGCCAATGTCGTGGGGACCGGTTCATTCACTATTCCACTGATGAAAAAAATTGGCTACCACAAAAATTTTGCAGGTGCTGTTGAAGCCAGCGCTTCTGTAGGTGGACAAATTTTACCCCCTGTGATGGGAGCCAGTGCCTTCATTATGGCTGAAACCACGGGTGTCAGTTATGGGACCATTGCCCTTGCAGCTACCCTTCCAGCTTTGCTCTACTATTTAGGCGTGATGGCGCAAGTTCATTTCCGTGCTGGTAAAGACAATTTAAAAGGTGTACCGAAAGCAGATTTGCCACGGGTTAAAGATGTCCTAAAGGAACGAGGGCACTTGCTTATTCCGATTGTGGCCTTGGTGTTTTTCCTCTTTCAATCCATCCCTGTCAGTTATGCCGCGGTCTATACCATTGTCTTAACTGTGGTCGTGGCGAGTTTCCGCAAATCGACCCGTATGGGCTTCAAAGAAATATTAGAAGCGCTCGCCGATGGTGCAAAACAATCCCTTTCGGTCATGGCAGCCTGTGCTGTGGTGGGGATTATTATTGGTGTAGTGAGCCTGACCAGCTTTGGCTCTGTCATGACCTCCTCAATTATGAGCATCGGTGCAGGCAGCCTATTTTTAACGCTGTTCTTTACCATGATTGCATCAATGATTTTAGGTATGGGACTTCCTTCGATTCCAGCCTATATCATTACCGCGACTATGGCTGCACCTGCTTTGGCAAACTTTGATATTCCCACGCTGGTGGCTCATATGTTTGTGTTCTACTTTGGTCTTTTTGCCAATATTACTCCCCCTGTCGCCTTAGCCGCCTTTGCAGGTGCGGGAATCGCAGGGGGCGACCCAATGCGCACAGGTTTCCAAGCCTTGAAACTCTCTTTGGCTGGTTTCATTGTCCCGTTCCTGTTCGTCTATAACCCTGCCATGCTGATGATTGATACGGCCAACGTCGCAGTCAATGCACGTGAGTTTGCCTTTCCTGCATGGACAACTATTGTGAGTATTGTCTTTACCTCAGTAGTCGGTATTTTGGCACTGGGTGCAGCAGTTGAAGGTTACTTTAAAATTGGTTTGAATTGGTTCTGGCGGATTTTCTTAGGTGCAGGTGCTTTATGTATGATTATCCCTGAAACTGTGACTGATATTATCGGGATTGTGATGGTGGTGATTGCGATCAGCATTAATATTATGCAAGCCAAAAAACAAAATCAGTCCTATTCACTGTCCTAAAAAAGCAAAAAAAAAAGCCCAACTCAACAGATTGGGCTTTTTTATGGCTGATTTAGAAAATACGAGTCTGGTCTTTTTCAGCCTGAGGCAGTGCGGCTGCAATTTTTTCAGCAATCTGCATATAGCTGTCTGCTGCACTATCTTCCACTAAAACAGAAGGCTTACCCGCATCTGCATTTTCACGGATTTGTACATTTAAAGGTAAACGTCCCAAAAGCGGAATAGTGTATTGCTCCGACAGTTGATCTCCACCGCCCGTACCAAAAATTTGCTCTTCAAATCCACAATTTGAGCAAATATGGGTCGACATATTTTCCACAACACCCATAACTGGAATATGTACGCGGTTAAATAACTCAATGCCTTTGGTCGCATCCATAAGTGCCACGTTTTGCGGTGTGGTTACAATCACTGCACCTGTCACAGGAATACGCTGCGCAAGCGTCAACTGAATATCACCTGTACCCGGTGGCATATCAATCATCAATACATCTAAGTCAGGCCATAAGGTTTGATTGAACAGTTGCATCAACGCCCCTGTCGCTTTCGGCCCACGCCAAGCCACAGGAGTATTATGATCACCTGTTAAATGCCCAATCGATAACACGGCCAAACCATAGGCATCTAAGGGTACAAAATTTTCCGCTTCAATCATCGGCGTTTTGCCCGCATTGCCCAACATGGTCGGAATACTTGGACCATAAATGTCCGCATCTAAGACCCCAACTTTTAAGCCTAGCTTTTGCAAAGCAAGTGCAAGGTTTACCGTGGTGGTGGATTTGCCCACGCCCCCCTTGCCCGAGGACACCAAAATCACATTTTGAATACGCGGATGCTTCGGCACATCACGTTGTTGTGGCGCTGCTTTTTGAATAGGTGGATTGTTTGGATCAGTTTCAACGGGTTGTGCAGCAGCTTGGGCTGCTGAGCCTGAAGCATCAATCACTGGGGGTAAATTGCTTTTCGGTGCAGCCTCTTTTGCTTGGCTTGAACAGCTCTCACCTTCAGCATGCTGATGTCCACAGCCGCCTGACTTTTCTTTATGTCCCGTTTTTTGTTGAATCACATGCATGTTTAATTCTTTGATACCGCATGCTTCAAGCGCAACCGCCAAATCATCATGAATCTGTTGTAAATCATTGGCTTCGGCAGGAAAAGTATTGATGGTAATTTGCAGAATATTGCCCTGCACATTCACTTGAGTAATGCGGTCTTTCAACGCATGGTTTGAATTGGGCAAGATATAGTTTTGCAGTACTGTTTGGATTTCTTCTTCCTTTACCTCCTGCGCAGGAGAAAAAACTGATTTAAGAGAAGAAAGCCACGACATATATGTACTCCAAATTCGAGTATTCAGCTGAATGCTATAGTTTAACCACAAAACGAACTTAGGTTAAGTTCAGTATTTATGGATTATGCCATGAAATTTAGTATTCCTAGCTTTTTAGTTGGTTTTATACGCTGAATATCAAAGGGCGAAGCTTAGTCGCTTAAGCTAACTGAAAAAATAAAATCGGTGAATTGGATCAAATTTGAACGTAAAGAATTGTAAATAAAATCCAATCTCCCTAATTAAGGTGATGTTATTGCATAGCAAAATATCTATATTCTATTGTTCTATCTTGACGCGATTTGGGGAGAAAATAATGAAACTTTGGGCCGTGGTTGTTTTGGCTTGCACCATATCTAGCTTTAGTTTTGCAGACACGTCAACCAATTCATTTAAAACCCCTGCGGGTCAAACGGTGACTATCGGTGATCAAGTTCAAGACATGCAGAAAAAAATCGATTTATCGCCCATTTCTATGTCCTCTACCCCAATCAGCAGTGCACCGAATAGCCCACTTGAGACGGTATATGTATATGAAATTGCAAACTATCGTTATACCATCCGCACCGTGAACAATCAAATTCAGAGCATCATGTGGTTTAACTTGGACGCAGACCCTGCACTGAGTACACAGTCTACGCCATAGTATTAGCGAACATTTAAGGCCGACATTCGCCATCTCGGACGGATTAAGCTTGGTCGTCTTTTTTAAACTTTTGCAGTGTTTCTGTGGCTTTCTTTTTCAACTCGTCAAACTTTTCAGTGGCTTGCACCTTAAATTCTTCCAGTTTAATTTCAGCCTCATGCTTTAACTCTGTGGCTTTAAGTTTTGCCTCATCCAGTTTATGCCCTGCTTCAACTTTAAAATGATCCAATTTTTCCTGCGCAACTTGTTTCGCATGCTCGGCTTTGGCTTGTGCAGACTCCAACTTTTGCTCAAAAGCTGCATCACCTTCGGCTTTACTTTCTGCTGCGTTCTGCTTTAAGTCGGTCAGCTGCTTTTCAGCATCAAGCTTGGCTTCAGTGGCCTGATGTTTGACATCTTCCAGCACTTTCTCGCCTTCGAGTTTTGCCGCTTGAGCTTTCAACTTCAAGTCTTCACCCAACTCAGTCGCTTTGGTTTTTAAATCATCGAGTTTATTGTCATTCGTCATGTCACAGCCCTCTTTCGTATTTAAAGTTTTGCTTAACTCAGAGTTATACCTTGCTTTTTAAGTGCTGACCTCATTTGCATCATTTGGAAACAATAGCTGTACAGGATGCATCAATTTAAACACCATCCTGTACCACTCAACGGAAGAGACTAACGCTTTAATGTACTTATAAAACTGATGACTGCAAACAGCCAAATAAATAGAATGAAACTGCGTGCTTGAGTAAAATGAGTCACGTCTGCACCGTGTACCATATTATGACGGCTGGCCGTAACACTTGAACTCGCATCCATTTTCAATGCTTCAAGGCTCAGAAAATACGGATTGATTTCACTGGCAATTTTAACTTTATGCCATAGGCTTTTGACTTCATGCCCTTTTAGACCCGGCACAATTTTATACACATCGACAAACTTGGTCTGATTTTGCTGTAAATACCCCTGTTCAATCAACGCATCCGTCAAAATCCCTTCAATTTGACCATAAAGAACTGTAATGCACCCTGCATAGCACTGCTGTTGATACAGTTTTAAGATTTCTTCAATCACGTTGCGACGCTGAGCTTGGAATACGCCCAAATTCATTGCATCGTAAGCTTCAAATAAAGCCGTCTGAAAATAATCAGTCTGGATTAAATTCGGCAATTGAAACGCTGCAATATCTGCTTCATTTTCATTCGCCATTTGCCAAAAATACAACAGATTAAGCAGATCATTGGCAATGGGTTCATCACTTTCGTACTCAAGCTGATCAGCCATGATTGCAAAATACGCATCTTCAGACTCGAGCTGACGGAGCGACTCGACCAATTGTGTATGCGCACGACTTCCCATTGCAGCAAGGTATTGTTCAGCTTGTTGTAAAAGTCGATTGCCCAATAGTTTGGTCGCTTGTGGATTTTGCGGAATTCGGGTCACAGGTTGGTCGAAATCAAAATCATCATCGATCATGGACGGCATACTCTTAAAAACGGGCTGAATGCACGTATTATCGCTGTTAATGGCGTATGAATATAGAGAAAATACGCATTAGTTTTAAGTTCCATCATTTGAGTTTTGAGCAATCCATTCAATCTTTTATTAAAAGATGAACAAGCTGCTTTATGCCGTTTTAGACCATGTATTTCCCATGATTTTTTCATTATTTTGCTCAAATTAGCGATGGATACTCAATCTAGCGATCAATTCATATGGGCTTTAGTCTCATTTGAAAACTTTTCACCGATTCACTTGTGCAAGTCGCGGCTATCTAAGGTAAAATCGTTGACCTTATATAAAATACGAATGAGAGAGTCATATCCGTGCGTAATATTTTAGTCACTAACGCCCTACCATACGCCAATGGCCCCATCCATATGGGACACTTACTCGGTTATATCCAAGCAGATATTTGGGTTCGTGCCATGCGTGCAATGGGACACGATGTGACTTATGTATGTGCGGATGATGCTCACGGTACAGCCATCATGCTACGTGCCGAAGCCAATGGTATTTCACCTGAAGATCAAATTGCCAACGTACAAAAAGAACACATCCGTGATTTTGATGGTTTCGGTGTGCATTTCGACCATTATGATTCAACCCATAGTGATGAAAACCGTGTTCGCGCATCTGAAATTTATGTGAAAAACCGTGAAGCAGGCAATATTGCCATCCGTCCTGTCAACCAGCTTTTTGACCCTGAAAAAGGCATGTTCTTATCGGATCGTTTCATTAAAGGCACGTGCCCGAAATGTAAATCGGAAGATCAATATGGCGATGCGTGTGAAGTCTGCGGTACAACATACAACGCGACTGAACTTTTAAACCCAAAGTCAACTTTAAGTGGTGCGACGCCTGTAGAGAAATCTTCAGATCATTACTTCTTTAAACTGCCGAATTTCTCAGAATATCTACAAAAATGGACGCGTGACCAAGGTCGCCTACCAGTTTCAATTGCCAACAAACTGGATGAATGGTTTGAAGCGAGTTTATCAGACTGGGATATTTCACGTGATGCACCGTATTTCGGTTTTGAAATTCCAGATGCGCCAAACAAGTATTTCTATGTTTGGGTCGATGCGCCGATTGGTTATATGTCGAGTTTTGAAAACTATATCAAAGCTAAACGTCCTGATTTAAGTTTTGACGACTTTTGGAAGAAAGACTCTGACAAAGAAGTCTATCACTTCATTGGTAAAGACATCGTTTACTTCCACGCGCTGTTTTGGCCTGCAATGCTAGAAGGTGCAAACTACCGTACGCCATCAGGTTTATTCGTCAATGGTTTCTTGACGGTGAACGGTCAGAAGATGTCGAAGTCTCGCGGTACATTCATCAAGGCTGAAACGTATTTAGAGCACTTAAACCCTGAATATTTACGTTATTACTTCGCGTCTAAACTGTCTGATAAAGTTGAAGATTCTGATTTAAACTTGGATGATTTCGTTCAGAAAGTAAACTCAGATCTAGTTGGTAAAGTGGTCAACATTGCCAGCCGTTGTGCAAAATTCATCAACACCAAGTTTGATAATAAATTATCAGCAACTTGTGCAGAGCCTGAATTGGTACAAAGCTTTATCGATGCGGGCGACTCAATTGCGAAAGCTTATGAAGCACGTGAGTTCTCTGCTGCGATTCGTGAAATCATGGCGCTTGCAGATAAAGCCAACCAATATATTGATGAGAAAAAACCTTGGGCTTTAGCGAAAGTTGAAGGCGAAGAACAACAAGTACATGATGTATGCTCGGTGGGGATTAACCTATTCCGTCAATTGGCTGTGTACCTTGCGCCTGTACTTCCAACCTTAGCAGCTCAAGTGCAAGAGTTCTTAAAGCTAGACCGTTTTGACTTCGCTTCTGCTCAAACAGCATTGGTTGATCATGAAATTGCATTGTTCCAACCTTTAATGCAACGTGTAGACCCGAAAGCGGTTGCGGCAATGGTCGATGCTTCTAAAGACTCTTTAGCGGCTGCGGCTGAACCTGCAAAAGTTGAGAAGAAGAAAGAAAAGAAAGCTTCGACTAAGCCTGAGCCAAAAGTTGGCGAGGCAGAAGTGATTGGTATTGAAGACTTTATGAAAGTTGACCTACGTGTCGCTGAAGTTTTAGAAGCTGCAACGGTCGAAGGCTCTGACAAATTGCTTCAACTGACTTTAAATGTTGGTGAAGCTGAACCTCGTAATGTATTCAGTGGTATTCGTGAGTTCTACCAACCTCAAGACTTAAAAGGCAAATTGGTGGTGATGGTCGCTAACCTTGCACCACGTAAAATGCGTTTTGGTATTTCTAACGGTATGGTGCTTGCAGCAGGTAATGGCGAAGGTGTTTGGGTGATTTCACCTGAATCTGGTGCTAAAGCTGGTGATAAAGTATCTTAAGATTTAGATCTTAGATGAAAAAAGCCTCTACGTTGTAGGGGCTTTTTTATAGCATTTCAATTCATTTTTTAAATATAGCTAAAAATTAGCCTTTATATGCCTGTTCCTTTATTTCAAGCAATTTTGGTAAAAATTTATCTTGAATTTTATGCTTTTCTAGCATTGGAGATGAAACTAATTTTTGAGTAGCGAGCTCAATGATTTTTTCAAACCATTTTTCCTCTTGTAAATATATTGCACTTTGGGAATGTACTGTAAATCGTGAGTTTAAACCGTCTATTGCATACATTGCGCTTCTATAGTCAATTCTTAAAAGTTGATCTAGAAAATCTATAGCTTCTAATGAGTTCAAGATTGGATAATCATAGTATTTATTCGTGATCTGTTGATGAAACTCATAACTATCATTTTCCATTAGGGACAATAATTCTTGTACTCTTTCTATATTTTTTTCAACATATTTATCCTCATATGCTTGAGCAAGATCCTCTATAAACTTTTTAAAAATGGGAAATTCACGAGCATATAATCCATATCCACCAGACTCCTCACTAATACCAAAGTAATCAAATTTTTTAATATTTTCCTGTAAATTTACAATATTTTTATATTGACTAACTACTAATACTAATAAGTCTTCGACTGAAAAGAAAATAAGATTTTTTCCTTAAAGTACAATAACATACTGACAGTATGAAGAATATCAGTTACATTGGTTAATTCTGATTTTTCAATACTTTCCTTCGCTTGTTGTACTAATTCAAAAAATTCTTCATCAGTTAAATTTAAATAATGCCAAAGTTTGAGCCATATTGGATAATCTTCCTTTAATCGAAAATATGCCCTATACAACTCAGTTTCAATTAAAGCATCCGTAATAATATTTTTATTTAGAATCTGACTCCATAATTCTTTTGAAAAAACAAATTCATTAAGGTTCATTTGATACTTTTGCTTAAACTTTTGTGCATCATCACCTTTAAAACCTGATATCGCTTCTGCAATTTTATCTACAGGCTTCTGATTCGATTTTCCATCTAAATCAGGTATAAAATTTAATATTTGTTTATGGAATATTCCTTTCTTATTTTCCAGTGAAAGAATCAAAAAAGCCCTTAAAATTTTTTCAAAAATCTCAGGATAAAAACTATCTTTCCATTCAAAATATTCTTTTTTATAAAAACGCTCAAAATCAAAAATAGTTTGCTTAAATGATCGTAAATTTTTATATCCAACTTGATTAAAAGTATTTGCAACTAATTCAAAATTTAAAATTAAAATGTCACGTAACTCTTCACTTCCAACTTCTTGAAGAATGCTTGTAATCGCTACATCTTGATCTTCTATATAACTAAAAGTCGCACCAATTAACTTCTCTTTTTTTCTAGCATAATCATCATTATCTTTGATTTCGTCTTCATTCGATACGATAAGCGTCTTAATATTATCCTGCTCTACAAAGTAATTGATATAACCAAGCACTTCTTCTTTTTTTAATTCACATCTTTCTAAATCATCAAAGACTAATATGAAATTATCATTAATTTTTAAATAATCTGGCAATTCAATTTTGGGAATACCGCCTGAGATACTACCATCTGACTTACTGTCACCATCTAAATCAACTTTTATTGTTGTTTTTAATGTACCTTTTAAAATTTGACCTGCTAATTTTGCTCCCTTGCTTCCCAAAATTGGATGAATACTTTTAAAAATAGCTTCATCAATCATAGAGGTTTTTGCAATTCCATTTAAACTCACATAACAAATCTTCTTCCCCTGATCTTCCTTTTTTTCTAAATATTTTTTTACAAACCATGTCTTTCCGCTCCCCCATGCTCCATTCAATAATACAGCATATTGAAAATTCTTTTTCCCATCGAAGTAGTAATCTAGATATTCTTCGATATGCTTATTTGGAGCTGAAATCCAATTTTCTTGTGTCATTATATAAAGAACCTAATCATAAAGTTTTGTAAAAAATAACATAATTTTTTTAAAGCTCATCTGTAAGTAGTTTAAATAAGCCTTTCAAAAACAGATGAAAAAAATTAGTTTACATGCTAAAAAATAGGCAATTCAACAAATTTCGTGGAACTTTATAAATGAATAAATTACTTGCTTCGGCTTTAATTAGCTCCAGTCTCATTAGTGTTTCAGCCTTCGCCCTTTCCCCACCTGTCCCAATTCCACAACAAAAACAAGTTTCAGGCTTTTACCAATACCAAGCGGGTGATGTACAAATCACCGCCCTGTTAGACGGCACAAACTTCATGTCGCCTAAACTCTTTCAAAATATTCCTGAAAAAGAAATACATGAAATTTTAAAGAAATACGCTGCCGACCAAGCCAAAGGCGTGCAAACCTCTGTCAATGCCTTCCTCGTGAATACAGGCCATTCGCTGGTTTTAGTGGATAGCGGCGCTGCGAGCTGTTTTGGCGAACATTTGGGTTCAGTATTGAGCAACTTAAAAGCATCAGGTTATCAACCAGAACAAGTCGATACCATCTTACTGACGCACCTGCACCCTGATCATGTGTGTGGTATTAGCCAAAATGGCGTGGCAAACTTTCCAAATGCAACGGTTTATGTTTCGAACGATGAAGCGAACTATTGGCTAAACCCGAAACAAGTCGACAAACTCCCGAAAGAAAAGCAAGCAGGTTACTTAGGAACTGTTGAAAAAATTAAACAGGCCATTGCGCCCTATCAAGCCAAACAACGCTTCAAAACGTATCAATTGGGCGATCAAGTTCAGGGCTTTAAAGTCATTAATACCGCGGGGCATACGCCGGGACATTTTAGCTATGAGCTAAAAACCAAAGATGAAACGGTGGTCTTTATTGGTGATATTGTGCACTCTCATACTGTGCAATTCGACAAGCCAGAAACCGCTATTGATTATGACATCGATCCGAAAAAAGCAGTGCAAACCCGCTTAAAGCAATTTGCTGAATATGCAAAAGGCGGGCAAACCATTGCAGCACCACACTTACCATTTCCTGCGATTGGACATATCTATTCAGCAGATGGAAAAAGCTATCAATGGATTCCTGTGCATTTTAAGGATTAATTTATACGAAAATCCTCTCTTCTTTGGGCTGAGAGTTAAAAGTCACTTCAACCAAACATAAGTTTGTTAAATCATAAAAATCCCCTCATTTGAGGGGATTATTTTTTACTGCTGTGGACTCATCGAATTTTGTACAAAATGCGGAGAACGAGGTCCATATAGCAACCCTTTTTGCTGCATCAACTGCGGAGCATACAACTGCGTACTCACACTGTTAGACAGTACATAGGCTTTGTCTGATAAGTGATTGGAAATTTGGTCAATCAAGGCACCCACCAACATCCCGACCAGACCCGCGTTGCTATTATTATTGGCTTGTTGGATTTTTTCCTGACCTTCCCACAATAATGCTCCGGTTTTTAAATCCACCAATTTTGCCTCGACCGCGACGGTCGAAACGGATTGAATCACTTGATACTTAGAACCATATTCTTTAACTTTGACATACAGTGCGGCATCCGCTCCAAAAATTTCATTGAGTTTCTGAATTGGAATTTGCTGCGCATCATAGCCATTGGTTACGCCGTTTTCTTTAAATAGCGTATCGACCACAGAAATAGGAAACACATAATAGCCCGCTTCTGCTACAGGTAAAGTCACGGTAGACCAATACCCATAAGTTGCCCGTGTATCGGGTGACTCATTTACAGGCGGCAACACCAAAATGGATTTTGGCATATTGGCATGATATGCAGATAAGTCACGATTGCTTTTTGGTGTCGTAGCACAACCTGTGAAGAGTGTCATTGCAAGGCCAAGTACGCATAGTTTTTTGAAATGTTTCACTTCACACTCCCTGCCGCAGACTGGGCTGTCATTTTTTTCAAAAGACGATCCATTAATACTGTCGACTCTGGGTAGGTTTGACGTTCAAGTTCAAAATACTGAACAGCACGTGGCCCATTATTGATATTTAAATTCAACAAACCCAAATGTGCATACAAGCCCGGAGGCACGGCTGCATTTTTGGCTTTGGTTTTTTCAATATCTTTTTCAAGTTTGCCAATCTGCTCTTGTGGAGAAGTCTTTTCTGGCAGACTCAACATCAAATAAGTTTGCTGTGGATATTCGCCCCAGCTATATAACGATTTTGGCGCTGAAACACAGCCCACCAAAGTCATGGTGCAAATCGCACCTAAAACCAATACGATTTTTTTCATTGATTCAAACCAGTTACTGCGCAGACCACTTATTGGTTTGAATATCCAACACCAAATTATTAACCGCTTCGCGTACAGCCAAATCTAGAACTTTACTGTTTAAAGTTGAGTCATAAGAAGCGGTAGAGCCAAAACCCAAAATTTCACGTTCACTGAGTGCATACTCACCTGCACCTTGCACAGAGTGAACAATTTCTGCTGTTTTTACATCGACAATGTTTAAGTTCACTTTGGCATAAGCAATTTGGGTTTTACCACGCCCCAATATACCAAATAGCTGGTGATCACCGACTTCTTTACGGCCAAATTCAGACACGTCGCCCGTTAATACATAACGTGCGCCTTTGATGGCTTGAGAAGATTTAGTAAAGACTGCTTCTTGTTGTAATTCAGCCAGGTTGTCACGGTTTAGGACAGAGAAATAACCCGATTGCTGTAAATGCGTTTCTAAAATAGTTTTTGCCTGACCACCTAAACGGTCAACATTGTCTGAAAAAATGCCACGCATGTAGCTTGAGCGGTTATCAAATTTTCCTACAGAAACAGGCGTTTTAGTGCCAGCGTATTTAACGGTCGCCACTGCCGCTGTTACTTGCGGTGATTGAATTGTTTTTGACGTTTCTGTTGTTGAACATGCAGATAATGCTAAGCCACTCAAAACGGCCAAAAATATAGATTTATTCAAAATTTATCCCTCAAATCTTTAATTTAAAAATCATTAAAAAAATCAAAGGGATTATAACCATTTAGCTTTTAGTTACCTATACAAAATCCAGTTTTGTTGTTGTAACCCTTATCACTTCATTCCAAAAATAAGTTTTAAACCCAACACCGTCATCACTGCCCCTGCTGCGCGGTCAAATACGGCTTTAAACTTCAAATACACACGGCGCGGCTTTTCAGCAGACAACGCCACTGCAACCAAGGAACACCAACCCGCATCAATAAAGAAACACAGAATAGGCAGTACATAATAGTAATAAGTTGGGATTTCTTTGGGTAAAAGTGCAGTAAAAATACTGGCTAGAACAATCGCAATTTTAGGGTTGGAAAGCTGAGTAATTAAGCCAGTCATAAAGGCACGGCGTAAAGTCATTGCTTTCGAGCTGGAATGATCTGCCTCAATTGGCTCTTTGGCGTGTTTAATAATTTTAAACGCGAGCCAAAGCAAATAGATCCCACCACAAATTTTTAAGGCCAAATACGCTGACGGCACTGCCAACAAAAAGGCTTGTAAGCCAAGTACAGCCAACAGACCAAAAACAGCTGCGCCTGTTCCAGTCCCTAGTGCGGTAAATAGGCCATGCTTTCGAGAAATCGCAATCGAATTTTTTGCTACATAAATCGACGTCGGTCCAGGGCTCATTGCGCCTAACATTAATGCAAAGGCAATCGAGCCCAAAATCCAAAATGATTCCAAGAGTGACCTCTAAATTGAGAGAATTTGATCAGCTGCGATTTTACGCTAAACAAAGTTTTTACGATATTCACTTTATCAGTTATTTTTCACATTTATATCGTGATCAAGCCGCAGCATGTACGTCCATTATATTTTTTAATGATAAATAAAAAGCCTATTTTAATAGAAAATCGGCATAGGCCATAGTGAAAACAACAATAGAGCAATTACTCAACAATAAAATGCAAAATCAGTTATTTAGATCATATTCAATTTTAATAAAAAGACAAATGTGTATTAAAAATAGCCATCATGTGCTTATTTTTGATTACAAAATATAATGGGGGGATTGCTTCCCTTTTCATACATTTTTCATATATAAAAAGACTTACTATTTATAAGGTTTTATTTCTATAAACCACATTTTTTAACTTCATAATTTTTAACATCATAATTAAAGGTGAACCATGCAAAATAAGAAGCGCCCCCCATTAGACGCACAGCAGTCCCATCTTTGGATCATTGGTGGTGGTATTGCAGGTATGGCTGCTGCTGCATTTGCGATCCGTGATGCCAAAGTCCCTGCCAAAAATATCCATATTTTAGAAGAACTCGATATTTCAGGCGGCTCAATGGACGGCGGACATACACCGCATGCCGCGCAAGCTTGGGTAACACGTGGTGGGCGAATGCTGACCGATGAAACTTATTTGTGCCTATGGGACTTATTTTCCAGTATTCCATCTTTGGAAAATCCAGACATTTCCGTTCGTGAAGAATGTCGTGAGTTTAATGAAAAAGTAAAAACCCACGCCAATGCACGTTTAATTGATGCTGAACATGTCATTGGGGATGCGGCAAAGCTTGGCCTGAATACGCTACATCGTGCACAGATGTTGCGCCTATTGGCTTCAAAAGAAGAAAAAATTGGCAGCCGACGCATTGATGAGTTTTTTGATGAGGCCTTTTTTGAAACCAATTTCTGGCGCATGTGGCGCACGACTTTCGCTTTTCAAAAATGGCACAGTGCAGCAGAGTTAAGACGCTATTTCTTGCGTTTTATTCAAGAATTGCCACGCATTCATACCTTAGCAGGTGTGAAACGGACCAAGTACAACCAATATGATTCAATGATCCTGCCCTTACAGCGTTGGCTAGTCGCACAAGGTGTAGATGTACGTTTTGGACACTATGTCACAGATGCGGACTTCATTACCAATGCTGAAACTCAAGAACGCCATGCGTCACGACTATATGTACAATTGCCTGAAGGCTCAGAGCAAATTAATCTGAAAGCCAATGATTTAGCTATTTTCACTTTAGGTTCCATTACCGCAGATTCGCGTTATGGCGGTAATCATGACGTGCCTGCCCTCGTTCGTAATCGAGAAGACCATGGCTGGACACTTTGGGAAACTTTGGCACAAAAAGCCCCAGACTTTGGCCGTCCAATGACTTTTTATGGCAATGTCGATGAACATAAGTGGGAGTCTTTCACGCTAACTATGAAAGATGACGTGTTGCTTAAACGTATTATTGACTATACGGGAAATGAACCAGGCACTGGCGCACTGATGACTTGGTATGAGTCAGGTTGGCATTTATCCATTGTGGTTCCTGCACAGCCACACTTTGCTGACTTACCTGAAGGTTTATATACCTTATGGGGCTACGGTTTCCAAATTGACCATATAGGCGATTACATCAAAAAACCAATGTCCGAAGCCACAGGGCAAGAAATTCTAACAGAACTGATTAAACAGCTCGGTTTTGACGACATTTTAGATCATGTTTTGGCAACCACCAATGTAACCACTGCCATGATGCCATATGCCTCTGCCCTATTCGCCTGCCGTAAACCGGGGGATCGTCCACAGGTAATTCCACAAGGCTCACAAAACTTTGCCTTCCTTGGACAGTTTGTGGAAATTGAAGATGACGTGGTCTTTACTGTGGAATATTCAGTTCGTGGAGCGATGCTTGCCATTTATGAATTCTTTGGGGTCGAACGTGAAATCCCTGAAATTTACAACGGTCTGCTTGATCCAAAAGTCGGTTTAAAAGCTTTGGAAACCGTGTTCCACTAAGCTTTTAATCTATAGCGATAAAAGCACCTTTATGTCGCTACTATTACATAGTTTAATTTAAGCAACGTTTGGATACGCGAGTGTGGCAGGGATGCCACACGTTATCCATCATAATAGGGATGTTATGTATGGATAACAAAGGCTTTTGCTTACTTTTGGCCTATCAAAAGTAAGGGTATTGCCTACACAAACACCTTTTATACTTTATTGAAAGTTGAGGCCGTGTACGCACCTAATTTTAAATTGGATAAAAAGAAAAATTAGATAAAACTTTATACCTCATTAGTAAATAAATTGACTAATCAACATAGGAAAACATCTCCACGTTTTAAATAAAATACCGAAACTGACTAAGTGCTTTTCTATCGTTTTCTCATGATTTTAGATTTCATAAAAATTACAAAACTCACTTGAAGCTTTGACTGTACAGATGCAGCATAAGACTCATCTAAAACTTTAAAAACAAATCTATGAAACTAGCAGAAGCACTTTTATTGCGTAGTGATTTACAAACCAAACTTGCCTCTTTACAACAACGCATCAACAATAATGTGCTAATCCAAGAAGGCGATGAACTGAGTGAAGACCCGAATGCGCTGATGGGTGAGGCCTTTAGTGTGAATACAGAGTTACATCATCTGATTGAAAAAATTCATGCGACCAATGCTCAAGCTAAAACCAGCACGGGTCAATCCATGCTCAGTGTTTTAAACACACGTGATTTGCTCACACAACAGCATCGTATTATTCAACAGGCTATCGACAGCTCACGACGTGAAAATGGTCGTTATAGTTCGAGTGAAATTCGCTGGGTTAAAACCATTACGGTTGCAGACTTGCAAAAACAAGCCGATGCAATTAGCCAGGAACTCAGGCAAAATAACTTAGAGATTCAAGCTTCAAATTGGCAAATCGAACTGATCTAGCCAATTTGAGCCATAGCAGTTTGGGCATATTGGGCGAGTACAAGGCCTTTTATACGTTTGTAAGGCTTTAATTCAACAAACGTTTGCAGGAAGTAAGACGTCTACTTCACATTTTTACAAATCTGACGTAGCACAATGCATCTTTTATACTGCACATCGCACATTGCACCACCATGTACTGACAATATGCCTCCCTATTTTCACCTATTAGTACGTATCAGCCTGTGGAGGCGTTTTCTGATTAAAAGCCATTTCTTGTGATGGAAGTTTATAGTCACGATCATGCACAGGAACTCCACCAATAATCATGGTACGAGCCTCAGTTCTAGGCTGATTCAAATCCTTTTTTGCATCACATGCGGTCAGTTGAGTGAGCAATAAAACCAATACTAGGGTAGATAAAGTTTTCATCATATCCCCTCATTTATCATTATTGTTCTTTCAGCATAGCACTTTTATTTTTCCAATCCTATCGACTTTGTTACAACTCTTATCCATCTACATGATGGTTCTCTGCGAATTTTCTTTATAAAATAAATATCAACCATTCATAGATAAAACAACAACATGAATGATTTAGATTAGAAAAACACAAAGTAATTTACAAAATCTTACAGGATTAAATATTTACAACGGACACTTTTGTCCGTTAAATAATAGTACTTCCAAATTAAATGAAATAATCACCATGACCAGTCGTCAACAGCGTGCTGCACAAAACCGTGAAGAATTGCTGGAAGCCGCAGTTCAGGTTTTTCGTACACACGGGATCAATGCTCCCTTACAACAGGTCATTGATGCCGCCAATGTCGGGCGAGCGACGTTTTATCGTAATTTTGATGACCGTCGAGCCTTGGTGATTGCATTGATGGAACAAGCTTTGGAACGTCTTGCAGTTCGTGCTGAAGCATTTTCTCAGTATGAAGATGGTTTTATTCGTTTAATTGAAAACCATGTCTATAACTTACCGTATTTAACTGCACTGATGGAATATTGGCGGGTGATTGAGCGTAATGATCCCGTCATGGTCGATATCTACGCACGCCGCGATGCGATTTTACAACCTTTAATTGATCAAGCCATTCGATACGGCGTTTGTCGCCCCGATTTGACCACCCAAGATTACACCATGATTACGGCTATTTTAAGGACTTCATTTCAGGGACTGACCGATATAGAGCAGCAACAACTTGCGCAACGCGCCATTGAGTTGTTACTTAATGGTATTCGGGCATAAAGGTCACCATTCATGACACAGCCACCGCGTTTACTCGAACCTGCACCAAACTGGACTGCTGAAGAAAAACCAACCCTGCCTGGCTCTCCTGCCGTGATTGCGCACTCAACACCTAAGCGCTTCATATATTTTTTTATTGGTTTGTTTGTCGCACTATCTGCAAGTCTCAGTAACGGTTTTATTACCGCAAATTTACCCTTAATTCAGGGTGAATATGGACTAACACCCTCTGAGGTGGCATGGATTCCTGCGGCTTATGTGATGGCCAATGTCAGTGCGAACCTGATTCTGTTTAAAGCCCGCCAACAATACGGTCTGCGTCTATTTTCTGAAATTGGCTTACTGCTTTTTATTGTGGTTTTGGTTTTACACGTCTTTGTGCATACCTTTGAAATGGCTGTACTGGTGCGTTTCATTAGCGGAATGGTTGCAGCACCGCTCAGCTCTTTAGGCATGTATTACATTATGCAGGCCTTTAAACGGGAGGATTTTGGTCGCAGTATCTATTTGGCTTTAGGCTTTCAACAGCTTGGAATTCCCTTGGCATGGATCATTTCCCCGTATCTCATTGACGTCAATAACTGGAATGTCCTATACACCTTTGAAATTGGTTTAGCCCTGTGCTGTTTCGCAATGGTGGTGTCGCTGAAGTTGCCCCGCAGCCTAAGAATTGCTGTTTTTGAAAAGCAAGACTTCTTCACCTTTGCCCTGCTTGCGCCCGGTTTTGCCTTTTTGTGTATTGTGCTGACCCAAGGGCCTATTTTGTGGTGGCTTGAAGTGAAGTGGTTGGCCTATTTGCTCATTGCAGGGTTTAGCCTGATTGTGATTGGCTTGGTCTATGAGCATTATCGGGTCAATCCATTGATTATGACGCGTTGGCTGGGGGCATCATCCACGCTTCGTTTTATCATCGGTGCTTTTGCAATTCGCTTCTTAATGTCGGAGCAAAGTTATGCTGCCGTGAGTTTTCTCAAAACTATGGGCATGGGCCCCGATCAATTTGTGCCGCTCTATGTGGTGATCTTTTTCGGCATCGTGTCTGGTACCTTATTTAGTGCGATTACTTTTTCACGTGAACGGATTATTTGGCACCTACTATTAGCAGAAGCTTTGGTGTTGATTGCTTGCGGACTAGATTTTCACCTTACCAGTGATATTCGCCCTTCCAACTTCTACGGCAGTCAGTTTTTGGTCGGCTTTGCCAGTGGTGTGTTTATTGGCCCACTCTTGATCACGGGTATCTTAAGCGCCATGCAAAAAGGCCCTACTCATATTGTCACATTCATTGTTTTATTTTCAGCGACTCAAACATTTGGTGGCTTAGTCGGTTCATCGTTTTACTCCACCTATCAACAAGTCCGAACACAAAACTATCGTGCTGAGATGATTCAACAGCTACCCGAAACCAATCCATTGATTGCACAGCGCCTTTTAGCGTATCAACAAAGTTCGCATACTTACACACTCGATCAGCAGTTAGAGCAACAACAAGCCTTAAAAAATCTCAATCAAGTGGTGACTCGAGAGGCTCAAGTACGTGCCTATAACGATGTGATTAGTTTCAATGGCATCGTTGCCATGCTGCTGTTGTTGTGGGGGACATTCCTCATTGCACGGAATCAATATCAACTGCGACAACAAGCGAAAGTCGGTCCTGCCTAATGCCACTGCTCCCTATTTATTGAGAAATTGTTATGTCTGAAGATCAAAAACCAATAGCTCCCGCTGAAACAACTGCAACTTCTGAAAATTCCTCTCAGCCTGAGGCAACAACGACACCGATTACGCCGCCTTCGAGTAAATTGATTCCAACAGCGAAACGTACGCTGATTTTGATGTTTTTAATACTCATCATCGGTATTGGCATCATTTTATGGGCATGGAAAATTGGGCCATTTGACAGTGCTGTTGAGTCCACTGACAACAGCTATGTCAAAGGCAAAACCACGGTGCTTTCTTCGCAAATTAATGGTTATGTCAAAGATGTGTTGGTCAGTGATTTTGATCACGTCAAAAAAGGACAGGTGTTGATGCATATTGATGCCACGACTTATGACCAAAAAGTCACTCAAGCTGAAGCAGGTGTAGATCAGGCGCAGAATGCTCTGTCTAATCAAAACCAAAATATTGCACAGCGTAAAGCCGATATTGTAGCGGCAGAAGCCAAGGTCGAACAAGCTCGAGCAGCCTACCAACTGTCATTGGCACAACAGCAGCGCTATCAACAGTTGGGCGACTCTGGTGCGGCGTCTAAATCGGAACAAGACAAAGCCTTTGCCGATACCCAAAATAATTTAGCTTTACTGCAACAAGCACAGGCCAATGTATTGGTGGCGAAAGAAGCGCTCAAAACCGCGCAAGTGGCTGAAACAGGACTCAAAGCACAAGTGACCAATGCCGCGGCCCAACTGGATCAAGCCAAAACAACCAAAAATTACAGCAGTATTATCGCCCCGATGGATGGGCAACTGGGTGAAGTCAATCCACGTGTGGGACAATATGTGGCAGCAGGAACACAGTTGCTCTATCTGATTCCACAGCAAACTTGGGTCACGGCTAACTTTAAAGAAACTCAAATTGCCAACATGAAAATTGGGCAAAAAGCATGGTTCACGGTGGATGCCCTCAATCATCAGGAATTTACAGGCCATGTCGAGCAAATTTCCCCAGCGGCGGGCTCAGAGTTCAGTGTGCTTAAAGCTGATAATGCGACAGGCAACTTTACCAAAGTAGTGCAACGCATTGCGGTAAGGATTGCGATTGATCCGAATCAGACAGGAATTGAAAACCTACGTCCAGGCATGTCCGTAATTAGTTCGGTCGATACCCAATCTGCACAGCGTTAATTCTGTGCAGAAACCGCGACTTTTCACTTACACTAAGCACTCAACCTGATTGATTAAAGTCCTATGTTTGAACAGATTGCACAGTCCATTCCCTATCAGTACATCAGTATTGACGGGATCAATATCAGCATCAAACGTTTAGACTTGGTCCATCCACATATTTCAGGCAATAAATTTTTTAAACTCAAATACAATCTGTTGGCGGCGCGGCAACAAGGCTATAAAAAACTGCTGACTTTTGGCGGTGCCTATTCCAATCATATTGCCGCAACGGCTTATGCAGCACAGTTATTTGGTTTTGAGAGTCTGGGCATTATTCGAGGTGAAGAGCTGGCCAGTAAACCTTTAAATACAACCTTAAATACAGCACAGCAATTCGGCATGCAGTTGCAGTTTGTGACGCGAGAAGCCTATCGGCAAAAGCAAAGCCCAACATACTTAGCACAGTTACAACAAGATTATCCTGATTATTATATGATTCCCGAAGGAGGAACCAATCCCCTTGCCATTCAAGGCTGCTCAGAAATTCTCTCTGATACGGATCGAGAAAATTATGACCTGATTTGTTGTGCCGTGGGCACAGGTGGCACCATTGCGGGTCTGATTGAAGCCAGTCATTCACAGCAACACCTTTTGGGTTTCTCCGCGCTCAAAGGTGATTTTTTAAGTCGAGAACTAGAGCAACTGACTGAAAAACGGAATTGGCAAATTACCGATCAATATTGCTGTGGTGGTTATGCCAAAACTACTCCCGAGCTCTTACAATTTATCCGTACCTTTGAGCAGCAATATGACATTCCACTGGAACAAATTTACACAGGTAAAATGCTGTTGGGCTTAACCGATTTAATTCAACAAGGTACATTCCCCAAAGATCATCGTATTTTGGTGATTCATTCAGGTGGACTACAAGGTCGTTTAGCGCAGCTTTAGATAGTCCTGAAAAAGCAAAAAAGATGGTCTATAATGCCCTGCTTTATTCTCCCGTGAGTGTGTCATGTCCGCAAATCAATATGATGTCTTAGTTTTAGGTGCAGGTGCATCTGGCTTAATGACAGCCTATATGGCAGCTCAACGCGGACGTAAAGTGCTAGTGGTTGAAAAAGCCAATAAAGTCGGCAAAAAAATTCTCATGTCAGGTGGGGGTAAATGTAACTTTACCAACCTCTATGTCGAGCCAAGCAACTTTATTTCACATAATCCACACTTTGTGATTTCAGCCCTCACTCGCTATACCAATTGGGACTTTATTGGCCTAGTATGTGAGTACGGCATTGAATATGAAGAGCGTAAACACGGTCAGCTTTTCACCCTAAAAGGTGCCAAAGAAATTTTAGCCATGCTATTGAGCGAGTGTGAAAAAACAGGTTTGGTCGACATTAAAACCAACTGTGAAGTAAAAGCCATCACCGCACTCGATGAGCAGGGTTTTCAAATTGCCACGACACTGGGTTATTTTGAGGCTGAATCTGTCGTGGTTGCATCAGGTGGTTTATCCATTCCAACTTTAGGTGGTTCTGGCATTGGTTATGAAATTGCCAAACAATTTGGCCACCATGTATATCCAACTCGCGCAGGTTTGGTGCCTTTTACCTTTTCAGACAGCTTTAAAGAAGTCACAACCCGCCTTAGTGGCAACGCGGTCGATGCGACTTTATCGAATGACTTAAACGCTTTCACCGAAGCCCTTTTATTTACCCATCGTGGGCTCAGTGGGCCAAGCTCGCTACAGCTGTCGAATTATTGGGATGTAGGACAAAGCTTCAAAATTAACTTCTTGCCAAGTGTGGATTTGTACGACTACTTAAAAGCCAAGAAGCACAGTCAGCCCAAAGCTCTGCTGCGTACTTTACTGGGTGAACATTTTCCAAAAAGTGTGGTGGTTGAACTGCAAAACCTCATTTGGCCTGAACTAGCTGAAACAGCGATTGGTCAACTGTCGGATGAAAAACTGGAGCACATTGCCACGCGCTTACATGCATTTGAAGTCAAACCATCAGGAACCGAAGGCTACCGTACTGCTGAGGTGACTTTAGGTGGCGTAGACACCACTGAAGTATCCTCGAAAACGATGGAAAGTAAAAAGCAAAAAGGCTTGTACTTTGTCGGTGAAATACTGGATGTCACAGGACATTTGGGCGGCTTTAACTTCCAGTGGGCATGGTCATCTGCGCATGCCGCATCAGAATATGTCTAAGCCATGTGCTTAAGCTATAAATTATTCCAAATAGTCCGTGCGTAGCAATACGCACTGCTTTTGCTTCTGCTGACGGGCAAGTGCTAAGTCCATTTTCGCAATGGCAATATGGACATGGCTCGGCTGGATCACTGAACGTTTCGCCATCAAAGTTTTTTTTAATATTTGAATCATCTGTTTTTTCCTTTTTAAACTGCAATTTATAAAAATAAATTGTGAAATGTCCATGCAGCTATCACAAAAGTATAGGCATGTAAGTATTTCTAATTTATGAAATATCCATATTCCACATGCATTAAACATACCAAATTAAAGTTCATTCAACACTATAGACTTTTGTATTATTTTTCATCAGATTCATCCGCATCACGGCCTTCAGTTGCCGCAGTCGGTATTCTTTCAGCATTAGCGTGTGTTGTTGTATTGATCTTTGGTTTTGCAAATACAAATTTATAAGCACTCACAAAAAATCCAACCGTAATACCCGCAATGATGATTGGGGCAAAATATTTATTTGGGGCTTTTTTTGACATCAGTTTACTCCAATAAAAAACACCAACCGCCATCAGCGGTCGGTGTTTAGTGTGATTAATTTAGTCTGGATCTTTGGGGTGAACGTCAATATCTTGTTCAGCTTCACCCGTTGAACCAAAAGGTTTATTTAAAGGTTTATGCGCAGGATCGACCTCTGCTGTAGTTGGAATATCATCTGTATGTTGATATTCCTCTGCAACCGTTGGTGTATCCATTTGCTCTTTCAGTGAGGCATGCTCTTCTTTGCCTTGTGCGGATTGCGTGCTTTCAGCTTTGGCCTGATAAAGTGGGTTCGGTTGCGTACCTTCTTTTTTGGCTTTATCTAACAAATCGGTCAAAACCCGTTCCGCAGGTTGACGTCCACCTAGACCAAAAGCCAGTGCAAATGCAATGGCAACTGCCCCAAGCGTTAAGCCAAAGGCCAAATTCACAATGGAATCTGCGATACCCATTGCACGCAAGCCCATCGCCAACACTAAGCCAATGATCAAGACACGTACAATGTTCGCCACCCAACGAGAGCTGTTGTATTCACCACGCTCAATCACCTGAGCAACCAAGTTCGCCAGCCAGAAGCCCACGCCCAGAATGACTGCACCCAATAGGATGTTTGCACCAAACTGGATAAACATCGCAATCAAACCACTGATCTGCTCAAAGCCGAGTCGATTTGCAGCCTCAGAAACCGCAAATAACATGGTAAAGAACACAATGAAATAACCCACGACGCAAGAAGCTTTGGTATTTCCTAAGAAACGTTGCAAGCCAACTTTGTTTGGAATGTCATCTACACCTGTTCCCGACAAGACTTCAACCACAAGACTTGCGACAAAACGTGACACTACATAGGCCAAGATTAAAATTAATGCCGCCGCAATGATGTGCGGAATCGCATTCATGATTTCATACAGCATGGCCGTCGCTGGTTGAGAAATTGCATCAATCCCTAAAGCTTCAAACGCAATAATCAGCGCTGTGATAATGACGATTGCAAAAACAAAAGATCCGAGCACTTTGGCCAAATCTGAGTTTTTAAACAGTCCTACTTTTTCAACCTGTTTTTGTACATCTAGACTTCTCAATAAACCCTCAATAATACCCCGTACAATTTTTGCTAGAATATAGCCCGCAAAAACAATCACACCTGCAATAAAGATATTTGGCAGATACAGTACGGCTTCATTGACCATATTTTGGATGGGAAAGAGCAGCCCAGTCAGACCGAGTATCGACAAAACAATGGGTAAGAATAGTAATAAAATCAGCCAATAGACAATTTCACTGATGTTTTGACTCAGGGTACTGACTCCGACATCCTGACTGAGTTTTTCATCTAACTGAGTGCGATCCAATCCTTTTTGTAAACCCACTTTGACCAGATTTGCCACAATCCAACCAATAAAACCCACAGCAACAGCAGCCAACAGTTGTGGAATAAACAACAAGAACTGTTGAACCATATTACTAAATGGCCCACTTACACTGGTGAGATTAAGGACATTGAGTGCACCAATCACCGCAATAATCAAGATGAGCCAAAACACAACTCGAGAGATAATATTTTCAATATTTGAGCGATGGCCGGTAGCACTGGAAAGTTTTTGGTTGGTTCCAAGTTTGGTTAAAACCTTTTTCACAGCACCTGCAATCAATAATGCAATAATCCAACCAATGATCAGGATGGCGATTGCGGACAGGATCGGGTGAAACTGGTCCCAATAATACATCGCATCAAATCGACCCTGATGCCCTACATAATCATTCATTTTGTTCTCCCTCTTGTTATGTCTACCTCACAGCGACCTTTGCTCAAATACAGATTTTAGTTTTGAAGTGATTGCCTGCCATGAGGTATGAATGAGAAATGGAATACCTTTTTGATGACTGCTTAATAAAAAACCCCTGTACATTACAAGGGCTTTAGTCACATTTAGCGGTCAGTTGCAGTCGTCGTATTGCTATCGGTGGCTACCGCTTCGTCACCTGCTGTTGCAGTGGTGCTATTATTCGGTGTTGCAGGCTCTGCGCTCGGATTCGGATGACCAGGAGGCGCCTCAGTCGGATTTGGCTTGGTATCTGCAAACATATAAAGTAATAATGCGATTAAGAAAATTCCGACCAATGCCAACATATACACAGGCACGCGTTTTTTCTTTTGCCGCTCCTCTGGCGTTTGTACATGGGGCGGTTTATTGAAATCATGTGTCATAGCTCCCCCTCAATTTTCTATTATCAAGTTGTCGAATTTTTATACTAACAACTGCTTGTGTAGCATTGTGTTTCAAAGCATAGTGAGATAGTAAACAAACGATTCATCTTAAGATAAGTTATTATTTTTTAAGGTTTTAAAAACAGTCATTCATCTATCAATTTAGTGTTAAAAGTAATTTAAAAAGTATTTCACCTAGGCATAGACAAAAAGAGTCTGGCGAACAACGCTCTTCAACTGAATTTGCGCTATAATTATGCACCTTGTTTTAGCTGTTTTTGGACTTTATGGCATATCGTCAACAAAGTGTAACGCTTGATTTAGACACTGATGTTACGCACCAATGTCATTTGCACTACACGCGAGACCAACATCTTATTGGTATTATTGAATTTTCTAAGCCTAGTTATATTCTAAAATGGGGCGATCTGGAGTTTTTCCGTCGTCGTACTGAAGAGTTTTCAGTGATGCCTTTTCCTGAATGTGTCAATGCCATGATTATTGACATTCGAAATGTGCAAGCCTTTTTAGACAATGAAACACCCATCATTCCTTGGCGCTTACTGGAAGAAGAATGTCCTGTGCGTTTAGTTGTCCCTCAAGACCGTTTAGATCACTATATTGGACTGTTTGAGCCAACATGGCTGACGACGGATATTGAAACGGCTATTTCTGAAATCCGTGAATATATGGATATGTTTGTGCACTAAGCACTTCTTGATACACACCTGCTCATCTCCTCCCCTTGCGATTGTGCTCCGTCATTTGTTCATAACGTACAGTCGCTTTTATTTTTTAGTTTTTAATCTTCTGCGGAAAACGTAGGACAGTAAACCGAATCTAACTGACTTTTATATACTGCGTCATAAAACGGATCATCTTCAAAATAAAGCACTTTTCTTTGCTATTGCCGTTTTAGCATGTTCTACACGAACAAAATCCATTCTGTCATGCATCCATAACGAAACGCATAGCCAACCCTGTGGCATTAGACATTAGCCTAATAAAATGAATTATAAAACTTGAAATGGCACGCATTATGCATAATTTTCTTTTTAATATCAGAGGAATATAGCGATGCACTTATTTAAAGCATTATTAACAAAATATTAAAAATCCCACTTGAGCAGCAAAAGCAATCTCGATTAAGATGCAGACTAAGCTGTAAAAAAATACCATAAAAAGAACATCTTTTGCACAGAATAAAGCTTTAACCCAATTCTGACGTTTTTGATAAAAACAATGCAATTGATGCTGCAAACAAAAGGAGTTTGTACATGACCATGCAACGTAATCTTTCTGCCCTATTTTGTGCAAGTGCACTTGCGCTGAGCCTCAGTGCATGTAGCGACAACAAAGCACCTGCAACGGATGCAGCTAGCACTGGCGCAGATGCTTCACAGTCAGGCACTTTAGATAAGATTAAAAAATCAGGAACCATTGTTTTAGGTTACCGTGACTCCTCTATTCCATTCTCCTATATCGCAGACAACCCAAATCAACCTGTCGGTTATGCACATGATTTACAGCTCAAAGTGGTTGAGGCTGTTAAACAAAAGCTGAATATGCCTGATTTGAAAGTTCGCTATAACTTAGTCACCAGCCAAAACCGTATTCCATTGGTTTCAAATGGCACAGTCGATCTTGAATGTGGTTCAACCACAAACAACAAAGAGCGTCAGCAGCAAGTTGACTTTTCTGTGGGCTTCTTTGAAGTGGGTTCACGTTTACTTACTGCAACGGATTCAGGTGTGAAGGATTTTGCTGACTTAAAAGGCAAAAAATTAGTAACGACAGCAGGGACAACCTCTGAACGCTATATCCGTCAGCATGAAAAAGAACTTGGTATTGGTGAAGTGATTTCTGCCAAAGACCATGCTGAATCATTCTTAATGCTCCAAAGTGGTCGTGCTGCTGCGTTTATGATGGATGACATTTTACTTGCTGGGGAAAAATCGAAAGCCAAAGATCCAAACAAGTGGCACATTGTCGGTACAGCACCAATTCAAGAAGTTTATGGCTGTATGTTGCGTAAAGGTGACACAGGCTTTAAGCAAGTGGTTGATGATGCAATTAAAGCCACTTATAGCTCAGGTGAAATTAACAAAATGTACAACAAATGGTTTGAACAACCAATTCCACCGAAAAACATTAACCTGAACTTTGCTATGTCAGACCAACTTAAAGCCTTAATTGCAAACCCACATGACCGTGATCAGTAAACGATAAAGGAAAGATTAATGTTCACTCAGGCAAAGTTTCTTTGCCTGACCTATTTTAGGGGATTGTCATGAATTATACCTGGAACTGGGGCGTCCTTTGGCAATCCACAGGCGTCGGAGATAGCACCTATCTCAGTTGGATTTTAATTGGTTTAGGCTGGCTGGTTGTTATTGCCATTGTGGCTTGGAGCATTGCAATGGTGCTCGGAAGTATTCTCGGCATTATGCGCACGCTTCCCAATAAAACCGCACGTGCTATCGGCACTGGCTACGTCACCATTTTTCGTAATGTACCACTACTGATCCAATTATTTATTTGGTTTTATGTGGTGCCGAATTTCTTGCCTGGCCCGATCAAGTCATGGTGGATTAATGATTTAAGTGCAGGAACAACAGCGCTGATTTCAGCCAGTATCGGTCTTGGACTGTTTACCGCAGCGCGTGTCTGCGAACAAGTCCGTACAGGCATTGAAGCCCTACCTACAGGACAGGTCAATGCAGGTTATGCCATGGGTTTTAGTACCGCACAACTATACCGCTATGTCATTTTACCGCAGTCCTTCCGTACGATTTTGCCGCCTCTGAGCTCAGAGTTGACCAACTGTGTCAAAAATACTTCTGTAGCCTCTTTAGTTGGGGTCTCCGAGATTATTTCGCAGATGAAAACCATTAGCGAATATACGCAGAACACCATCGAAATCTATACCTATGTCACGATTATTTTCATCGTTATCAACGTATGTTTAATTACCTTAATGACGCTGCTTGAAAAACGCTTACGTGTCCCAGGTTTAATTGCAGGAGCTAAATAATGGAATGGCTCACCGCATTTACCCATGATTTGCAGTTATCTGCACCTGCCCTATGGCATGGTTTAAGTATCACTTTAAAAGTGGTCTGTATTGCCACCATTGGTGGTATTTTCATTGGCACGCTGTTGGCACTGATGCGTTTGTCTTCAATTCGGATCTTGAATTTAATTGCCCAAGGCTATGTCAATTTATTCCGCTCGATTCCACTCCTATTGGTATTGATGTGGTTCTACTTTGCTGTACCGTTCATCTACACCACAGTCACGGGAAATTACCTGACCATTGATACCGCTTTGGTCTCAAGTATTGTAGCGTTCATGCTGTTTGAAGCGGCTTATTTCTCGGAAATTGTACGTGCAGGGATTCAATCAATTCCTAAAGGACAGTCTGCCGCGGCTTATGCACTAGGCATGACCTATGGTCAGTCCATGCGTTTAATTATTTTGCCGCAAGCCTTTCGTAAAATGACACCGCTGCTGTTACAGCAAACCATCATCTTGTTCCAAGACTCGACCATGGTGTACGCCATTGGCCTACTCGACTTTTTCCGCACCAACTACGTGCGGGGCGATTTGATGTCTCTATTAACGCAATATATTTTATTTGCAGGCCTAGTGTATTTCACCATCAGTATGCTAGCCACATATGCAGTAAAACGATTACAAAGGAGGTTAAGCGTATGAGCGACCAAAAAGTAATGATTGACCTCCAAAATGTCAGTAAATGGTATGGCGATTTTCAAGTCTTAACCGATTGCACCACACAAATTTGTCAAGGTGAAGTGGTGGTGGTCTGTGGCCCATCAGGCTCAGGCAAATCGACCCTGATTAAAACAGTGAATGGGCTGGAAGCCTTCCAACAAGGTCAAATCACAGTCGATGGAATTCCGATTAAAGACCCGAAAACAGATTTGACCAAATTACGCAGCCGCGTAGGCATGGTGTTTCAGCATTTCGAGTTGTTTCCACATCTCAGCATTACTGAAAATTTAACCATTGCCCAAATTAAAGTATTGGGACGCTCTGAAGCTGAAGCAAAAAAGAAAGGCTTAGGCTATTTAGAACGGGTTGGGCTGAGTGCACATGCACATAAATTTCCAGCACAACTTTCAGGTGGACAACAACAACGTGTCGCAATTGCCCGTGCATTAAGCATGGATCCGATTGCCATGTTGTTTGATGAGCCTACATCGGCGCTTGACCCTGAAATGATTAATGAAGTTCTTGATGTGATGGTCGAGTTGGCACATGAAGGCATGACCATGATGTGTGTCACCCATGAAATGGGCTTTGCCCGCCAAGTGGCCAACCGTGTGTTGTTTATGGATCAAGGTAAAATTGTCGAAGACTGTAGTAAAGATGATTTCTTTAACACCAAACGTGGTGATCGTGCTCAACAGTTCTTAGACAAGATCTTGCACTAGTATAGCCGTCTTATCCCACATTAAAAAAGCAGATCATACGATCTGCTTTTTTAATTCACGTTCTAGTCTAAAACCAAGCGCGCATTGGTGGCTTGAACAGGACGATTATTCGGATACCCCATCAGTGCAGCGAAGTTTGTGATTTGCTGTGCTGATGCCTGCTGAATATCTTTTAAGATCACCCAACGTACACCTTCAGTACACGGCGGTGTCGTGAGCGAACCATTAAAGCGGTAGTACTCGCGATGTGTCGGCAAAAATTGATCTGCGTTTAAATTGAGTGCTTTCTGGGGTTGCCTATACTACTGCCATAGTCCATCAAGTGCTTGATTCTTTTTCCCTTGTTCATACATCACCGCAACCACAGCCAGCTCCCCTTTTTCAGAAGCATGGACTAAATGTAATTCTATCGGAAAACTTTTGCCGTGGATCGTATTTTCAGAAGGGCTATGTAAATGCATTTGTAATAATTGAAATCGTTCTC
This sequence comes from Acinetobacter sp. Gutcm_16, assembly GCF_028649355.1. NCBI lineage: Bacteria > Pseudomonadati > Pseudomonadota > Gammaproteobacteria > Moraxellales > Moraxellaceae > Acinetobacter > Acinetobacter sp. Gutcm_16. The sequence continues at coordinate 174,448 of NZ_JAQSUV010000033.1, read as the reverse complement.
CCTCTAAACTTAAATAACTGCCTTGATGAAAATTGGCTTGTAAAGTATGAGGGAGCTTCACGATAATCGTTGCAGCAGTTTTATAATCAAAATCAAGTGGCGCAAGGTCTGCTGAAATAACATGCTCAATATTAATGGGCGATTGATTATGCCCCGCACAAGTTTGGTATTTGCTATTGAGCTGACTCCAATACTGCGGTGCTATTTGTGCTTGATAACCCCAATCCGAAGTTACTTCACTACTGGCCCAAGCCATCACACATGGGAGACCAAACAATGTTGCTATTAGTTTTTTCTTCATCATAATCCATCAAAAAATATCAGTTTAAAACGCCCCAATATCCTCTAAGAAATTACGCTCAAGCAGCAAAACCTAAAATGCCAATTCTGCCTGCTTGTCTTTGTTTTTTGTGCAAACTCTGTAATCATAACTTTTCAGCAAAAAGCCAATATTGCCCGACTATTTTGTCTCGTTTTAGATGTAAATCGATGAAATAGGACTGATCATATATGACAATAATTACAATTAATTACATATAGTTATGTGATTATTCATGTTTTATCTGTGATAAATTAAAATAAGAATGAGAAAATACAATCATGTTTAAAAACTTTCACTGATGCACAATCAGCACGCACATTTCATGGCATGAGCGTTCCAAAAGAGAACAAAGCAATGGAGACTCAGCTAACAATAACTGCTAACCGAATTTTTTTATCATTTTTTTGTGTTGCTACTTTTTGGGTTTAACTCAAGAGATAAAATATACACCTGTATATTTAAAATAAAGAAACTTAGATAAACATAATATATTCATAAACTTAATATTAACTTATATTTTAACCCATGCACCACTGCAATGCACAAACACCATCATGGTGCATAGTTTTGCTTTATATCGAGTCTTGTTATTTTTAAGCAAAACTTAATCAATATTTCCTTTTTGCTGAAATCTTCACGAAATTACAAGCATCAGTATACTGGGTTTCTTTTTGCAAAATTTTGCACTCAAATGGAACCCAAACATGCAAAATATTGACTTACTTTTTCTTCTTCTTGGTGCGGTTTTAGTCCTTGCCATGCATGCAGGCTTTGCTTTTTTAGAACTAGGGACAGTTCGTCATAAAAACCAAGTCAATGCTTTAAGCAAAATTTTAACGGACTTTTCACTTTCTGCAATCGCCTACTTTTTTGTAGGTTACTATATTTCCTATGGACACCATTTTTTCCATATTGGGGATACCTTAGCAGCCGATCATGGTTATAACCTGATGCGCTGTTTCTTCCTGCTCACTTTTGCAGCCGCAATTCCAGCGATTATTTCTGGCGGTATTGCCGAGCGTGCTAAAATGCGCTCACAAGCGATTGCAACCGTGTTATTGGTGGCCTTGGTTTATCCTTTTTTTGAAGGGATCGCGTGGAATGGCAACTTTGGTTTACAGCAGTGGCTACAAGACACTTTCGGCGCAAGTTTCCATGACTTCGCAGGTTCCGTGGTTGTACATGCTATGGGAGGCTGGATCGCTTTGGCTGCGGTGGTTTTACTCGGTGCACGTGATGGTCGCTACAAGAAAGATGGTCGTGTCAGTGCGCATCCTCCTTCGTCTATTCCGTTCTTGGCTTTAGGTTCATGGATTTTGATCGTGGGTTGGTTTGGCTTTAACGTGATGAGTGCACAGCGTTTAGATGCAATTTCAGGACTGGTCGCGATTAACTCACTTATGGCCATGGTTGGCGGAACCTTGGCAGCCAACTTCGCAGGAAAAAATGACCCAGGCTTCTTACACAATGGCCCTTTAGCGGGTCTCGTTGCAATTTGCGCAGGTTCGGATGTCGTACATCCGATTGGGGCATTGGTGATTGGCGCCATTGCTGGACTGATTTTTGTCAAACTTTTCACCTACACCCAAAACAAGCTAAAAATTGATGATGTACTCGGTGTATGGCCTTTGCACGGCGTATGTGGTGCCTTTGGTGGGCTTGCAGTCGGGATCTTTGGTCAAAAATGGCTTGGTGGTTTGGGCGGTGTTGCGATGATGTCACAGCTGATTGGTACGCTATTGGCTATTGGTATAGCTGTTGTTGGTGGATTGGTGGTCTATGGCGCTTTAAAAGCCACGATGGGCATCCGTTTAAGCCAAGAAGATGAATTCCGCGGTGCAGATTTATCTATTCATAAAATCTCTGCCAACTCAGATGACAGTATGTTCTAAAGCATTTCCATTTTAATGCGGCTCACATGGGCCGCTTTTTTTATTCGTATTGAACATTATAAGAGGCTTTTAGCGCTCTAAATAATCAAAAATCTCGGACAATGTCGTGATACTCGGTGCAGTCATCTGTACTGAAGGAACATGAAAGCCAGATAACCACAGTGCTTGCATTCCTGCCTGCTGCGCACCTTGTATATCATTAATAGGATGATCACCGATAAATAAGCATTGCTCCACCTTAACAGCCAATTGCTGTGCGGTATCTATAAAAATATCGGCTTGGGGTTTGGCTTGACCAAACAATCCAGAGCTATTAATCACATCAAAATAATGCTGAAAGCCCAAGCCATTTAGTATAGACAGCCGTGTGGCATGACCGCCATTTGAAATAATGGCGAGTTTATATCCTGCTTGCTTTAGACGGGTTAGTGTTTGTTCAGCCTCAGGCATCGCCACAGCACTACGACCAAATTGTGCAAACCAGAAATTGCTTAACGCTTCTAAATGCGGAGCCACCTGCCAGTTTAATTCTTGTAGCAACGCATAAGCTACTGAAGCACCTATACTAGAGTGGGTTAAATACTCTTTTAAGGGATAACCCCCATTGTCGATCCGATTCACAATCGACTCAATCTGCTCCACATCAACGCAGTTAATTTGGCTTTGATAGGTGTCAGCAAGGCCTTGACTAAAAGCCGCAACACTTCGCCCACGATGCGTCAAGGTATTATCCAAATCAAATAGAACAGCACGTATCGACATGTTTCAACCTCATGTGTTTGAGAGCAAATGTAACACTGAACCGACACTTTGTATTCGCCATAAAACGATAACCAAAGCACAGATCATGCTAAAGCCGATGAAACAGGGTTTATGTTAAGCCTCATTTAAGCTGACGCTGTTGGAATAGCGCTTATTTTCAGAACATGGCCTCACTTGTGTCGGATCAGCAACGTTTTTTCATCCTTCAGTTTTTTATTTTGACGCTGGGTTTTGCCGTATTGTGGCTGCTCTTCCCTGTGGCGGGCACCATCGACTTACAACTGATTCACCCCTTTATGGATCAAACTGGTCATTTTCCATTAAAGCGCGACTGGGCCTTAGCAGAACTGAATCACCGTTATGTTAAAGACATCATCATCGCGGTGTATGTGATTTATTTGCTGAAATGGCTCGCTTCATATAAATGGGCTACGTTCAAACCCCAGCGTTGGCAAAATGGCTATTTCATTGGCTTAGTCCTCATCAGTACTAGCCTCATTGGAATTTTAAAATCACAATCCGCACATGCCTGCCCATGGGACATGACTCTGGCCACAACACATGATTTCTTTTGGGACTTATCCGCCAGCGCAGGACATTGCTTCCCTGGAGGACATGCCGCGACAGGTTTTTCGCTCTTTGTGGGATATTTCGTATACCGTCTAAATGAACCCAAACGCGCGTGGTTTTATTTGCTTGCTGCCCTGATTTTAGGCTTTGTCATGGGTTGGGCGCAAATGATGCGGGGTGCACATTTCCTCAGTCACAATTTATGGACGGCATGGGTGATTTGGCTGGTCAATGTACTGGCATATGCGCTGTGTTATAAGCAGTTTACACAGCCCAGCCCAAATCAAACCCAAACTACAGCTTAAAGATCACTTGAACTTGTAACCCCCCCAATCCTGCACTTTGTCCAAAGTGCAGTTTGGCGCCAATTTTTTCTGCGGCTTTATCGACAATGGATAAACCCAGTCCACTGCCGACTTCCAGATGATGATGTACGCGATAGAAACGCTTTAAGATATGATCATAAAACTCTGGTGCAATGCCCGGCCCACTGTCTTCAATTTGAACAATTGCTTGTTGATCTTGCTGATAAATAGAGACATTAATCACGCCCTGTTCAGGCGTATATTTAATCGCATTATCTAAGAGATTATAGACAATGGAATGTAAGGCTGAACTTTGAGTTTCTATCCAAAGTGCTTCATGCTGTTCCAAGCCTAAATCGATGTTTTTCGCTAGCGCCAGCTCCATCAGTTGCTCCATACATTCAACCGCCACATCACTTAATCCTAATCTTTGTGTAGGTTCTAAACTTGGTACGGAAGCATCCTGCTTCGCCAAATTGAGCAGTTGTGACACCAAATGTTGAGTCCGAATTAAGCCTAGACTTAGGTTTTTTAACGCTTGGTGTTCTGGAAATTCATGCAGCAAAATTTTCATTTGCAAATTCAGTGCTGTAATTGGGGTTCTGAGCTCATGCGCGGCATCGGCAATGAATTGCTTTTGTTCTTGTTGCGACAGCGAAATTCGTTCAAATAAACGGTTCATTTCATTAATGGTCGGAAGAATTTCTAAAGGATAACCGTCTGGCCTAATCTCACTCAGTTCATACGGTTCACGCTGTGCAAGTTCCGCTTTAAACTCATCCAAGGGTTTGAGACTACGTCCAATAATCCAACTCAGCCCCCATAAGGCCAAAGGCATAAACAGTAAATATGGAATCAACATATTGGCCGCCAGCTCTAAAGCCAGCTTTTGTCTTACACTGCGCTGCTGGCTGACTTGAATTTGATACTTTTCTGTTGGCAGCACATAGGTATTCCATAAGCCCTGTGCCGTGTGATGGGTATAAAATCCCGCTTTTTTTACGGGTTGTATTAATAAATCAAACTCATGTTGCCGTTGTTCAGGCAGTCCATACGACCAGACATCTACAAATAAATCTTCTTCGTGATAGTGTCTGTCCGCTTCAAACTCGCTCTTAATTGGAGCCGGATCATGCGCTGCAACACGCTCTGCCAAATTACGCATTTGTGCATCGAGTATCTCATTGGTCTCTTCAAGGGCAATACGATACGCTGCAATCACCAACAAACAGCCCATCACAATACTAAATAAAGAGGTATAGGTAATCAGTTGACGCTTTAAGGAAACCGGACTCGACTTCGCCATTTTATGCTTCAACCTGCCCCAAACGATAGCCTAAACCTCGAATGGTACGGATAAAGTCTTTGCCAAGTTTGGCACGTAAATGGTGAATATAAACTTCAATGGTATTGCTGTTGATTTCCGAATCAAGGTCATACAGCTTTTCTTCCAAATTGGTTTTGGAAAAAATTTTATTGGGATGACTGACCAAAGGAATTAAAATAGCCCATTCACGGTTCGACAAATCAATGGTCTGCCCTTTGTACTTGGCTAAGTGCAAATCTTCATCTAACTCTAGACCTGCATAACTCAAAGTCTGGCTTTGCTTTTGCTGTTTTAACGCGCCACTACGACGTAATAGCGCATGAATACGTGCCAGCAACTCATCAAACTCATAAGGTTTGATTAAGTAATCATCCGCGCCATGGTTTAAACCATCGACGCGGTTTTGTAACTGATCTCGTGCCGAAATAATCAGCACTGGCATAGTCGGATAAAGCGAGCGAATATTTTTTAGGACCTGCATCCCATCCATCATCGGTAGTCCCAAATCCAGCAGCACCACATCAAATGAATATTGTTGTAATTGCTTTAAACCATCAAAACCATTGTTGACCCACACCACATCAAACTGCTGATAACGCAGCAGCGTTTGTGTGGACTCAGCAATCATAAAATCATCTTCAATAATCAATATTTTTGACATGGTCTAAGCGCTCGCTTTGGTCGCGGTACAGTGTTCTAACATATTATTTTTTGAATCAATCGCCGTACTTTTTACCCCAAGTAAACTCAGTAAGCTTGGGAACAAATGATCTTGGCTTAATTCTTGGCTTTTTTGTTGCCCTAAGCAAGCGATTTGTTGCGGATTCTGCTTTTGCCATGTTTCTGAAAACCACATCAGCATCGGCACGTGGGTCTGTTGGCTCGGTGCAATGGCATAAGGTGAACCATGTAAATACAGCCCGTGTTCACCAGTCGACTCACCATGGTCAGATAAATACCAAAAACCGGTTTCAAAGTTTGAGTTTTGTTTCAATACACCAATCAGTTGACTCAACACATGGTCGGTATAAACAATAGAGTTGTCATAACTATTTTTCAGCTGTTCAGATGTGCAGGCTTGAATGGCATTGGTTTCACACATCGGTTGGAAGGGCTGAAACTTAGGCGTTGAACGCTTATAATAAGCTGGTCCATGACTGCCCATTTGGTGTAACACAATTAAACGTGGCGTTTTATCATCAGTTGTAATACCAGCCATATAGGCTTTTAAGCTATCCACCAAAATTTCATCGGTACATTCACCATCGGCTGAACACCATTTTTTCTGTATCGGTTCAGGAATTTTATACTGCTCAACCCGATCACAAACGCCTTTACAGCCAGAGTTATTGTCAATCCATGTCACTTTGTAACCAGCACGCTGTGCAAGATCTAATAAACCTTCACGGTGGTGCGCTAACTGTGCATCATAGTTTTCACGTGGCATGCCTGAAAACATACAAGGCACAGAAACCGCAGTGGCTGTCCCGCAAGAATTGACTTGATTAAAGTTGATGACATTGAGTTTTTCCAGCTCAGGATTGGTCTTCTTCGCATAGCCATTTAAAGAAAAACTTTCTGCACGTGCCGTTTCACCGACCACCAAAACCATCAACTTCGGCAAGTTTTGCTGTCCAACTTGCTCCACCAAATGGGCATCTTCACCATAAGTCACCAACGGTAAATGCGGCTGTGGTCGATTTTTTTTATAATACGACAGGGTTGAACTGATCGCATTTTGCGGTGAAATCATCCCTTTGAGATCACGATGCTCACGGAAAATCGCGGCATAATCGACAAAGAAAATAAACAACATGCCTGCAATCAGCAAGATAGAGACTGCACTACCGAACAGCTTGTGAAATAACACGGTTTTAAAAGGATCACGGCGGATTTTGACCTTAAATAAAACCACTAAAGGTAGTACCACCATCGCCCCAATCCACAGCACAAGTCGCCATGACAACAAGTCACGCACTTCATTGCCATCGGTTTGCATCATGTTTTGGATCTGATCTGGTGTGATCGAAACGCCTAAGCTGTTAACAAAATATGCACTCATTCCACCAATGACGATCAATAGCGCAGCTAATCCTTTAGCCATCGGTCGCCACTGTAGCAGCTGAAAAGCCAAATGATAAAAAGCCAACACCACCAAAATGGTAGCACCGATAAAGGCATAAGCTTTGAAACCATGATAGGGCGTAAGCAACTGAACTTGCTTATAGAACATCACGTTTAAAACCACGGCTAACCACAGCGCCAAATATACGTTAAAGCGCAAAAGTGAAACTTCTTTAAAAATAGACTGCAAATTGAACATCTTAAATCATGTCTTGCTGAGCGGATGCCCCAATGTAGTTTTCTAAACTTAAAACTCGCTTAAATAAAAAAGGCGCTGTGGCCGAATATATAAAGTCATACCGATCAGTTAAGCAATCAGATGCCCTTTTTGAGCCGCCCAATATTATTTGATACGCGGAAGCGTCATCCGCAACCTGCATATCCATTTAAAAGGAATGTTTTTGCAAAATGATCATTTCAATGCAGAAAAGAAAAAAGTTTTGCGGAAGACAAATGTTTTTGGTTCTTTTGGCTACGCAAAAGAACGGACCAGCTCCAAATATTGAATTTTAAAATACGAAGATTCCATCATGAACGACAAAAAGTTAAGGAGTTTCTATAAAACTCCTTAACTGATTCGCATTAATCTTTAGAGACTTTGCCCTTTTCTATCACTTAAACATTAAAATTTGTACTCGATCCCCGTGCCTACTACAGGTTGTTTGGTTTCAAATGATGCTTGTTCAAGCGTCAAAATCCCTGCGTAACCATAAGCTTTGACTTGCTTGGTAAAGGCATAGTCAGCACCTGCAATAAACTGCTGCGCATCAAAGTCTTCTTTAGATGTTTTAAAACTGGTTGAGTTTTGACTGTACTGCGCTTTCACTGTCCAAGCTTTGGCAGTTGGTAAGTTATATTCAGCCCCAACCAACCAGCCATGTGCATCTTCTATGGCAGCCGCGGCAGCATCATTACCTTGTACATCCGCCACTTCAGAAGTTTGATATAAGGCTTTCAGCGCTAAACCATTATTCAGATTTACTCGACCAATCGCGCGTAAGGTGTCTGCTGCTGCAAAGGCACTGCCTGCCACTCCGCCAGTCACCTCAGGCGCTGACGCATTCAACGTGCCACGTCCTGCAAAGGTTGACGGAATGGCCTTATCATAACCAACCCCTGCAACAAACTTTTTACTGTCATAGACCACTGACGCTGACCAAGCATCGCCCAGACCACGCCCTGCAACTTTTGCCCCACCTTTAGATTTTTCAATACCACCAGCTTCACCTGTTGCTAACAGTGCCGCAGCTTTCAGTTTACCTGTACCTACTCCCCAAGCAGGTGTTTCATAGACCAGCACGTTATCGACTCGGTTTTCACCCGTGAAAATCCCCGCCACATCGGCTTTGTTGGCCACATAGTTATTAAAGGTATCTACCACTGAAGACAGTTGTTTAACGGGGGTATCAATTTTACCGACTTTCAATGTACCCAATTTCTGGTCTTGTAGGCCAACAAGTAAATTACGCGGAACGAAAGTATCAGTGCTACCGCCATTGTCTACATAGAAGGTAAATTCAGCTTGGTATAGTGCATTTAAGCGATCTGTTAGCTTCTCTTCGCCCTTTAACCCCAAAAAGGAGTTGTTAGAGTTCAGCTCGACCACATCGCGGTCTTTATTTGGCGAGGCATTGTCTTCAGGTAAATAATCGGCCGTGACATCAATTTCACCATAAAAAGTAGGTGCTGCGAATGTTACCCCTGCCACTAAACTTAAAGCGATTGCGGCTGCAATTTGTGTTTTCATTATCAAAATATCCTACGGTAAATTTGTTACAAATATTACCGTTCAGACATATATGACAGAACAATTAAAAAATTATTTAGTTATATTTTTTTAATTGTTTACATCACTATTTAGCACTTTTTATGATTTATTTATGAATGAATTATGAAAGGTCTGAATGCATCGCAATGCCACGCCATTTGAAGATAAACCACAGGCTTAACATCGCAATGACCACAATCATACACAGATAATTAAAATAGCCGAGCCAATCTCCCAATAGACCGCTCACACTATACAAACCACCACTGACAGTGGCCATCAACGCCACTTGAAAAGTAAAATCTGTGCCTGCCAGATGTTTACGACTGTACTGCATCACTAGAGTGAGCATGACCACCAACAGCATCGATGAAGTCATATCTTCAAAGGCATTGATCAGATAAATCAGCCACGGCTGAATACTGTGCTGGTTTTCATATTGAAAGGCTAACCATGTATAAGCCGCCAGACTGAATATTTTTAGCACCGAATACAATACTAAAGCCGTGGCACGGCGAATCAACTTCAAACTATAGCCCGCAAGTCCTGCACCTATTAAGGCGGCACATGCACCTAGCATGGTGACATAAAGCCCTATCTGAGAAAAACTCAGCCCCAAATCGACCATTAAAGGTTTCAATAGTGGCCCTGCTAAACCATCCGCTATTTTAAAGCTGAATAGCACTGCTAACCATGTTGCGAGTACGGGACTCTGGACAAAATAAGCCAAATAATTTTTGATCTGCTGGAGATTAAAAGATGTGGTCTGAGCTGCTGAAACAGCTCTATGCTTTGGCTCTGGATAAATTAAAATCGGCAGCGTGTTTATAAAGACCATTGCAGCCAGCATCAAAAAAGTGCTCTGCCAACTCAGCCAATCTAATGCCCACAAGATTGCACCACCACCGACAATAAAACCAAGACGCGATCCAATCACCTGAAAGGTATTGCCCCAGTGCTGTTGCTCCCCTTTTAAAATATTGACCGCCAATCCATCGGTTGCAATATCTTGCGTTGCCCCTAGCAAATTCATACTCAGGAGGCCCACAAAGAAAGCCCATAAATAAATAGGTTGATTTAATCCATCAATCGGGAGGAAAGACAGTCCGATCAGCACCAGCACCGTAAGAAACTGTAATGGAATAATCCAACTCCGATAGTGGCCGAAACGAGTGATCCCAAAGCGATCTAACACTGGTGCCCAAAACACTTTGATCGACCACGGCAACATCAGCAGTCCGAAGCCTCCAATCTGTGCCAGTGACACACCCTGTGCTCTTAAAATGACAGGCAAGGCATGGGTCATAAACCCGACGGGTAAGCCCTGCGCCCAATACAATGAAAACAGCAAAATATATACATTGCGAGTCTGTAGCATGCTGTTCCTATATACATGGATTGGTCAAAATGTTCATCTTAGATCGCTATCCCTTCACTTTTTTTGCCAATGAATTCAAGCCGATCAGTGCTTAAGATGAGATGATATATATCTTGGTCGATTGAGTATAATAACAATGAACCAATATTTTCCAGAACTACCAGATCAAGTTCCAAGTCGTAACTCATCTGCATTCACTCGCGCTATTTTTAAGCGGCTTTATTTGGCGCAAGGTTGGCGCTTTGTTGGCGAATTTCCGAACTTGCCTAAAGCGGTAGCAATTATCTCGCCGCATACCTCCAATATCGATGCATGGCATGGCTTTACGGCGCTATTGGGCTTAGGCCTGCAAATCACTATTTTTGGCAAGAACAGTTTGTTTCATACTCCACTGAAACCTTTACTTGAGTGGATTGGCGTGATTCCTGTCAATCGTACCCATGCCCAAGGTTTAACCCATGACATTATCGATATTATTCACAGTAAAGAAAAAATTTGGGTCGGGATGGCGCCTGAAGGCACACGTAAGCAAGCCGAATCTATCCGTAGTGGCTTTTATCGCATTGCGTATGGTGCACAGATTCCAATTGTGATGTTTTCCTTTGACTATGCGCAAAAAACCATCCACTGCTTGGGTGTGTTTCATCCTACTGGGGATTTTGAGCAAGACCTAGAGCATATTTTAGATCTGTATATCGGCAACTTTTCAGCGAAAAACCCAAAATGGTTGGCCAAGCCTTTACAAAAACGCTTAAAAAATAGCTAGTAAATCAAGGTCGAATCTGCTGAGATGTGCACCATTATTTGTTTTGCGTTTTAGTACTTTTGACCATGAATTTTGCTCGTTTATCTCTGATTGGTGCACTCACACTGACTATGGCAGGATGTGATCTTGCATCAAAGAAAACACCAACAACAACTCCCATTCAAGCCCGCGAACCTGTGATTGCGATTGCACTCGGCGGTGGCGGTGCCAAAGGTTTTGCACACATTGGAGTGCTTAAAGTTTTAGAGTCGCATGGTATTAAACCTAAAATTGTTACGGGAACCAGTGCGGGAAGTTTTGTGGGCAGTATCTATGCCAGTGGTAAAACGCCTTTCCAACTTCAGCAAATTGCCTTGACCTTAAAAGAATCGGACATTCGAGACTTAACCCTCAACTCCCAAGGGTTTGTTCAAGGTCAAAAGCTGCAAGACTATGTCAACAAACATGTCGGCAACAAACCGATTCAACAGTTCCCTATCCGTTTTGCTGCGGTGGCGACCCGTCTTGACACTGGACGTAAAGCCGACTTTATCAAAGGCAATGCGGGCCAAGCAGTACGTGCCTCATGCAGTATTCCGAACGTTTTTGTCCCTGCAGTGATTGGTGGAACCAAGTATGTTGATGGCGGTCTGGTCAGCCCAATTCCAGTCAAAACAGCCAAGGACATGGGCGCGGATATTGTGATCGCGATTGATATTTCAGCTCGTCCTGTCGGCAACAAGCCCCTCAATATGTGGGGCTTGCTCGACCAAACCATTAATATTATGGGGCAGCAAAGCATCAATGAAGAATTGAGCCAAGCAACTGTGGTGATTCAACCCAAAGTCGGACACTTGGGTACTTTGGACTTAAAAGCCAGCAATCAATCTATTTTAGAAGGTGAAAAAGCCGCTCAGCTCAAAATTAAATCGATTGAAAAAGCCATTGTCGATTTTAAAAAGACCCCAGCTGCTTTTAAACCTGCGCCCAAAGCCAAATTCTAAAAAATTTGATTTTTAATATTCAAAGACTTATTCATCTGCTAAATTGATATAGATGCTTCTGCATCTATATCCCTATAACGAATATATGAGTAGATGTATGGAATTTGCTTTTGAGCCTTGGCACTGGTTTGTTTTGGGCGTTCTGTTAATGTTATCAGAGCTGATTCTGCCTGCGTTTGCCGCATTGTGGTTCGGTATTGCGGCCATTATGGTCGGTATTTTGTACTGGATGTTCCCCATGATGGGTGTTACCACGCAGTTTGTGACGTGGATTATTTTGTCGATTTTATGCACTTTACTTTGGTTTAAATTTATTAAACCACTTTCGACTGACAAAACCAAAGCAGGACTGTCTCGCGAAGCAACCATCGGTCAAATTGGCATGGTGATTCAAGCGAGTCCTGAAAATGAACACATTCGCGTTCGCTTTCCCATTCCAGTACTCGGTTCAGATGAATGGAACTGTCGTACTTTAGATAAAGTCCACGTCGGCGACCGAGTGCGTGTCGTTGAAATACTGGGCAATGATTTAATGGTCAAAGCACATCTCTCAACCAACGAAAATAGATAAAAGTGAGTTAAGCATATGTCTGGTGGATTTATTGTTGTTTTAGCAATTTTGGCTTTTGCCGCTGTCACCATTTTTAAAGGTGTCCGTATTGTTCCACAAGGTTATAAATGGATCGTACAACGTCTGGGTAAATACCATACCACGTTGAGTCCAGGTCTCAACTTTGTGATTCCTTATGTCGATGAAGTGGCTTATAAAGTGACGACCAAAGACATTGTATTAGACATTCCCTCTCAAGAAGTGATTACCCGCGATAATGCCGTTTTGCTTATGAATGCAGTGGCCTACATCAACATCACCACGCCTGTAAATGCCGTCTATGGGATTGAAAACTATACATGGGCCATTCAAAACTTAGTGCAAACCTCACTGCGTTCAATCGTTGGTGAAATGGATCTCGATGATGCATTGTCGTCTCGTGATCACATTAAAGCCAAACTTAAAGCAGCCATTTCGGATGATATTTCAGACTGGGGCATCACCCTCAAAACCGTTGAGATCCAAGACATTCAACCCTCTTCAACCATGCAAGCCGCAATGGAAGCGCAAGCGGCAGCTGAGCGTCAACGTCGTGCGACCGTGACCAAAGCAGACGGTGAAAAACAAGCAGCGATTTTAGAGGCAGACGGCCGTTTAGAAGCGTCTCGTCGTGACGCAGAAGCACAAGTGGTCTTAGCAGAGTCTTCTCAGCGTGCCATTGAAATGGTCACTTCGGCTGTAGGCGACAAGGAAATTCCTGTGGCTTACTTGTTGGGCGAACAATATGTCAAAGCGATGCAAGACATGTCTAAATCGAACAATGCTAAAACAGTGGTGTTGCCAGCCGATATTTTAAGTACCATCCGTGGTGTTATGGGACGTAAAGACATCTAACTGATGCTTGGTTTGATTAAATGAGGACAGCTTTCGAGCTGTCTTTTTTATTGTGGTTGAGGAAAAACTCAAGCCTCTAAGAAACAAGCATTAAAAAAAGAGGACACGCTATGTCCTCTTTTTTAATCTAAACACTGAAACTTAGCTTTGGCGAGCCAATAAAAACTGTGAAATCTGATTAAGTTCTGCTGCCGCATCCGTTGGGAAATAAGCCAGAGCGGCAAAGGCTTGATCATGTAAAGTCTTGGCATACTCTTGTGCAGACTCAAGTCCCATCAAAGCTGGATAAGTCGATTTTTCGACTTGCTCATCCTTCCCTGCGGTTTTACCTAGGACATCTGTATTTGAAATGATATCTAAAATATCGTCTTGCACCTGAAAAGCCAAACCAATTGCCTGCGCATATTCGCGTAACTTTGGAATCGCTTGATCGCAACCGTCAAATACAGTCACCGCGGCCATCATCACCGCAGCAGAAATCAATGCACCCGTTTTATTTCGGTGGATATTTTCAAGTGCGGCCTGATCGACACGTTTACCTTCGGCTTGTAGGTCAAGGACTTGTCCACACACCATTTTAGAACTCGCTGTCGCTAAAATTTGCATCTGCTTCAGTACAATGCCCTGATCAACCACTGGGCCAGCATCAAACAGTCGACTACCTAAAATTTCAAACGCCATAGACTGCAAGATATCACCCGCAAGCAAAGCAGTATCTTCACCATAAGCCACATGACAGGTCGGCTGACCACGACGCAAAAGATCATTGTCCATACACGGCAAATCATCATGTGCCAAGGAATAACAATGAATCAATTCCACAGCCACAGCGGCACGGCGCACGGCTGCTGCATTATTGTTTGGATTTAAATGTGCCGTGGCATAGCACAGCGCAGGACGCACACGTTTGCCACCTAACATGACCGCATGATGCACGGCACTCTTTAACGGTTCCGGAATTGAAAAAGCATCAAGTGCCGTCAATAAATCATCGTGAATACGTTGTTGAGCCTGTTGGAGTGCATTTGCTGATACGTCGGTTAGTGCTGACACATTCGCCTCGAATAACAATAGGATAAATTAATCTGGTACTCAGTTTGCCTGAGCCGATCATTTGAAATGATCTGTTGGCATGATACTGCTTTCTGCCCGCTTTCTCTATGCCGAAACCACAAACAAGGCACAGTATTCTATTAATTTTTGCAGACGAGGTGATAAGAATGACTTTTCTACTATTTCAAACAACCATTACTCAAGAAAACAGACTCTAAATTCACCTCTCATGCTCTTGGTTATTTTTAGCCTTCTTATCACAGACCTAGAATTGACATAAAAAAGCCTCTACAGAGAGAGGCTTTTACATAGCGTTAATCCAAGCTTTCAGCGGGAATACGCACCCAACCTTCCATCAACACGCGAGCACTACGACTCATGACAGCTTTTTTCACTACCCACTGACCCTTTTCTTGTATTGCTTGCGCTCCTACACGTAAGGTCCCTGAAGGATGACCAAAAAGAACGGCTTCACGTGCTCCACCACCCGCGGCCAAATTGACCAAGGTTCCTGGTATCGCTGCTGCGGTACCAATGGCAACAGCCGCTGTCCCCATCATCGCATGGTGTAATTTACCCATAGAAAGTGCACGAACCAATAAATCGGTGTCTTGCTCTGTAATGGTTTTACCACTCGACGAGACATATTGTTTTGGCTTAGAAACAAAAGCAATTTTAGGCGTGTGTTGACGACTGGCAGCTTCAGAAATGTCTTGAATCAGCCCCATCTGTTTTGCACCATAGGCACGAATGGTTTCAAAACGCGCTAAAGCCTTGGCATCGCCATTAATTGCGTCTTGTAATTCACTCCCCGTGTAGCCAATGTCTTCCGCATTTAAGAAAATGGTCGGAATACCTGCATTGATAAACGTTGCTTGGAAGCGGCCAATCTCTGGAACCTCTAAAGTGTCAACCAAATTCCCTGTTGGGAACATGGCACCACCATCTTCACCATCATCGGCTGGATCTAAAAATTCAATTTGCACTTCTGCAGCTGGGAACGTCACGCCATCAAGTTCAAAATCACCTGTTTCTTGAACTTGCCCCTGCGTAATAGGTACGTGTGCAATAATGGTTTTTTGAATATTCACCTGCCAAATGCGGACTGTGCAGATGCCATTTTCTGGAATACGTGCAGCATCGACCAAACCATTTGAAATCGCAAATGAGCCTACAGCAGCCGTTAAGTTGCCACAGTTTCCGCTCCAGTCGACAAACGGCTGATCAATCGACACTTGCCCAAATAAATAGTCGACATCATGTTCGGGCTGTTGGCTCTTCGCTAAAATCACCGTTTTACTGGTACTCGATGTTGCACCACCCATACCATCAATCTGCTTTGCATAAGGATCGGGGCTACCAATTACACGGAGCAATAACTGATCTCGAACGCGTCCAGCCTGTTGCGCAGCTTCTGGGAGATCATCTAATTTAAAGAATACGCCCTTACTGGTCCCTCCACGCATATACGTTGCTGGAATTTTGATTTGCGGTGCAAAACTCATTTTTATTGAATCCTTCATATTTATCATTATGTTAAGTCAAAAGATCTGATTTAACTTAGGCTCATCATACCTTTTTTCCCTATGCCTACGTAAAATACAGACTTAAGTCTAAAAAAACATCATTTGTGAACGTCCGGTTTCCAAATAAAATTCCCGATTTTATAATTTAAATAAAATTAATATATTGATTCGTATGTTTTTTATTTACAACTTATTACATATTATTTTTCATATGAATAATAACTTTTTTTCATGAATTTTGAGCTACTATGCGATTTCTTCGCGATCTATTACAATCGGAAACACTTATCCATTGTCGGGCTGAAATAACTTGAATAAAGAGTCGTCTCAACTTCAGCGTGGCTTAAAGAACCGTCATATTCAATTGATTGCCATGGGCGGCGCAATTGGTACTGGCTTATTTTTAGGTTCCGCACATGTGATTGAATCTGCTGGCCCATCCATTATTTTGGGCTATGCAATTGGCGGTTTAATTGCGTTTCTAATCATGCGTCAACTCGGGGAAATGATCGTTGAAGAACCTGTAGCCGGTTCTTTTAGTCATTTTGCAAACAAATACTGGGGCAAATTTGCAGGCTTTCTTGCAGGCTGGAACTACTGGATTCTATATGTTCTAGTAGCCATGACCGAGCTGACCGCTGTTGCGAAGTATATCAACTACTGGTGGCCTCATATTCCTGCATGGGCATCGGTTCTCACCTTCTTTGTGATCATTACCTTAGTCAATTTAGGTAATGTGAAGTTTTACGGTGAATCAGAGTTCTGGCTAGCTATTATCAAAGTCACGGCCGTCGTCGCTATGATTGTATTTGGTCTTTATCTTTTGGCTACGGCAGGCGCAGATTCCACGGCTTCATTTAGCAACCTTTGGTCACATGGCGGTTTCTTCCCGCATGGCGTTGAAGGCCTCTTCTATATGCTTGCCTTCCTCATGTTTGCCTTTGGCGGTATTGAATTGATTGGTATGGCTGCAGCAGAAGCTGATAACCCACAAAAATCAATTCCGAAAGCAATCAACCAAGTGGTATTCCGTATCCTCATTTTCTATGTGGGTTCATTGACCATTTTGTTATCGCTTGTACCTTGGAATGAATTACAACTTGGCGGCTTAGATAAGAGTCCATTTGTAATGATCTTCAGTCAATTAGGTATTGGTTGGGCTGCGCATTTGCTTAACTTTATTATCTTGACTGCAGCACTTTCTGTATATAACAGTGGTATGTATGCTAACAGCCGTATGCTGTTTGGTTTAGCACAGCAAGGCAATGCACCTAAAATATTCAGTAAAACCAATAAACAAGGTGTGCCAATTCCAGCAGTCTTGTTTTCAGCATTGCTCATTTTCGGTTGTGTACTGTTGAATTATTTTGCGCCAGAAGATGCTCTCAGCAACTTAATTTATATTGTTGTTGGTGCTTTGGTATTGAACTGGGCCATGATCAGCTTAACTCATCTTCAATTTATGAAGGCCATGAAAAGCGAAGCGAAAAAACCATTATTTCCTGCACTTTGGTCGCCTTTCAGTAACTACCTTGTTCTTGCATTTATTGCTGTAGTGCTTTACATCATGTGGACTCAAGGTTTAAGCGGCGCTGTGATCATGATTCCAATCTGGATCGTATTAATGTTCGTTCTATACAAAATTCTGTATAGAAAAGCATAAAATATTCATTTTTAAATAGTTATTGTTTCGGCAATAACTATTTTTTTTGAGTAAAATCAGCTACATTAACCGCACTTTTGCGCTCTTAGCTTAACTGGATAGAGCAGTTGCCTCCTAAGCGACCGACGTGGGTTCGAGTCCCGCAGAGCGCACCATTTTATGGTTGTTTTCAACCACTCTATGCCTAATCATAAACACTAAAAATTCGATTCATCGCACTCAGATACTAATCCCCCCTCTCAAATTTGAACTCCGATCCAATAGCCCCTCAAGCTAATGCAAAAAATTCAGCGTGATGAAGCTCGCGGCGACACCTACATCTGGGTTTTCAAGTCAGGTCTAACTAAGTCAAACTGTTCTTGATATTTTACAATTAATTTTCGTGCTCGAATCAGTTGTTTGGCTGTTTAAAACAGCTGTTCTCAACAGATGTACAGAATGAGTCAAATTTCATACCCAATTTTTCCCTTCTATTTTAGTCCTATAGCACAGATTTCATCCTGAAATCTTGGTATAACAAAGCGCCCCTATTTTAAAAAATATTTTATGAATAATATTAATTTAATTTATAGGTCAATAATTTACCAATTTTATTTATTGCGTAATTAAATTACGTATTGAATAATAATTTGGATCAAGTATGATGAATTAAAACTTCTACACTTGTTCACTCAACATTGAGAATGCTGCTGAACAGGTGCCCATGTCAGACAAACGGATTTGTCTCTCTCGCTCTAGAATTGTAGCGACCAGTCCGTTAGCTCTGAAAGGAATCGTTAAAAAGATAAGCAATAGGATTGCTTAAAAAAGAAATGAGGACGTTGTATGAATGAATTAGCCAACCCACTAGAATTGTGTGGATTCGAATTTATTGAATTTGTTTCTAAAGATGGTCAGCTAGATGCGGTGTTTGAAACCATTGGGTTCAGCAAAGTGGCAAAGCATAAGTCTAAAAATGCGTATTTATGGCGTCAGGGCAAAATTAATATCATTCTTAATTATCAGCCTGAATCGTATGCAGCTTATTTCTATAAAGAACACGGCCCTTCTGCCTGTGCAATGGGTTTCCGTACCAAGAATGCGGCAAAGGCATTTAAAAAGGCGATAGAAATTGGTGCTGAACCAATTTACAACCAAGTTGGTCCGATGGAGCTAAATATCCCAGCAATTAAAGGGATTGGCGGCTCTCCTATTTTCCTCGTCGATTGTGACATTTACCAAAATGACTTCATTTTCTTTGATGATGTACCCTCTCATCCTGTCGGCACAGGTTTATATGAAATCGACCATTTGACCCACAATGTGTATAAAGGCCGTATGCAGTATTGGTCTGATTTCTATGAAAAGATTTTTAACTTCCAAGAAATTCGCTACTTCGATATTAAAGGTGAATATACTGGCCTGACGTCCAAGGCACTCACGGCGCCAGATGGCAAAATCCGTATTCCGCTCAATGAAGATTCGGATAAAGGAAATGGTCAGATTGCCGAATTCCTCAATGAGTTTAACGGTGAAGGCATTCAGCATATTGCCTTCATTTGTGATGACCTGATTAGCACTTGGGACAAGTTAAAAGCTTTAGGTGCCAAGTTCATGACACCTCCGCCAAATACCTATTATGAAATGCTAGATGAGCGTTTGCCTAACCACGGTGAACCTGCTGATGAACTACAAAAACGGGGCATTTTGCTGGATGGCAATACTAAAGACGGTAATAAACGCCTCTTGTTGCAAATTTTCTCCCAAAATATGCTAGGTCCTGTCTTCTTTGAATTTATTCAACGTAAAGATGACGACGGTTTTGGTGAAGGCAACTTTAAAGCGCTATTTGAGTCGATTGAACGCGACCAAATTAAACGTGGCGTTTTAGATGTATCTAAAGCTTAAACGATTTCTAGAATTTCCCTGTACATATAGTTTTATGTACAGGGAAATTTAAATTTTGTGCAAGAACTATACTCGTAAAATTAAAGTCTGCTCCGATGACAATATAAAAATAACGAAACATCATCATGGTTCAAGGCTTTATCTCACATGGATGAAGAATAAAAATGCAGCACATTGAACAAGGAAACCTGAAAAAAGGTTTAAGTAATCGTCATATTCAGCTCATCGCCCTCGGTGGTTCTATCGGCACAGGGCTCTTCCTCGGTATTTCACAAACCATCAAACTCGCAGGACCTTCTGTTATTTTAGGCTATGCCATCGCAGGCCTTATAGCCTTTCTCATGATGCGCCAGCTCGGTGAAATGATTGTGCATGAACCCGTGAGCGGTTCTTTTAGTCATTTTGCTTATAAATACTGGGGCAAATTTGCGGGCTTTATGTCTGGCTGGAATTATTGGGTACTGAATATTTTAGTGTGTATGGCTGAACTCAGTGCTGTCGGCCTCTATATCCATTACTGGTGGCCTGATATTCCAACGTGGGTTTCTGCTTTGGGTTTCTTTATTTTCATTAATGTCATTAATTTACTGCACGTGAAATTATTTGGTGAAATGGAATTCTGGTTAGCCATTATTAAGGTCGTGGCAATTATTGCCATGATTACTTTTGGTAGTTACTTGCTGGCTAGCGGTAGTGGTCATAGCCAGTCTAGCTTACAAAATTTATGGCAGCTCGGTGGCTTCTTCCCCAATGGTATTACAGGTTTAGTGATGGCTATGGCCATGATTATGTTTGCTTTCGGTGGAATTGAACTGGTGGGCATTGCAGCAGCAGAAACAGATAATCCTCAGAAAACTCTCCCAAAAGCCGTCAATCAAATTGTTTACCGCGTCTTATTGTTTTATATCTTGAGCTTGGTCGTAATTTTGTCGCTTTATCCATGGAATATGATGGCTGAAGGCGGTAGTCCTTTTGTATTGATTTTCGACTCTTTAGGCAGCCAGACCGTGGCCGCTGTTTTGAATTTTGTGGTTTTGACTGCGGCTGTTTCTGTCTATAACAGCACCAATTACTGTACCAGCCGAATGCTGCTTGGACTAGCACAACAAGGTAATGCCCCAAAATTTTTAAGCAAAATTAATCCGCGTGGTATTCCTGTAAATGCCATTATGGTTTCAGCTTTCTTTACTTTAATATGTGTTCTGATTAACTATTTATTTCCTGAAAAAGCATTTAACTTACTCATGATGCTGGTCGTAGCGGCTATTGTGATTAACTGGGTCGTGATTTCTTATACACATTTAAAGTTTAAAAAAGCCATGAATCGCATGCAGGTAAAAACTCACTTTCCAAGTGTGGCCTATCCATTTACCAATTATTTATGTATTGCCTTCATGGCGAGTATTCTGCTCATTATGAGTCGTAGCCCAGATATGCAAATTGCAGTTCTCATGATTCCTGTCTGGATCGCGATTTTACTGACGGCTTACCTCTTTAAACGGAAGCAAGAAGATCATGTTGCGTTGCTTGAAAAAAGTAAAATCACTTCCTTACCAGAAGCGTAATATCGTATTTATCATATTAGGATGTATTCATGTTTCAACATATTGATGCCTATGCAGGTGACCCGATTCTTTCTCTGATGGAGGAATTCAGCAAAGATGCACGCCAGAATAAGGTCAATCTCAGTATCGGACTTTATTATAATGAAGATAATATCGTGCCGCAGCTACAGTCGGTTCAAAAAGCCTATACACATTTAATTCCTGACTATGACAAAGTCCGAGTCTATTTGCCGATGGATGGGCTCAAGAGCTTTAATCAGGCTGCACAAGAACTCATTTTCGGTCAGGCTAGCCCTGCCCGTCAGCAAGGACGCGTCGTCACCATTCAGACTTTGGGTGGTTCTGGTGCTCTCAAAGTGGGTGCAGACTTCTTGAACAAATACTTTCCGCACTCCGAAATCTGGGTCAGTCAGCCGACGTGGGAAAACCATATCGCGATCTTTAATGGCGCTGGTGTTCAAACCCATTTCTACCCTTATTATGATGCGGACACCCATGCCGTAAATCTAACGGCGATGCTAGATAACTTAAGGCAGCTACCTGCTCAAAGTATCGTACTACTGCATCCTTGCTGTCATAACCCGACAGGTGCAGATTTAGCACCTCATGAATGGGATCAAGTAATTGAGGTTCTAAAAGCAAATGACTTGATTCCTTTCTTGGACATGGCCTATCAAGGTTTTGGTCAAGGCTTGGAACAAGATGCTTATGCGATCCATGCGCTAGATCGGTCTGGTATGAACTTTATTGTCAGCCATTCTTTTTCCAAGATCTTTTCCTTATATGGCGAGCGCGTTGGTAGCTTAAGCTTTGTCTGTGATGACGCAAACATTGCCCAAAATGTATTGGGTCAGCTTAAAGCGACAGTCCGTCGCATTTATTCTAGCCCAGCAGCTAACGGTGCGTTATTGGTGAGTCAGGTATTAAATGACGCAGCGTTGTCTCAGCTATGGCAGTCTGAATTAGAAGAAATGCGTCAGCGCATTCTACTGATGCGTCGCTTACTTGAAGACAAACTTAGTCAAGCGCTACCAGATATGGACTTTAGCTATCTGACCCAGCAACAAGGCATGTTTAGTTATACAGGCTTAAGTGCAGAACAGGTCGATTTGCTGAAACACGATTATGGTATTTATTTAGTCCGCAGCGGCCGTATGTGTACTGCTGGCCTGAATTTAAACAATATTGATTATGTGGCTGAGTCGATGGCGACTGTGCTTAAAGCGGCAAGCTCCGCTGAGTCTATGCTTGCTTAAGATATATCATGTTTACTTAGGCTTCTCACTCTAGGGTCAGAAGCCTTTTTTATCGTTATTTTTCAGAACTTGAATCAAGGCAACCTAAGTCTACGGGTTTCAGCTTAGCTATCTATTTCATACCCCGTTTCTTTTAAACAGTGCGGCAAAAAAAATCAAATATTTCGACTACCAAGCTCCACAGCCCAATAAAAAAATCCACCAAAGGGTGGATTTAAAACTTAATTCATCTTTTCAATGTCATCGACGCTTTTATATGGCAGCGGCGGGATGAAATAAAGCATCGATCTGACGCTGTACGCCAAGAACATAATCAGTTGCTTGCTGCATTTGTCCTTCGGGTAACTGATCTTCTGTGCCAATACAAGTAATGACATGATCCAGTTGCTGCGTGAAATTAAAGACTGGAATACTAATCGCATTGATCCCAGCCATCATATCTCCTGTGACTGAAGCATAACCTTGACTCAGGATTTTCGCTTTCAGCTCTAAAAAATCTTCCCAATTTGCAGGATACTGCTCTGACTTAACGCTACTTTCCCATTCTTTTTCCAATAATGGCTTGATGATGTGCTCAGACTGATAGCAGGCATGCAAGCGCCCTGTCGCAGATTTCAGCAGCGGCATGCGTGAACCGACTCGGGTAATAATATTAAAGACATGGTTAGATTCTAGAGACTGAACCACGACCGCGCCATCGGCAAACCATTTACTGACATGAATACTGCAATTCAGATGTTGCTGAATGTCCTGAATATAACGCTGGCTTAATTCCAACATATCTGTTCGTTTGAGTGCATTCACCCCAAAAGCATGTGCGCGCTCACCTAGACTATAACGCCCATCAGTTAATTGCTGAGCATAGCCTTTACGAATCAAACTCACCACATAACGGTGTACTTTGGCTGGATGCATGGATAAAACTTCGGACAGCTCTTTTAACATCATCGGTGCATTATGTGCAGTTAATGCATCTAATACGGTTAATCCAACTTCCAGAGACTGAACCCCTCCCTGTATTTTTTCTTCCTCAACACTCATCGCTTTACCCTGCTAGCTGCATTAGTTGTCATAACTCCATTGGTGAATTGTACTACTTAAATCAAAAATGTGAGCCATCTAAACCTGACTCTCTCATTCAGAGTAGTATAGCTCAACAATTTACACTATTCATAAATAAATTATTTATTGCGTAATTTTAAAATATAAGTATGATTCTATTTAGAACTTAAATTTTCCACGGAAAGGATCAATATCCATGAGCAAACGCTTGAAGTCATTTGTTGAAATCGCTGCACACTCAGATTTCCCGCTAGAAAACCTGCCTTATGGCATTTTTAGTGAAAAGCACAATTCTCAGGCCCGTGCCGGCGTAGCATTGGGAGAATGGGTGATTGATCTGGCAGTACTGGAAGCACATGGTTTTTGCAAACTGCCAGATGGCAAACCGGTCTTTAATAAACCTACACTGAATTTGTTTATTGATTCGGGTAAAGCCAATTGGTCTAAGGTCCGCGCAGAATTACAAGCTTTGTTGTCCGCAGATAATCCTGAACTTCGTGACAATCAGGCTCTGCGTGATCAGGTTTTCTTCAAACAATCAGATGTCAAAATGCATATGCCTGTACACATCCCAGGCTATACCGATTTCTATTCGTCTAAAGAACATGCCACCAATGTCGGTTGCATGTTCCGCGACCCGAAAAATGCGCTGCTGCCCAACTGGTCAGAACTCCCTGTTGGTTATAACGGACGTGCCAGCTCGGTCATTGTGAGCGGCACTGACATTGTCCGTCCATCAGGACAAATCAAGCTGCCAGATTCAGAACGTCCTGTATTTTCTGCTTGTCGTAAACTCGACTTTGAACTGGAAACTGGCTTTATCGTAGGTAAATCAAGTCAGCTGGGTCAGCCTGTTTCAATTGAAAACGCTTGGGATCATATTTTCGGTATGGTGCTGTTTAATGACTGGTCTGCTCGTGACTTGCAACAATGGGAATACGTGCCACTTGGTCCGTTTAATGCCAAAACTTTTGCGTCGTCTATTTCACCGTGGATTGTGACTCTGGAAGCACTTGAGCCATTTAAAACCAGTTCACCTGAACAAGAACCGAAACCTTTGGCTTATCTGCGTGAAGACAACAGCAGCAACAGCTATGACATTCATCTTTCGGTTGAAATTCAGCCTGAGAATGACGACCAGAGCGATGTAATCTGCACAACCAACTTTAAATATATGTACTGGTCCATGGCTCAGCAGCTGACACATCATACGATTGCGGGCTGTAACTTACAGGTCGGTGATTTGATGGGTTCAGGGACCATTTCAGGACCAACCCCAGATTCTTATGGTTCATTACTCGAAATCACATGGAATGCCACCAAACCTTTAACGCTATCAAATGGCGAACAGCGTAACTTCATTCAAGACGGCGATACCATCATTATGAAAGGCTATTGTGAAAAAGATGATTTGCGAATTGGCTTTGGTGAAGTCAGCGGCAAAATTCTGCCAGCAGTGGATTTTGGTTTTACCCAATAATTGCAGCCTAGGATGTTGCCGATGAAACTGTATACTTATTTTCGTAGTTCTGCGGCTTACCGAGTTCGTATTGCCTTGAATTTAAAAGGTCTGGCCGCTGAACATGTACCTGTACACTTAGTCAATAATGGCGGCGAGCAGCATAGTGAAAGCTACCGTCAGATCAATGCGAGTGAGCTGGTGCCCACATGGGCAGAGCAGGAGTTTGTTCTGACCCAATCGCTAAGTATTCTTGAATATTTAGAAGAAAAATTCCCAGATACGGCCCTGCTCCCTCAAGACTTGCAGCAGCGTGCTTTGATCCGTGCATTTAGTTTAAGTATCGCCTGCGACATCCACCCACTCAACAACCTACGGGTACTTCAGTATCTGACGGGTACATTGGAAATAAGTGATGAGCAGAAAACAGCTTGGTATAAACACTGGGTTTTAACGGGCTTTAAAGCCCTTGAAGCACAACTGGAACAGTCAAATGGCAAATTCTGTTTCGGCAGTCAGCCGACCCTAGCGGATTGCTGCCTGATTCCACAAGTCTATAACGCGCTACGTTTTAATCTTGATTTATCGGACTATCCAAAAATTTGTTCGATCTACACCCATTGCAACACTTTAGAAGAATTTCAACACGCTGCACCTGAAATGCAACCTGAAGCCGCTTAAGTTTTTTATAAGGATATAAAAATGACCATTCAAATTGAAAAAATTCACCACGTGGCCTATCGTTGTAAAGATGCCAAAGAAACGGTGGAATGGTACAAAAAAAATCTAAATATGGATTTCATTCTCGCTTTTGCTGAAGACCATGTCCCTTCAACCAAAGCCTTTGATCCCTATATGCACCTCTTCCTAGATGCAGGAAACGGCAATGTGCTGGCTTTCTTTGAGCTGCCAACCCAGCCTGAAATGGGCCGCGATGAAAACACCCCAAAATGGGTGCAGCACATTGCACTCAAAGTCAAAGACCGTCAGGCACTGATTGATGCGAAAGAACATCTAGAAGCCAATGGCATAGAGGTCTTGGGCATTACCAATCATGGTATTTTCCACTCAATTTATTTCTTTGATCCAAATGGCCATCGTTTGGAACTGGCCTATGACGATGAAAAAGCGCCACAAAAAATTGCCATGATTACTGAACAAATGAAATATGACATGCTGGAAGAATGGAGCAAAACCAAACGCGCGCCGCAGCATACGCATTTCCTACATGCAGATGAATTAAGCCATAACTCTCGTACCGCCAAAGTAGACGCTTAAGTCTGGCGGAAGTTGTGCTGATGGTGAATGCCTTAGAGGCAACTTCAACGATGATAAAAAAACGCAAAGCAGCTTCGGCTGCTTTTCTGATTTAAATAGATAGGTTTTCTTATTTTAATTAGCTATTTAGAGCACCTTAAATCTCCTATCAATCATCAATAATTGCTTTCCATTTGCTTCACGGCGAATTCTATTTCCGTCCTCCTCCGTATCGAATCAAATCGAATCGTTCATGCATGAAACCTGTCTATGCATCCCTTTAAACTTATAGGTTTAAGCACCAGTCAAGTAGGCAGCAATTTCATCAGCCGCAGCTCTTGCTGTTCTGGACACTCCAATTAAAGTCGCCGATGCCATGCCTGTCCATTCACCATAGCCAACCAACCATAAATTATTTAGTTTCATTGAACGCCCATTATGAACAGCAACCGTTTGATCAGGCTCTACCACACTAAGACCTCTTAAATGATTAAGTGCAGGGTTAAATCCTGTACACCAAATGACAGCATCTACCACTTGTGTTGAACCATCAGCCCAAATAACCGAATGCTCAGCAAATGCTACAAAAGGCTCTCGACTGTGCAAAACTCCTCGTGTTCTTGCCTCTTTGACACTGTCAATCATGACAATATCTCCCAACCCACCTGCGAGCTGTTCCAAACTCCGACCTTCCTGTTGTGCTTTTAAACGCTCCGTTGCACGAAGAAACAAGACCCGCCCATCCACATCATCTGATAAAAATGCTGGTGCTGTCATCGTGACCCAAGTCGTTTCTGCCACTTTTGAAACTTCGGCAAGAATTTGTGCGCCTGAGTTACCACCACCGACAACGATGACTTTCTTATTTTTAAAAGGCGCTGCATTGACATAGTCCGCTGAATGAAGCTGTATTCCTTTAAATTTTTCACGTCCAATATCATTAGGAATATGAGGCTGGCTCCATGTACCTGTTGCACTGACCACAGCCTTTGCCCGCCAATATTGATCTCTAGCATACACATCTAAATAGCCATCTTTTTGTTCAATATGATCGACATGGACTGGCCGAATGGTCGGAAATTGATAGCGTTGCTCGTATGCCGACAAATATTCGATCACTTCATTTCGCGTTGGGTAGGTGTGTTCAGTCGTTGGCATCATCCAACCCGACAACGAACTCCATGTATGCGGTGAAAAAAGACGTAGCGACTGCCATGCATGCAGCCATGCACCGCCAGCTTGCGATTGATCATCTAAAATCACAAATGGAACTTTTTTACGTTTGAGAAAATAAGCTGTAGCAAGTGCCGACTGACCACCACCAATAATAACCACATCGACTTCTGCTTGTAGTTGTGCCAAAGCCACTCTCCCATTTGCTATAGTGAAACCATATTCATAATTAAAAAAGCCCAGTCTATTCAACAAACTAAGTGACTTTTAAAAACTGATCAAATCTGTAATTGGGCTTTTCAATTGCACAAGCTACTTTTCAACATCTTTGATCATCTAGAGTTTATAAACTCCGTTGATTAACACGCTTAGATAATTCTTCTGCCGACTCTTTTCGCTCTGAATAACGGTCTGTGAGGTACTGACTTTGCCCACGCGTCAGTAGCGTGAATTTATACAGCTCCTCCATGACATCGACAATTCGATCATAAAAAGCTGAAGGTTTCATCCTGCCATCTTCTTCAAACTCTAAAAAAGCTTTGGGAATAGACGATTGGTTTGGAATGGTGATCATCCGCATCCAACGGCCTAAAATACGCATCTGGTTTAAGCTGTTAAAAGACTGCGATCCACCACTGACTTGCATGAGCGCCAAAGTCTTGCCTTGGGTTGCACGAATCGCACCACCTGCCAATGGAATCCAATCAATTTGTGATTTAAAAATTGAACTCATGGAGCCATGACGTTCCGGCGAACACCATACCATCCCTTCTGCCCATGCGAGTAGGTCATGCAACTCTTTAACTTTGGGATGCTCAGTGTCCGCATCTTCAGGTAAAGGCAAGCCCTTAGGATGAAAGATTTTTACTTCAGCACCAAACTGCTCCAAAATACGCCCAGCTTCCATCACCGCTAATCGGCTGTATGAACGCTCACGGTTAGAGCCATAGAGCAACAAAATACGTGGTGGATGATCCAGCTCTTTAGCTTGTACTTTTTCTAAAGTCGGTTGATCGAGAAGATTCATATCTACATTTGGGAGAGTCATAGAAATTACACCTCTTCTTTAAAAAACTTTTTTCTAAGCCACAAAGACACACTGACTAAAGCAATCAACACTGGTACTTCAACCAATGGGCCAATCACAGTCGTGAATGCGACAGGTGAAGCCAAACCAAAGGTTGCAATCGCGACAGCCAGCGCCAATTCAAAGTTATTTCCCGCAGCTGTAAAAGAAATAGCTGTGGTTTTAGGATAGTCATTCCCCATCCACTTGCTCATAAAGAAGCTGATGAAGAACATCACGATAAAGTAAATGGTCAGTGGAATCGCAATACGCAAGACATCGAGTGGCAAGCTCACCACGTCGTTTCCTTTCAGGCTAAACATCGCCACAATCGTGAACAATAACGCCAACAAACTCAGTGGACTGATCTTAGGTAAGAAGACATGTTGATACCAATCCAGACCTTTAGCTTTTACTAGAGTGAATCGCGTCATAAAGCCAAGGAAAAATGGAATTCCCAAATACACCAGTACTGCATGGGTAATAGTCCAAAAATCGACATTGATTACCTGTCCTGCAACACCAAAATAAGGTGGCAAGAAGGTTAAGAATAGCCAAGCATAAGTACTGAAGAATAAGATCTGGAAGATACTGTTAAAGGCCACCAATGCAGCAACATATTGGTTATCCCCACAGGCTAAACCATTCCAAACCAAGACCATGGCAATACAACGAGCCAGTCCTATCAAGATTAAGCCTGTCATGTATTCAGGATAGCTGTGTAGAAAAATGATGGCTAATGCAAACATCAGAACAGGTGCGATGAGCCAGTTTTGTACTAAGGATAGCGTCAGCGTTTTCTTATCTTTAAACACCTGTGGCAAAGCTGCATAGTCTACTTTTGCTAATGGTGGATACATCATCAGAATCAAACCAATCGCAATTGGAATATTAACGGAATCTACACTCATTTTATCCAATGCCACTGAGGCTTGTGGAAAGAACACACCTATCGCTATTCCGAACCCCATCGCAATAAAAATCCATAGCGTGAGGTTACGATCTAAAAAGGATAATTTTTGTTGAGCCATGATGATCTCATTTAATCTGCGAAATTTGATGGATTGCCGCAATCAAATCTAGGCGAGACGTATGTGTTGTATCGAATGTCCATAAAGCATCTAAGCGACGGTTGATATGATCCACAGTGACTTGGAAGGCTTTGAGTTTTTCTTCTTTCGACAAGACTAAATGTGATAGATCAGCCAAGCCCCAATGTGCCTTGATTGCTCCACCTAAATAAAGTGGGCAAGCTTCCTGAGCGGCTGAATCACAAACCGTAATCACCACGTCAGGTTGGTATTGTTCGCATTCATCAATGGTTTTACTCCACAAGCCATCTGTTGAAAGAGCAAGATTTTCTAGAGTTTCAATGGTCAATGGATGCACCTGTCCAGATGGCTGGCTGCCTGCTCTATAGGCTTTCCAACCCTCTAGGGCACGACTATTAAACAACACTTCGGACAAAATACTGCGACAGCTATTTCCTGTGCATAAAAAAAGAAATTTCATATTGTTCTACTCGCAATAACTCTTTATTTGCGAAAAAGGGCGTTCAATTTGGGGCTGTAAGTCAGCATTTTTGAGGGTATTTAAGACGTCTACGCACCAAGTGGGTAAATTAGGATTGAGACTGTAATAGACCCATTGCCCTTGACGTCGATCTTGTAAAAGACCTGAAGAACGCAGTAAGGCTAAATGCCGCGAAATCTTAGGTTGGCTGAGTTGTAGTTTTTCAGTCAAATCACAAACACACTGTTCATTATTTCCAAGAACCAACATGACGATATTGAATCGCGTTTCATCAGCTAAACATTTAAAAAAATTGATTTGATCCATACTTTCACCTACTCAAACCTCTAGATATAGCAATACTTACAGATACCCAGTACATATTTATTTTAATCGCTGTCCATTTGCATCCAACACTTGTTCACCATCTTCTTTAGTGAAAGCACCCTTTTGTGGGAGTGGCAGAATTTCTAAAACCAGTTCTGACGGACGACTTAAACGAGTTCCTAGTTCAGTCACCACGAATGGGCGGTTAATCAAAATTGGATACTGAAGCATAAAGTTAAGCAATTGATCTTCAGTCCAATCCTCTTGATCAATTCCCAATTCTGTATATGGAGCAACATTTTTACGAATCGCTTCTCTCACCGTTAAACCTGCATCCGAGACCATTTGAATCAGTTCATTTTTAGATGGAGGTGTTACAAGGTACTCAATCACTTCAGGTTCAATATTGGCATTACGAATTAATGCCAATGTATTACGTGATGTACCACATTCAGGATTGTGATAGATCTTCACTTTTGGAGTAGCAGTCATTTACTCAAACTCAATGGAATCTTTACATATATTTATATATGAATAATCATATATATGCAAACCCATATTTAAAGAATAAAAAATGATCTATTTTGAATATATAGTGATCGAATGAGCATGTTAAAATTAGATAAAATATAAGATTTAGAGGTCAAACTATGGAAACAGTCATGATTACTTTGATCTTAGTTATTATTTTGATTTTACTAGTCATATTTTATAACAAGAAAAAATAAACTATGGCTTTTGGGTCTATGAATAGACTCAGTAATGCCCCCCAATTAATCGGTAAAAAGGTAAGACAGCTTTCCGCTCTCTTCTTAGCTTAGGAATTTCTGAATTATAGCCCATAAAATCAGCAACGCCCTCTAACACTGTCATACAGCGTTAGAGGGATAATGATCTCAAGATTGTATTGCTTCGGATGTCAAATTTGCCGTATTAGGCACCATCACCAGCCCAAACCATATCCACTTTTTTAAGCATTACTTAATGCACTGGCTAAATCACCAGTACCCTTCAAGTCAGACACCTGTCCGTCCAAAGGCTGACTAAATTCAATACGCTGAATCTTTGCTGCCCGCTCTGCGGAGAACACTGGGATTTGACTCATCGCAAATTCAGACAGTGCGGTAATGGTTAGTGAGGGATTCACACCTAAATTTCCAGGTACAATCGAACCATCTAATACGCGTAAATTTTGATAACCAAAGACTTGACCAGTGAAGTCCACAACGCCATTCGACTTGTCATTGCCCATCGCGACACCACTCATAATATGTGCTGTCGTTGGCGTTCCCAGTAAAATTTCAGTAAGTGCAGAACCCGGTTCTCCACCTAACTTTTGTGCAATCATTTTAGTGGCTTCTTCAGCCGCTGGGAATGAAACGGTGAGTGGCGTGTCCCCTGCTTTTTGCACGGCAGTGATACTATTTTTGAACAGTCGATACCACTTTCTACGCCATTCAAAATGAATGAATGCTTCAGATTTTTGCATCACCAATAAAATGATCGAATCTTTGGCTTTACCCTTATAACGCAGTACTTTAAAGGTTTTTAAGGGATGTAACAGTGTATTGAACACAAACTTCATAAAGCGCATAAAGCCCTGACCAGTCACCATCGGCACATATGGAATATAAATCCATGAAGCATCTGCACCTTCAGGGAAACGTGTGACCTCGATATTGGTATCTGCATCGACCGAAATAAAAGAGCTGATTGCCACCCCATCATCCAATTTTTTTCCTGTGTTGTTCACTGTGGTCAGGGTTTCCGAATTCGTCCGAACTTCCTGTCCCAGCAATGAAGAAATATTGGGTAAAGTCTTATGCTGATCACGCATTTTTAACAACATCGGTACCGTACCCATCACCCCTGCAGATAACACTACCCCACGACTGTGCAAACTATACTGACGAACTTGTTTCCCAAGGGTTTCTTTGACTATTACTTCGTAACCTGCGCTACCATCTTCATTCAATGGTGTAATTTTCACCACTTCAGAACTTGGACGAATTTCAACTCCATTACGTTCAGCAAAATACAAGTAATTTTTCATGAGGGTATTTTTGGCATTACTGCGACACCCCAACATACAAGCGCCACAATAAATACAGGAGTTACGATCTGGCCCCTCTCCATTAAAATACGGGTCTTTCGCTAATTGACCTTCCAGACCAGCTACTTGTGAAAAGAAGACCCCCGTATTCACCGTTTTAAAGGAGTTTGCATATCCAATTTCACTCGCAACTTCTTTTAACATGTCGTCTGCAATATTGGTATAAGTATTATTCGCTGTACCTAACATGCGTTGAGCGAGACCATAAAACGGCTTTAATGTTTCTTTCCAGTCTTTACGAATCTTGGTCCATGCCTCGGACTCAAAAACTGCATCAGGTGGAATTAAATGTACATTGGCATAAATTTGTGAGCCCCCACCAACGCCTACCCCATGCAAAATGGTGGTTTTACTGGTGAAAGTAAATTGCATCGTACCTCTGAATCCCAGTTCAGGACGCCACAAATAGTTTTTGGTGTCTAAATTGGTGGTTGGAAAATCCTTGTCTTCACGGCGTAAGCCTTTCTCCAAAATCAGGACTTTATAGCCTTTTTCACTGAGGCGTAAAGCACTGACCGATCCACCAAAGCCTGAGCCAATCACGATTTGATCATAATCAAAATCTTTATTATTCATCCTATTAACTCCTTTAATAGTCTTATTTTTCTGTTTTTAAATACGCCAACCCCCTCACTTCAAAATATCCATCTTGAAGTGAAAAGTGATTTTGAGGTTTTAAAATTTAAGCGCTTATGACTTCATCCGAATCAATAAATTCAGCAGCCAATTAGCAAATTTTCCATACGGTGGCGCGAGAAACTTCAAACTAGAAAAACCCGCTTGATAAAATACAGGGCGCATTTTAGAAAAAGTCAAAAAGCCTTCATAGCCATGATAGTGCCCCATCCCGCTCGCACCAACCCCACCAAATGGTAAGTCATGCTGCCCGACATGAAATAAGGCATCATTGACCGAAACACCACCCGACATAACTCGGCTGATATAAAATTCGACTAGGCTTTTGTTATTGCTAAATGGATAAAAGGCCAATGGACGATCACGCTGCACAATATAGTCCACTACCTCTTCAGGCTTCTGGTAGGTTTTGACCATCAAGATCGGGCCAAAGGTTTCACGCGTATCAATTTCCATCTCATCATTACTGTTCAACACCAAAGTCAGTGGAAATTTTCGTGTCGCAGCATCAGGCTCTTGCTGATTTAAATTAATCAAACTGGCCCCTTTGGCTTCAGCATCTGCCAAGCTATGTACTAAGCGCTGAAATGCGCGCTCATCAATCACAGAAGTATAATCTTTGCTATGAATATCAGGCACATGTTCCTGAACCCACGCTGCTGACGCTTGAATAAACGCTTGTAACTTCGACTCATGTACAAATAAATAATCGACATTGGTACAAATTTGTCCCGCATTAAACTGTTTCACAAACATAATGCGTTCTACAGCTTTCTCAATAGGATATTCAGGGTCTATCACCGCAGGAGATTTACCACCCAGCTCCAGAGTCACTGGCGTCAAGTTTTGTGCAGCAGCAGCCATGACTTTACGCCCTGTCGCACCAGAGCCAGTAAACATCAAGTGATCAAACGGCAGTTTTGAAAATGCGATGCCCACTTCACCCGTCTCATCGAAAATCTGTAATTTTTCCGCTTTAAAGTATTTGGGGCTTAACTCCATCAGCAATTCAGCCAAATGTCTTGAATTTTCAGACATTTTAACCATAGCCGTATTTCCCGCAGCAAACACGGCTGACAACTGTGAAAACATCAAATTGATGGGAAAATTCCACGGCACAATAATTCCAATCACCCCCAGTGGCTGAGGAATTACACGGTTCTTTGCACCAAAATACAGACTATGATCAACATGCCGTTTTTGTACTTTAGTCCACTGTTTCAAGTGTTTGATGCTGCCGTTAATATCATCTGTGACCGTAATAATTTCTGCCAGTAAGGTTTCATGGCGTGAACGATTGCCATAATCGCGATTCAGGGCTTCAATAATTGCTTCACGGTGATCATTAATCAGCGCTTTTAAATTCAGTAAATGTTGCTTGCGTTGGGCAATCGTTTCAATGCCTTGTTGATGAAAGCTTTTGCGCTGCAATTGAAAACAATCATGTAGTGTCTGTTCTATTACTGCTTGGTCGACATGAGGCTGAACCGTAAGTTGCATATGCTTTTCCTTTCACGGCTAAAAATGGTGATTTAATACTTCTTTTCTATGTTGGTTGAGATAATCTCTTATCCTACTTTAACAAATGGCTTGAATTATGCTTGACTTTTTAGGACACTAAATTGATCTTTTAGGACAACACGGAATGTTGTGATGGGAAGTTATATTCGTGCAGCCAGCCTCGGCGGTTTTGAAGACTTAGTCCGTAGTTATGGCATCAACCCTATAGAAATCTTGAAAGAGATCGGGATTTTACCTGCTTTACTCCGTGATCCAGATTCATTTATTCATTATGATCATTATTTAAATTTATTGGAAAAAGCGGCCTTAGCCTGTCAGGATGATTGCTTCGGTTTAAAACTCGGCGCACTCCAAAATATTAGCACAATCGGTTTGATTGGCGTCTACATGTCCCGACAAACGAGCATACTTGAAGCCTTAAGCGTGGCGCAAAAGTATGTCTATTTACATGCTGAAGGCATTGTCTTCCACGTCTCGCAACATAATGCTCTACTCTGTAAGTTGAACTTTGTTCGATTAAGTGAATACAACACCGATGTACCACAAAAATCACAACTGGCCATTTGCCTTGTCGCAAATATTTTAAAAGATTTGATTGGCCCACAGTGGCATGCAGAAAAAATTTACTTCAAGCAAAAAACACCGCAAAAAGGGGCTCAAACTTTTCAGGATCACTTTTCATGTCCAGTGGAATTTGAAACCGATGAGGATGCGCTTTATTTTCCTGCAAGCTTTTTAAACTATAAACCCTATAATTTTAATGAAGATGCCATCAATCAACTGATCGTACAACAGCTTGAAACACAAAGCAGTACCAAAACTGAAGATAATACGGCACTGATAGAGAGTTCAGTCCGCATGCTGATGGCAACAGGAGACTGCAGCATTGAAAATATCGCACTCTGTATGGGCATGCATCCGAAAAAGCTTCAGCGCGTTTTAAAAATGCAAGGAACAACCTATCGAGATATACTTGAAAATGTCCGAAAGAAAGAAGCGCTTCGTATGCTTGATGCAGGCAATGTGAATTTGACGGATATTGCTCTACAGTTGGGCTATGCAGAGTTATCTATTTTTAGTCGCAACTTTAAAAGTTGGTTTGGCGTTCCTCCAACCGAGTTAAGAGACAAAAGTCGAAGCCACATTGTTTAACTTCTGGTTTTGTTACTTTGTTCAATAATGAGCATACCTCTGAGTTTCAAGATCAAACCAAATGGCAATATTTCCACGATTAATGAGAACTCGGTTATATGAGGAGCAATTGCTTATACGGTCAATTTTAAGTGCTGGCTTCTTCATTCGGAAATTATATTGCTAAAGATGGCTTTAAGAATAGGCTTGTACAACAAAGCCCATCCTTCTAATCATTTATGGTTCACAGTAGAGCGATAGCGAACTAAAACTCTCACTTTTTTAATAAATTATGCTTTTAACGGTATAACAAAACGATAACTTATTTAAGCCAAGATAGAGTGCTGATTACACCGCTTAATGACCATCTGTCTTCATTCATCTATATTTAAAACTAAGGATTTTTGCTCTTAATATTTGATTCAACTTTTATATATTTTTTATAACACAGCGCAATATTTCCGCAACAATTATCATTGCTGCTGTAGACAATATTAATCATGTAAAAAGCAATAACTTGATCTTATATAAAAATAATCGATAAATGATTTAAAAAATATAATTTTGTATTATAAAACAGCAAAGAAAAACAGTGATACGCATCGCAAAAAGGATTTATGTTTACGCTTAATTGGGTAATTTTTAACCAAAAAATAAATTTTATATTTCAAATTATATATTTATATTTTTCATTAACTTAAGTTTAAAAAATATGTTTTTTTAGTATAAAAACTCTATTGTGATCACTTTTTGAACTGATTAGTTATGTCTAGAGCATTTACTCTTATTTTAATTGTGCTATTTTTGTGACACGGAGTAACAAATGATTTCGGTTAACCGACTTCTCCAAAAGCCAAAAAACATAAACACAAAATGAGCAACAAACATTTGCATTTGCACCTCAAGGAAAGACGTAGAATGAAATTAAAGACATTAACGACAGCAATGATTTTAGCAACTGTACCAATGACGGGGGCATTTGCCGCTGCTCTAGATCGTTCAGGTCAGTCAATCTCTGCATTCTTGCAACCTGGTAATTACTTTGAAGCAGGTATTTCTGTATTAGATCCAGATGTATCTGGTAAAACGATCGCAGCCTTAGGCAGTCAAAAAACTGGAGATATGGCTGGAGATTATTATTTCCCAAGTGCTGCACTAAAATTACAACCAACAAAGAATTTTTCTTTTGGTTTAATTTACGATCAACCATTTGGTGCTGATGCTGAGTACAAATCAACTGTAGGTTTTACAAGTCCAACGCTTGGTAATACGGAAGTTGAAGTTGACACTCAAAACCTTGCTGTAATTTTAGGCTATCAACCTACTGAAAATTTTAACATTTATGGTGGTGGCGTATACCAAACTATTAAAGGAAATGTAAAACTTCGTGGTGCTGCATATGGCGGAGCTGCAGCTTTTGGTGGTTATAACGCTAGCATTAAAGAAGATTCTGCTGCTGGTTGGTTAGCTGGTTTTGCATATCAAATTCCTGAAATTGCTTTAAAAGCTTCGATTACATATCGTTCTGAAGTTGAACATAGTGTCGCAGTAGATGAATCATCAGTTGGTACAGGTCAACTTACAGCTGTTATGAATAACCCTGCCTTAGCTGGAGCGAATGCTACTGGTGAGACAGATATTACCACTCCTCAATCTGTTAACCTAGATTTCCAAACAGGGATCATGGCAAATACAGTTGCATTTGCTAATGTACGGTGGGTGAACTGGAAAGATTTCGCTATCCGTCCTTATGCGTTCGGCGTAGCATCAAAACTTGCTGGACCAGCTGTTGGAAAACCAGATGGTTTTGATTTAGTCGCTTATACAGATGACCAATGGTCAGCAAATGTAGGCGTGGGTCGTAAATTAAATGACCAATGGGCAGGTAACGTTTCTGTAGGATGGGACTCTGGTGCAGGTAACCCTGTAACTACACTAGGCCCAACCGAAGGTTACTGGAACGTAGGCCTAGGTGTTCAATATAGCCCAACACCTGCAACCTTTATCGCTGGTGGTGTAAAATACTTCTGGTTAGGCGATGCTAAAGCTCAGTCTGGTGCTCAATTCGATACTGCAAACTATGTTGCAGAATTTGAAGGCAACGATGCTTTAGCTTATGGCTTAAAAATCGGTTACAAGTTCTAATTCTCGATGCTGAAAAAACCATCTGCAAAGATGGTTTTTTCATTTTCAACAATGACATCTACGCTCTTTTTTATACACTTGTGATTCATTTGAGCAACAAATAAACACTTAAACATTTTGCATAATATTCAATCAGCCACTCAGCATCTAAAAATAAATCCATATAAATCATAAAATTAATATTTTTTTTTAGTGTTTTTACTCTACACAAGTACAATTTTTAACTTTTCAGTTCATTTTACAACCGTAGTTGAGCATTTACTCTTTTTGTATTTATGTTACTTTTCGTGCCAATCACTTACATAAAGCTACAACAAGGAATGTTCCCTATGAAGCTTACAGCTCTTCGCTCTGCTATTTTGCTCAGCTTAATCCCAACAACTTCAGTATTT
Source organism: Acinetobacter sp. Gutcm_16 (assembly GCF_028649355.1). Classification (NCBI taxonomy): domain Bacteria; kingdom Pseudomonadati; phylum Pseudomonadota; class Gammaproteobacteria; order Moraxellales; family Moraxellaceae; genus Acinetobacter; species Acinetobacter sp. Gutcm_16. Next base: position 136,063 of record NZ_JAQSUV010000033.1, on the reverse strand, counting down.
GCTGCAGGTCTTGATCGTTCAGGTCAATCTATTCTGCCATTTCTACAATCTGGAAATTATGCAGAAGCATCGATTAGTGTGCTCGACCCAAGTGTAAGTGGCAAAAGCAATAACGGCGCAACTGTTACTGACATGGCGGATGACTATTATTTCCCATCTGCTGCACTTAAAGTTCAAGCAACCGACCATTTTTCTTTCGGTTTACTTTATGACCAACCTTATGGTGCTGACTCACAATATTCATCAGATCTAGGCGCTTTTGGTGATGGTACTGAAGGAACAAGTGTAAAAGTACGCACCAATAATCTTTCATTAATTGTAGGTTACCAGCCAACCGAAAACTGGAACATCTACGCAGGTCCTGTTTACCAAACAGTTAAAGGTAATGTATCTTTACGCGGTACAGCCTACTCATTACTTTCTGGCTACAACATTGACCTAAAAGAAGATGATGCGGTTGGTTGGTTAGCTGGTGCAGCTTACCAAATCCCTGAAATTGCACTAAAAGCTGCTGTTACTTACCGTTCTGAAATTAAACATGAATTAGATACAACTGAAACATCAAATATCTATATTCCATCATACGGTATTGATCTACGTTCTGTGACAAGCCAAACAGAAGTGGTTACACCACAATCTGTGAACCTTGATTTCCAAACAGGTATTGCAAAAGATACTTTAGCTTTTGCTAATGTACGTTGGGTACATTGGGATCAGTTTGCCGTAAGCCCAGCAGCTTTAGCAAGTGCCAGTAAACTCGCTAAAGGTAAAGCTCAAAATTTAATTGACTACTCAGATGATCAAATTTCTGCAACCGTTGGTGTAGGTCATAAATTTACTAGCAAATGGTCTGGTTCTGCATCTGTAGGTTGGGATTCTGGTGCCGGTAACCCTGTAACCACTTTAGGCCCTGTTGAAGGCTTCTGGAGCATAGGTTTAGGCGGTCAATACAGCCCAGCCGAAAACTACTTCGTACAAGCAGGTGTAAAATACTTCTGGTTGGGTGATGCAAAAGCTCAAACTGGCGGTACAGTTGTTGGCGACTTTAGCGATAATGATGCTATCGCTTATGGTTTAAAATTTGGTTATAAATTCTAAACCGTAGCATCAGATCCAATAAAAAGGCGCATCTATTGAGATGCGCCTTTTTATTTTCGTGGATATGGCTTGTTAGTTTTAAGCCGGGATATCACGAACTGAAGCATTACGAATTGCCTCTTTTAAAGCTTCATAACCATGAATTGCAGGGAATTGCGGGAACTCTTTAATCACATTTTCTGGTGCATCAAACAAAAAACCTTTATCCGCTTCACCTAACATAGTCGTGTCATTATAAGAATCACCTGCGGCAATCACACGGTAATTTAGTCCATGCAATCCTTTAACTGCTTCACGTTTTTGGTCAGGTTGGCGCAGCTTATAGGCTGTAATCATACCCTTTTCATCAGTTTCTAACTTATGGCAAAAAATCGTTGGCCAGCCCAGTTGTTTCATTAATGGGTGTGCAAACTCATAGAAAGTGTCTGACAAAATAATCAGCTGAAAATGTGTACGTAACCATTCAACAAATTCTTTTGCGCCTGGAAATGGGCCCATCTCAGCAATGACTTCTTGAATATCATTTAAGCCTAAACCATGTTCTTTTAATATATTCAAACGCTGTGTCATGAGCACATCATAATCAGGAATATCACGTGTGGTTGCTTCAAGCGCTTTAATGCCTGTTTTTTTAGCAAAGTTAATCCAAATCTCTGGAACTAACACCCCTTCTAGATCAAGGCAAACAACTTCCATGAATACTCCCTTTTATTTACGTGGAAAAATTTTGAACTATCATAGCTTAATATTTGTCTAATTCATTGATGTTTTTTAAATCTATTTTTTTCATAAGCATTTATTTTTTAGTGATAAGTGGCTTATTTCAACTCTATTAAAATACGCAGCAAATAACGTAATATAGGTCTTGTTAGATTCCAAGCCTATTGCCAGGATACTCATGACAACCATTCCAACTATTGATCTTGTTGATGCTCTCGCAGCTGAATATGCTGATAAATCGCCAAGTGAAATTTTAGCACTCGCACTAAATCAAACGGGTGAAATTGCCATCTCGTTTTCAGGTGCAGAAGATGTCGTACTTATTGATATGGCTGCTAACTTAGGTAAACCCTTTCGTGTCTTTAGCTTAGACACTGGACGTTTACATGCAGAAACCTATCAATTTATCGAGACTGTACGTAAACACTACAACATTAATATCGAAATTTGTTTCCCAGAAGCAGATGCCGTTCAACAACTGGTCAATGAAAAAGGTTTATTCAGCTTTTATCAAGATGATCATAAAGAGTGTTGTGGTATCCGTAAAGTTCAGCCTTTACGTAAAAAATTGGCGACTTTAGATGGTTGGATTACGGGTCAACGTAAAGACCAAAGTCCCGGCACACGAACTGAAATTCCAGTTGTTCAAGCAGATGTAGGATTTTCAGGTGAAGGCAAACAGTTGATTAAATACAATCCTCTTGCCAACTGGTCCAGTGCCGATGTGTGGAGCTACATCCGCATGATGGAAGTGCCTTATAACCCATTACATGAACGCGGTTTTATTTCTATCGGCTGTGAACCATGTACACGTCCAGTGCTACCAAACCAACATGAACGTGAAGGACGTTGGTGGTGGGAGGAAGCGACACACAAAGAATGTGGCCTGCATGCAGGTAATTTGAAAAAGTAAAGACCAAAACCACTGCAAAGCAGTGGTTTTTCGCAACCAATGGATACACACAAAGCGCTCCCATTGTTAAAAAAAATCGATATACTAGGTTTAAGTTCTATAATTCTAACAAGATTGCTCACATAGGAGCGGTCAGATATTGCAGTGAGGCAATCCAGACTATGCGTCCATTACATCCGATTGACTTTATTTTTTTATCGCTTGAAAAACGCCAACAACCCATGCATGTCGGTGGACTATTCTTATTTCAAATCCCTGAAAATGCACCTGCCAGCTTCATTCAAAATTTAGTTGCAGATATTCGTAACTCCAAATCTATTCCTATTCCTCCATTTAACAACAAACTCAACGGTTTATTTTGGGATGAAGATGAAGAGTTTGATCTTGATCACCATTTTCGTCATATCGCACTCCCACAACCGGGTCGTATTCTTGAACTGCTCACCTACATTTCACAGGAACACAGTAGTTTAATTGACCGCGCTAAACCGTTATGGACCTGTCATATTATTGAAGGGATTGAAGGGAATCGTTTTGCCATGTACTTCAAAATTCACCATGCGATGGTGGATGGTATTGCGGGTATGCGTTTGGTGGAAAAATCATTATCACAAGATCCAAACGCAAAAAGTATTGTACCACCATGGTGTGTTGAAGGCCCTCGTGCGAAGCGTTTAAAAGAACCGAATGTTAGTCGCTTTAAGAAAATAATGAATGGCGTAATGGGCCAGCTTGAGTCAACACCACGTGTCATGTATGAGTTGTCACAAACCGTCATGAAAGATATGGGACGTAATCCTGATTATGTTTCCAGCTTCCAAGCACCCAGCTCTATTCTTAACCAGCGGGTTAGCTCCTCCCGCCGTTTTGCAGCACAGTCTTTTGAGTTTGACCGTTTACGTCATATTTCTAAAAGTTTGGGTGTCACGATTAATGACATCGTACTGGCGATTTGTTCAGGTGCCCTGCGTGAATATTTATTGTCCCAAGACGCACTTCCTAAAAAGCCTTTAATAGCCATGGTACCTGCATCAGTTCGCGATGATGATTCGTCTATGTCGAATCGTATCACCATGATTTTGGCAAATTTAGGCACGCATAAAGAAGATCCACTAGAGCGCCTCGCAATTGTTCGTCGCAGTGTGCAAAATGCCAAAGAAAAGTTCAAACGCATGAACTCAAACCAAATTCTAAACTATAGTGCGTTTGTTTATAGTGCTGCTGGACTCAACATTGCCTCAGGCTTACTGCCTAAGCGCCAAGCGTTTAATCTGGTGATTTCAAATGTTCCTGGCCCACGTGAACCATTGTATTGGAACGGGGCACGACTCGATGCGCTATACCCTGCCTCAATCATTTTGGATGGTCAGGCACTCAACATCACTATGACCAGTTATTTAGATAAACTTGAAGTTGGTTTGACGGCTTGTCGAAATGCACTGCCGAAGATGCAGAATCTACTCACGCACTTAGAAGAAGAGATTCAACGCTTTGAAGCGATTGTGGGGGGCGAAGTCCCAAAGTTGCAAGCGGTCAGTTGATGCCGCAAAACGAATCAGAAATACAAGAATAATCAATAAAACTAAGGGGCTTCGATAAGCCCCTTAGTTTTTAATGCTACGACATTGTTTTAATAATTGATGACATGCAGTACGAATCATGGCAGTTGTAATTTGTACTTCTTTACCCTGATCATCCACGATATACGCATTATGCGTTACTTTCGCATCTAATAAATGTTTCAAACTAGGTTGAATAATTGCTTCTCTAACACCCATATCACACCTCATTTGCTAAACCTATTTGGGAGAATAAGCTTTGGCTATTTCCGTGTTTCTAGTATTAAAAATCTAAGATCGAAAGTAAAATTTCAGTTGTAACAACTATTTAACCATATATTGTTACAATTTCAGCTCAGAATGATATCGTATTGCTCTTGCGTATATAAATTTTCCACCTGAAATTTAATCACACGACCAATGAAATGCTCTAAATCCGCGACTGCTGGGGCTTCTGCAGTTAACAAGCGGTCAATCACGGATGGATGTGCAACGACAGTAAAGCCAGTCTGAGATTGATACGCACGTGTATATCTCATGATTTCTCGAAAGATTTCGTAACATACAGACTCAGCTGTTTTCACATAACCTCGTCCCTGACAGGTCGGGCAAGATTCACATAATAAGTGCTCTAATGATTCACGCGTTCTTTTACGTGTCATTTCGACCAAACCAAGCTCAGAAACCTGCGTAATTTTGGTTTTCGCATGGTCTTGCTCAAGCATCCGTTCAAACTGAGTCATGACCTCAGTTCGATGCTCCTGCTCTTGCATGTCAATAAAGTCGATAATAATAATACCGCCTAAATTGCGTAGTCTCAGCTGGCGCGCAATGACCTGTGTCGCTTCCATATTGGTTTTAAACACAGTGTCTTCTAAAGAGCGGCCACCCACATATGACCCTGTATTGACATCAATAGTGGTCATAGCTTCAGTCTGGTCTATCATCAAATAACCGCCAGACTTCAACGCAACGCGTGTCTGCAGCGCTCTTTGAATATCTTCTTCGACATTATACAAGTCAAAAATTGGGCGCTCACCCGGATAGTGAATGAGACGTTCTTTAATATTTGGGACAAATTCTTCTACGAACTCTTGGAGCTTGCCATGTATTTCACGCGAGTCGACTGAAATTTTAGCGGTCTTTTCACTCGCAAGATCGCGAATAATACGTTGGGGTAAAGGCAGTTCTTCAAAAATTAACGATGGCACTGCAATACTGATCTGTTTGCGCTGAATAAATTCCCAAAGTTTTGCCAAATAAGCCATATCTTGTGCAATAGCAGCTTCCGCAATCCCATCAGCGGCGGTACGAACAATCACTGAACCCGGAAGTTTATGTTCTGCTTGAATACGCTCAATCATCGAACGTAAACGATCACGTTCAGCTTCAGACTCAATACGTTGAGACACACCCGTATGATTGCCATAAGGCATCATCACTAAATAGCGCGAAGGAATGGAAAGGTCGGTTGAAAGCCGAGCCCCTTTGGTTCCCAGCATATCTTTCATGACTTGAACGGTAAGAATTTGTCCCGGCTGTAAGAGCTCAAAAACATTCGGGGTGGGTTGATTACGTGACCAAACCATATCATTAATATGTAAAAAAGCAGTTCGTGACAGTCCAATATCGACAAAAGCAGCCTGCATTCCCGGAAGAACACGCACCACTTTACCTTTATAAATATTGCCTACTAAACCACGTTTCACCGTACGCTCAATAAATAATTCATTGACCGTGCCGTTTTCAATTAACGCGACGCGACATTCCATAGGCGTGACGTTAATTAATAACTCGTCAGACATAACAAACTCAAAACATTATAAAAAATCTTTTGAGACAGTTAATTTAGTGCCTTAACTGCCTGTAATAACTGTACCGTTTCATGCAACGGTAGCCCCACGACATTGCTATAGCTTCCCTCTATACGTGGAATATAACGTGCTGCAATGCCTTGTATGGCATAGGCTCCCGCCTTGCCAATGGGTTCAGATGTAGCCCAATATGCTTCCATATCATTCGGGCTTAAATGCTGAAATTCGACTTCAGTACGAACTACTATACTTGAAATTTTCTTATTTGTACGGACACAAACCGCAGTATATACATCATGCTTACGCCCGGAAATTTTTTCCCACATTTCAAACGCATGCTGCTTAGATTCAGGTTTGCCTAAAATCTCTTGGTCGACCCCTAAACTGGTATCCGCAGCAATCACAATTGCATCAGGATATTGAAGCTGTACTGCCTCAGCTTTGGCACATGCCAGCCGCTCTACATAATCGGCTACCGACTCGCCTGCTTGTACAGACTCATCAATATCTGGACTATAGATATCAAAGACTAGACCGAGCTGCTCAAGCAGCTCGCGGCGACGGGGCGAACTGGACGCTAAAATTAAACGCGCCATTTCTTCAAGATGAAATAGACCATCGGGAAAGTCAGCACACTACTCAACAGCGGTTGCCAATGACGTGCAAGGGAAAACTGTGCCCCAATCATAATTTGCGCGATCCACGTAATAAACAGATGCGCGACCACAGCCAAGGTCGCGATGACCCAAATATTGGCAAAGGTCATAATCCGACGTTCACGCGTTAAAAAACGGGACACAAAAGTAATCAGAACAAAACTGAGTGCGTTTAAACCCAAAGGTGCATCGAGCAGTAAATCGGTGAAAATCCCGACTGCAAAGGCAAACCAAATCCCGCTCCATGTCGGCTGGCACAGCACCCAAAACAGCATCACCATCATCATAAACAGTGGACGCCATCCAGAGAGCGCATAAGACAAGGGATAAACCATCAACACTGAAGCAATGATCACTGAAAAAATGATCGGAAATAAGGGGTCACGCTGTTTGGCAGCACGAAGTTTAGCGATCGGCATGTGGTTGCTCCATCGCTAAAGAATCGGAAAATAACACAACGACATGATGCCCACCCGCTAACTGTGCAGCAGGAACAACATCAATTTGAGCAAACTCGCCTGAATTATGACGACTGATTTTTGAAATGGTGCCCACCAGATAACCTGCTGGAAAATGCTCACCTAAACCAGAGCTATACACTTTTTCACCCACTTTGATTTCGGCACTGGTCGGCACGTATTCCATTTTCAAATGACCCAAATCTCCAGTCCCTGAAACAATGGCACGCATTCCAGATCGCTCTAAGCGAACCGAAAGAGAATGTTCTTTATCTGAAAGCAACATGACACGACTACTATGCGGATAGACATTAATAATCTGTCCCATAATACCTTTGTCATCGAGCACAGTTTGCCCGACTTTTAACTGACTGTTGGCACCACGGTTTACCACAATAATATGGCGCAATGGATCGGCATCTGTCCCAATGACTTCTGCAATCTCCATACGACCATCAATGATCAACGGGGTATCTAACAGACCGCGTAAACGCGTATTTTCCGCAGATAATTCAGATAATTTTTGTAAACGCACCTGCGCCTGCAATAACTCGGCTTGCATCGCGGTATTTTCACGGCGCAATTGAGCTTCAGACTTGGTTTGTTGATTCAGCCACTCTCGCGATAACACGGGATAACTTGCTACGGCATAAATTGGATTATAAGCGGCGTACAAGACATCTCTTGCAGGTTGAATCACATGCGGCATGCGCCAGTTAAAAAACAGCACGACCAAGCATGTGATCACTGCAATGATAAATGAGCGAAAAGATGGCGGTTGTCTGGAAAACAGATTTGTTTGCACCCGCCGATTCCTTTATTAGCCTACAAATAACATGTCGTGATTTGGATTATCGAAGAATTCTAAAACTTTACCACCACCACGAGTGACACAAGTTAGAGGATCTTCTGCAACCACCACAGGTAAGCCTGTTTCTTGCGCAAGAAGTTTATCGAGGTTACGTAGTAATGCACCACCACCTGTCAACACTATACCGCGCTCAGCGATGTCTGAAGACAGCTCAGGAGGCGTTTGCTCAAGTGCAGATTTCACAGCTGAAACAATACTTTGTAATGGATCAGAAATCGCTTGAGTAATTTCGTCCGAAGTCACAGTGATCGCACGTGGCACACCTTCAGCAAGGTTACGGCCGCGAACTTCAATTTCAAGTGTTTTAGAATCAGGTTCTGGTAAAGCCATACCCACTTCTTTCTTGATAATTTCAGCGGTGGTTTCACCAATCACGCAACCATGTGCTTTACGTACGTAGTTAATGATTTGTTCATCAAATACATCACCACCAATACGTAGTGAGTCAGCATAGACACAACCTTGAAGCGAAATAATCGCAATTTCAGTTGTACCACCACCAACATCGACCACCATTGATCCGCATGCTTGTTCAACTGGCATACCCGCACCAATTGCAGCAGCCATTGGTTCTTCAATCAAACGAACATCACGCGCGCCTGCATTAAATACAGCTTCACGAATAGCACGACGCTCAACCAAAGTTGATTTACAAGGCACACACACCACAACACGCGGTGCAGGTGGGAACAGACGTTTTTCATGTACTTTACCAATAAATTGGTTCAGCATGGTTTCAGTCACTTCAAAATCGGCAATCACACCATCCTTCATAGGACGAATGGCAGAGATATTTGCAGGTGTACGGCCCAGCATTTGCTTTGCATCAAGACCTACCGCGGCAACGATTTTTTGTGAACCACTGTGACGAATTGCCACAACTGTCGGTTCATTTAATATAATGCCTCGTCCTGGTGCATAAATAAGTGTATTTGCTGTACCTAAATCAATGGCTAGATCGGGCGAAAACAAGCCAATTAGTCTTTTTAGAATCACGGAGACGTTCTCGATTAAACTTTATGTGGACGCAAGGTGGCAACTTTAACTAAATGTGATGATTTGAACAAGTCAATCGCTTATTATAACGCACGATATTTTGAAATTTTTTAATACTGACTCAGGTGATGTTATGTCTACATCGGATGCACAGCATTCTGCAGATTTAAATGCACAAACAGTTTCAGCAATCGCCAATCTTGCTCGATTGTCGCTAGATGATACGCAATCTGCTGAATATGCTCAAAGTCTAAATAAAATTTTAGGCATGATGGAAACCTTAAAAGGCATCGACACCGATGGTGTTGAGCCGCTTAAAAGCCCATTTGATCACCCACAACCCTTACGTGAAGATGTGGTTTCAGAAACCAATCATCGTGATGAATATCAAGCCATTGCACCGCAAGTGCAAGACGGTTTGTACCTTGTTCCTCGCGTGATTGAATAATTTCTATTCAGTTAAACCATTATTTTGTAAAAATTAACGTAAAGACATTTCTCATGACAGATTTACATCGCTTATCGATTCGTGAACTCTCTGAGGGTTTAGCTGGGGCTAAATTTTCATCTCGCGAACTGACCGAACATTATTTAAAGCGCATTGCAAAACTGGATACACAAGTTAAATCTTATGTAACCGTGACGGCAGAACAAGCGCTTGCACAAGCCGATGCTGCCGATGCTGCAATTAAAGCTGGCACAGCAACCGCATTGACAGGCGTGCCAATTGCACACAAAGACATTTTTTGTACCCAAGGCATTAAAACTACTGCGGGCTCAAAAATGTTGGATAACTTTATCTCTCCTTACGACGCCACCGTTGTAGCGAAAGGCAAAGCCGCTGGTCTGGTCACTTTGGGTAAAGTGAACATGGACGAATTTGCAATGGGTTCAACCTCTGAGAACTCATTCTACGGCGCTACAGCAAACCCTTGGAACTTAGGTCATGTGCCAGGTGGTTCTTCAGGCGGTTCTGCGGCAGCGGTTGCAGCAGACCTTGCTCCATTTGCCACAGGTACGGACACGGGTGGTTCAATTCGCCAACCGGCATCGTTCTGTGGCTTAACGGGCCTTAAGCCAAGTTATGGCCGTGTCTCTCGCTTCGGGATGATTGCCTATGCATCATCACTGGATCAGGGCGGGCCAATGGCGCGTTCGGCTGAAGACTGTGCCTACCTCATGAATGTCATGGCAGGTCATGACGCGAAAGACTCAACATCGGTTGAAAAAGACGTTGATGACTATGTGGCAAACCTAAACGGCACAGCGATTCAAGGTCTACGTATTGGTATTCCAAAGCAATACTTCAATGTTGCTGGTTTAGACGCAGACGTAAAAGCACGCGTTGAAGAATCATTGAAAAAGTTAGAAGACATGGGCGCGACCTTGGTTGAGATTGATCTCAACATGACTGAAGCTTATGTTCCGACCTATTACTTGATTGCGCCTGCTGAAGCATCATCAAACTTGTCTCGTTACGATGGCGTACGTTATGGCTACCGTGCAGAGAACCCTGTTGACCTGATGGACTTATACAAACGTTCACGTTCTGAAGGTTTTGGTGCAGAAGTACAACGTCGTATCTTGATTGGTACATATGCGTTGTCTGCGGGTTACTACGATGCTTACTACGTGAAAGCACAAAAAGTCCGTCGTCTAATTCAACAAGACTTCTTAAAAGCATTTGAATCGGTTGATGTGATTGCTGCACCTGCTGCACCAACCACGGCTTATAAAATTGGCGCGAACTTGTCTCCAGTTGAAATGTACTTAGGTGACATTTACACCATCGCGGTTAACCTTGCGGGTCTTCCTGCGATTAACGCACCTGTTGGTTTTGACAAAGACAACTTACCTGTAGGCTTACAGCTGATTGGTAACTATTGGTCAGAATCTCAACTGTTGTCTGTGGTACATCAGTACCAACAAGCAACGGATTGGCATACGAAACGTGCGGCAATTGCTGAGGAGAATGCATAATGGCTCAAGCTCAAAAGAAACCAAAATCATTATTGATTGATGGTTGGGAAGTCGTGATCGGGATCGAGATTCACACTCAGCTTGCGACCCAATCTAAAATCTTCTCAGGTTCTTCGACTGAATTTGGTCAAGACCCAAACACACAAGCCAGCCTCGTTGACTTGGCAATGCCGGGTGTACTGCCTGTATTGAACAAAGAAGTGGTCGATTTAGCCATTCGCTTTGGTTTGGGTATTGATGCTTATATTGACCAAGCATCTGTCTTTGCACGTAAAAACTACTTCTACCCTGACTCTCCAAAAGGCTACCAAATTAGCCAGATGGACAACCCGATTGTGGGCTTGGGTCATATCGACATTCAACTTGAAGATGGTACGGTGAAGCGCATTGGCGTAACGCGTGCCCACCTTGAGGAAGATGCAGGTAAATCTATCCATGACCAGTTTGAAGGGATGTCAGGCATCGACCTCAACCGTGCAGGTACACCTTTACTTGAAATCGTGTCTGAACCCGATATGCGTTCGGTTGAAGAAGCCGTGGCTTATATCAAGTCGATTCACACTTTAGTGCGTTGGTTGGGTATTTCTGACGGTAACATGGCAGAAGGTTCGTTCCGTGCTGACTGTAACGTGTCGTTACGTCGTCCGGGTCAACCGTTTGGTACACGTTGCGAGTTGAAAAACCTCAACTCATTCCGTTTCATTGAACAAGCGATCAATGTTGAAATTGAACGCCAAATGGAAATTTTGGAATGGGATGGCACGATTGACCAAGAAACGCGTCTATTCGACCCTGTGAAGATGGAAACACGTTCGATGCGTTCGAAAGAAGAAGCGAACGACTATCGCTACTTCCCAGACCCTGACTTGCTGCCTGTGATTATTTCAGATGCGCAAATTGAAACTGCTCGTGCTGCGTTGCCTGAGCTTCCTGCGGCACGTCGTGAGCGTTTCGTAGCGGACTTTGGTGTCACTGAGTACGATGCGCATGTCTTGACACTGACCCGTGAAATGTCAGACTTTTATGAAGTGGTTGTGGCTGCTGCTGGCGGCGCTGCACAAGGTAAAGTGTCTGCAAACTGGGTGATGGGCGAATTCTCAGGTGCTTTAAATAAAGCAGGCTTGGAACTCGCAGACTCTCCTGTTTCGGCTGAAAAACTGGGTGGCATGGTTGCACGTATCGTGGATAACACCATTAGCGGCAAGATTGCGAAGCAAGTATTCGGCTTTATGTGGGATGAAGGCAAAACTGCGGACGAAATTATTGCGGAAAAAGGTTTGAAGCAGGAAACTGATACGGGTGCGATTGAAGCGATTATCAAAGACGTGCTTGCTGCCAATGAGAAGATGGTTGAAGAGTTTAAATCTGGTAAAGAGAAAGCTTTCAATGGTCTAGTGGGTCAAGTAATGAAAGCGTCTAAGGGTAAAGCTAACCCTGCGCAAGTAAATGAATTGATGAAGAAATTGATTGGTTGATTTATTCGCTAATTAGTTGATTTCATGTTATAAAAACCTCACAAATGTGGGGTTTTTTACGAGTAGGTTATGGCATCAAAAACTATTTTTAATATTTCTGAAGAAAAAACAGCGAAACTAGCAGTACTCATTGATGCAGATAACGCATCAGCCAAGGATATAAAAAATATTTTAGATGAACTTACCAAATACGGAGAAACAACAGTAAGGCGTATTTATGGGAACTTTGTTAGCCAAAATGGTAGCTGGAAACAAGCTATAAATGATTTAGCGATTAAACCCATGCAACAATTTGCTTATACCACAGGAAAAAATGCCACTGACGGCTTTATGATTATTGATGCGATGGATTTACTCTATACTAATCGTTTTGATGGCTTTGCTCTAGTTTCTAGTGATAGCGATTTTACTGCCTTAGCTATTCGTATTAAAGAACAAGGAGCAACCGTTTACGGTTTTGGAAAAATGCAAACTCCTGATGCCTTTAAAAATGCTTGCTCACATTTTACTTATGTGGAAAACTTAAGTGATGAAGAAGTTGCAACAATACCTCAACCAATTAAACAACAGAAAAACACCCAAACAGTAACTAAAGAAACTACTAAAATAGAATCAAAAACTATAACAACCTCCAATTCTAATACTGAACTCCCCTTATCCACTATACAGCAAGTTTTTGATAATCAAGATGCTGAATGGATTACTGTTGCATCTTTAGGCTCTCAACTAAAATTAATGAAAACTGATTTTGATCCAAGAACTTATGGATTTAAACGCCTTAATGATTTAATTAAAGGCTTTCCGCAAATTTTCGAATGTGATGAACGTACTCTAGAAAATGGGCATAAGCACTTGTATGTAAAGTTAAAATAAAACAGTTCGATGCTTTTGTAGTTTGCTTGATGAAAGCGCCTAAGGGTAAAGCTCCCCCCTACCCAAGTGAATGATTTGATGAAGAAATTGATTGGTCTGATTAGTTTTGGAATAAAAAATCCGCTTTAGAGCGGTTTTTTATTTATATGTTTATTATTTTTTTGAGCGATATTTTCCAAGTTTCTTATGATTTTCTCGTAGTCATTAACATTATTTATTTGCGCAAATTGAGATTCAATTTTTTTAAGATCAAACTCACTTATAACATCACTATTTATTTTTAAAAGATACTCAAAAGTAATTACTTTTCTGGCAATAAAATTTGTTTTAATGCCATCATAAGTATAAATAAAGAAAGGAATACAACCTAATAAGAAATAAAACACCATAAAAATGTAGAAGTTTTTATGATTTCTTAAGACCCAGTTTTTCTCTTTTTCTTCACATTCAACTCCATCTCGCTCGTCATCAAGTTTCTTCTTTACTTTCGAAAATAATATTACGCACATAAAAATGGTTACTAAGCCAAGCATCATCACAATGAGACTATAAGTCTTAGCTTGAAATCTATCTAAACTACGTAAAGCTATACTTTGATAAATCTCATCACTAAAACTTGATGAAGTCTGCACTAAAAAATTAATAATTCCATTTCCAAGAAAGCTAAATATGGGTTTCAATACTACTTCCCAAACACCACTTCCTAAACCACCTACAATTAAAGTACCTAAAATCCCAAGTACCCAACCTAGTGCATTATGTTTTTTTATAAAATCTTTCATCATCAATAAGCTATATAAATTTCAATCAATAATACTATATAAAGGTTGGTTTATTCCTAATAATTAACAGCTTAAGTTTTACCTAAAATTTAAAATATAAAGCTAAAAAACCTCCGAAGACATAACATTGAAGAAAACATGGTCACTAAAAAATATTCTCAATCAGCAAACTCGAAGACTTTGGATGCATCCAACTATCCAAGTCCTTTTTTATGCTTGATTTCTGAATCCCTCTCCTTGCGAAGCTTCGCTTCTCACCTTTAAAAAAAGGAAACTTTGTCATGTGATTAATTTGGTACGCGAAGTTCCCTCTCCTTTAATAAAGGAGAGGGCTAGGGAGAGGATTTCTACATGAAGTAGTTTTTAATTCCCCCAAATTACTACACTAAACGTATTCTATTACTTTAAAAACATTCACCACTTTAAGAAATCAAAGGACAAAAATGAAAATAACCATTCTCACACTTTCTACCCTTGCCTTCTTCAGCACCACTGCCTTTGCAGAAACCAAACCCAATGTTCCTACCATAGAAGCTAACCAAATATTTAAAGCCGCAGGCTTTTCAAAAACCAAACATGGCTGGGAAGGTAGCTGCGACACAGGTAAAATCACCACATACAAAGACTTAAATGGTGACGGGCTAAAAGACGCGGTCATTTCAGACTACAGCACCATGTGCTATGGCAATACAGGTGTCGGCTATCACATCGTCGCTCAACAAAAAAACGGAACATGGAAACTCATTTTTGAAAATATGGGTATCCCTACTTTTCTAAAAACCAAAGGAAAAGACGGCTGGCCAGATATTGAAAATGGCGGCCCTGGATTTTGTTTTGCTGTTTACCGCTGGAATGGTCAAAAATATGATGTCAACCGTTATGAATATCAGGGCAAAGCCTGCACATTAAACTATTAACATGTCAGCATAGTAAATTGCATATCAATAAATATATAAACTGATTGATTTAACAAGCTTTTACAGACAGTGATAACGCCTCAATTACTTGGGGCTTTTTTATAAAAATGACCTCAGCTATACGACTAAAGAGCACTGAATGACTTAAAAATGCCATCTGAACTGTGCTAATTTAGATCAAAATTGAACATAAATATATACAAACAATAAAGAGGGTTTAAAAATGTCAAAACAAATTTTAATGCTCGTCGGTGACTATGCCGAGGACTATGAAACGATGGTGCCTTTTCAGTTTCTAACAGGTCTTGGTTATACCGTACACGCGGTCTGCCCCGATAAAAATGAAGGTGAAAGCATCGCCACAGCTATTCATGACTTTGAAGGCGAGCAAACCTATAGTGAAAAACGCGGTCATAACTTTGCCATCAACTACAACTTTGAAGCGGTACACACTGCGGACTATGTCGGCTTAGTCATTCCCGGTGGTCGCGCGCCCGAATACTTACGTATGAATGAACGTATCCTTGAGATCGTACGTGAGTTTGATGCTGCGAAAAAACCAATTGCAGCGGTTTGTCATGGTGCACAAATTCTTGCGGCAGCCGATGTACTCAAAGGTCGTACTTGTTCAGCTTATCCTGCCTGCGCAGCCGAGGTGAAACTAGCAGGTGGGACTTATGCAAACATTGAAGTGACTGAAGCTGTAACTGATGGGCACTTGATCACAGCGCCGGCTTGGCCTGCGCACCCTGCTTGGATGGCACAGTTTATTCAAGCTTTAGGGGCGACTGTGACGATTTAATTGTGTTGTTCCTCAAATGAATCTTTTATGAGATGGCCTATCAACCTTTAGATTCAAAAATAAAAAAGCTCCTTCGATTCAAGGAGCTCTTTTAATGGCTTTTTTATAACATTAATGCTTTCGATTCAGTTTATAAATCGCTCTCACTATTCATAATCTTCAAAGACCGAACTACCTCGTTACACCCAACTTATTCCAAATTTCTGGGGTTAAAAAAGTCGTAACCAATTTATTCAAATCCACATAACGCAGTACGCCTTGCAACTGCCCTTTCACTTCAGGGTTCTTTAAAATTTCCTCACCCGTAATCTGTCCAAGTTCCTGAAAACTGTCTCCAACCGCTTGTAAGCCTTCGGCTTGAATCACGGCTTTGGTCTGCGCTGAACATTGCTCTACCAAAATACGTTGTAAAACCTGTGCTAGGTTTTTATCTAGCTGTGTCCGCTGTGTATCGGTGACATTGCTATATACCTTCAGATCTGGATGTGCAGCCAGTGCCGCAAACGTCCACTGCAACACGGTGGTTTTATCTGTTGCTGTCGTTGACTTCACCAAACAATTACTCAGTTGGTCGACTGTGGTACTGGCCGTTGCAACTTGGACTGAACCACACAAGGCTGCTGCCAAAAAAGCATGACGAAAAATAACAGAAGACCGACCACGTAAAACGCTTAAAACAGGCTGTGACATAAACTCAACTCCAATCAACAATTGCATTCTTTGTATCACAAAGCCCGTCAATCAGCCTGTTATGGAACTGTAAAATTACCGTGTAGTTGGAGAAAATTAAATCGCCCAATTCAAGCGATTTCCCTATCTAACTCAACAGTTTCAAATGCAGTGAGCTGTGGGTGTATGGTCGGACAGCCATTCCAAAACCAATAAAAATAACCGTTGGGGTCAAGCAAAGTATGCATCTGAATCGTAGATTGACTACTTTCGCCCTTCCAACACGCTAAAGCAGCATTACGATTATTGTGTAAATCGATAAATTCAGGAGCGACTTGCTTCGGCATTTCAGGAATATAAAGTGCGTCACCATGTTCTACCCACAAATCAGCCAAGTAAATTTTTTGGTTTTTTGGAAAATATCGTCCTGCTGAGATCACCAACGGCAATTGATTTGGATCGGTCGAAGCAAACACATGCGGAAAGTCATGATGCTCTAAGTCTGTGACGACAAAGGGGTATAAGGTTTTTGCGTCTAGATTGATTTGAGTTGGGTCATAAGGGAAAAAATGACCGGCCAACATGCCATATTGATATTTAATTTGAGACAACTTTTTCTGCGTGGCCTGCACCTCTATCGCCTGTCCAGCTTTCACCAAAGTCATACCAAATGCAGCAGCTGTTTCAGGCGTGGCTTTGAGTGGCATAAACTCAAAAAAGTTTCCTGCGAACGCTAATTGGGTCTGCTCTCCCCAATGGGTTTGGATCGTCGCAATTTCTTCAGGCACACTATAAACATGTCCCATACTCATATGGGCGTTAGTTGAGGATACTTGAATCAGTTCAATACCAGTTGATACTTCGGCTAAATACTCGGGTGTTCCGCCATTGTTGTAAAAATAAGGCTGAGCTGAAATATCAACGTCTATTTCTTGCACGGTCTGATCCAGCAAAGGCGCAGTAAAATATGTGGCTGGTGTTTGGACATTACTCATGATGTTATTCCTTAGGTTGAGGTGCTCACATGAAGTTCGGTCGCAAACAGCCGAAAATCTTACTTCATTTGCTTGAGCATATTTTTAGCACCTGTATGGTTATGGTTTTTGGCTAAGTTCTGCAAAACATATTTTGCCTGCCCTTTAGGGTTGGAAAAACGACTGCTATAGCTTGGAATACCCGTTAAACAACGTGCAACTAATATGCCCGATTCGGTATAGACATTTGAGGCATCCGACCCCGGCAAACGACCATAGTTATATGCGCGTTGTGCACTGTTACAGGCAGCGACTTGGTTGCGTCCACTGTTAATATCACGGCGTGCAGCCACATACAGTTTGGCCTGTTGCTGCTGCGGTGTTTCTACAGCTTTGACAGCCTTAGGTGGTACTTCCACTTTATTTTCTTTTTTAGGCTCTACTTCTTTTTTGCTTTCTTCCTCTTTCTTCACCTCTGCCTTGATCGCAGGTGCCTTCGTCACCGTTTTTTTGCTTGGCGTAATAGGGGTCATACTTCGTGGTACTGACTCAGTCAGTACTTTGCTTTGTAGATTCACTACACGAGTATCATTTGAATTAGGCAGTTTGCGTTCAGACAAGGCCTCAATACTCACCAACCACTGTTCGCCATTATTGAGCTGGCAACGAAAAGCACCCGTGCCCTGTTTTAAACTATTATAAGTGCGAAGTAATTTTTTCGCCCACGGATCTTTCACTAAGCTAAAACTACTTTTTTGTGTCTGACTAAAACGGCCACCATGTGCTTGGCAATACTGACTGAACATGCTCCGTGGATATAGTGCTTCGATATCTTTTTCATTTTTTACGCCTACCGTGTGATACACGTATTCTTTGCTGTTTTTATCGGTATCATTAATTTTTCGTTCTACGATTAGTTCTTGTGGTGATGCAATATTTGTAAAAGCTGTTTGTGCTATATTTCCCAGACTGGTACAGCCCTGCAACACACTCCCCAAAACACCAAATACACATAAAATTTTATAATTCACTACGACTTTACTCTTAAACACCCGCATAAAAACATTAGCGGAAAGCTCATAAAATAACAAACTTAAACAACTGTTTTTATTATTTATTTTAGCTTGACGCACACATCATTCTGCTTTGTTTTATGATAACCTCAACAACATTTCATAAATTTAGTTTGAACCGCACAACAAAAGTTACAGACAAAACGATGCTTGAGCACATAAAAAACCTGCCGTGAAAGGCAGGTGAGATACATCAAAAATATTTAGTCATCCAAAGTCGATTCAAAAGCTTTTAGACGCTTATAAATTGAGAGCAGTTCAATAATGGTTTTCCATGACAAAATTAGATATTGAAATGACTCTCGTACTTTATCAAACACATTACCAATTTGGTTGATTAAACCTAGAGTCATTTTCCCTGCTGCAATTGCGGGAAATAACACCACCAAACTGTATAAAATATCCAGTTGTCGATACCATGTCGCGACTAAGTTAAAATAAGCATAGTGAAAATAAAGTCTAAAATAATTCTTTCTTACTCTGCTAAACAATTCAACCAATGTTGCAGGTTGGGCACGGTCTGCATGGTCTTCCCCATACACCAACTCTTTACGGTAAGCCGCTTCAACCTTCTGATTATTAAACTCTAAACCTGGTAGTTTACTTCCCACTACCATTAACAAGACCGTACCCAAAATAGCCCAAATAATAGAAGCCCAAACTAGGGAATGCTTTACTTCACCCACAATAGGCAATTCAGGAACATGCTTTGAAAGCTCAAATAGAATTGGTAAGAAAGCCACCAACACCATCACAGCCTTGATCAACTCAACGCCCAAATCTTCTAAAATAGTAGCAAAGCGCATAGTGTCTTCTTGCACACGTTGTGATGCCCCTTCTATATGACGTAATTTTTCCCAGTGTTGGGTGTAGTATTCATTCATTGCAGTACGCCACCGAAATACATAGTGGCTGGTGAAAAAGGCATTGATCACTGCGAAAGTGACCGCAACCATCGCAATATACAAGAAAGTTAAAGTACCCATATATAGGTCTTTAATGCTCCCCCCTTTGCCAAGCATGCTTTGAATGAGATCCCAAAATGGTCCATACCATGCGTTGATGGCAACACTGACCTGTACACCAAACCAGATGTTAAACAGAATAAATGCGGAGCCCCAAATCGACCAGCGTTGCCATTTATTGTCTGAGACAAAACGCCAAAATAAGGCAAAGAGTGTTGTCGCTATAAAAAACCAGAGATAGAACCACAGAAAAGACGGAGACCAAAAACGGCTCACTCCAATAGGCAGTTCAGCCGTTGCATAACCTTGCGGCCAACCTATGGCACTTCCCCATGTATTTCCCCCTGTGTACCACAGTACGACATTAATCACTGACCAAAGTAATACCGAAATGAAGAACCATCTAGGGTTTGGGAAAAATGACTTAAACATGAACGATATATATCCCTTTTATGTTTCAGGTATGCAATCCGTGCATACTAATCCTTATTTCTTAATTTAGTACAATCGCATTACAGCAAGTTTGTACACTTTACTTATCCTTATTGGGTTATACGTTATTTGATTTGTATGCCCCTTCACAAGAGCTCAGGACATTATTTTCCGACTTGATCAGTCACATCGCAATCAAAATTAATTATTTTCAATAACTTATAAAATAGGAAAGGACTTGGCCTCAGATTTAAAATGATATTTTATTGCTTACAACTTTTGGGCTTCAAACTGAAAAATTGCTTAGGATTTAAAGCGAGTGCAATGACGGTATTTATCTGACAACCATACGATTACTTGTTGATTTTATGTATAAAAGAATGAAGTTTGCACATTTTAAAATGACTTCATGCTACTATCTTTTCATTAAAAACTATTGGATCTATGACATGGAAACCCTAGTACTTGAACTGATCAAACCACTCACACTGACAAAAGAAGACTTTCCACCCATTAACTTTGAAGAAGGCACTGTGCTCAAAGTTCTCATGAAAACACCTACTGGTTACTTGGTAACGGCAGATTCTCGTTTTAATTTTACGGTGTCTTTTGATGATGAAAATCAAGTGTGGCAGAAGCTGTAATTTGCAATGCTCTTTAATAAAAGAATAATCCATTCAATAAGATAAAAATAAAAATCCATCTTTTTTTATTGATTTAAAACTGGTTATTTTTATTAAAATTTAGTTTTTTATACCCAATCAGCAAATGAATACCGTGCTGAGAGTTCTCTGTACCTATTGATTTTGTGATTTCTCGGGCTCATTTGTATCGTCGTTATGCATCCATTTTATCCTTAATCTCTTGATTTAATTGATCTACATTAAACCCTTCATCCTTGTTAAGTAAAACTTTGAACTATAAATCAGAAAAAGAGAAAGGATTTGAAAATCTTCAGTCTATAACTCTATATTTACCGAGTCATTCACCAAGCTCACCACTTATTTAAACCTAGGTCTTTCTGCAAAACTTCTCGCTATAAAAAAGCCTCAGATGCGAACATCCGAGGCTTTCAATTTTTAAACGGGTGCTGAGCTAAGTTATTGCGCGGTATAACCACCATCCATCACCACGGCTTGACCCGTTACACCGCCCGCCTTATCACTGGCAAGGAAGATTGCATAATCCGCAATTTCTTCGACACTGAGTAAGCGTTTTTGCGGCACCATCGCCAAAATCACATCTTCTAATGCACTTTGTTCACTGACATTTCGGGTTTTAGCCAAGTCATGAATTTGACCGCGTACCAACGGTGTATCGACATAGCCCGGACACAGAGCATTCACGGTGATGCCATCGCGCGCACACTCTAAAGCGGCCACTTTGGTCAAACCAATCACACCGTGCTTAGCACTGTTGTAACCAGCCTTGCCAGCAAATCCAATTAATCCATTAATCGAAGCCATATTAATCACACGACCAAACTGCTGTGCTTTCATGATTGGAAATGCGTACTTAATGCCAATGAACGACCCCACCAACATGACATTAATCAGCTTTTGATAGACCGCGGTTGGAAAGTCTTCAATCACTGCAACATGCTGAAAACCCGCATTATTAATGAGGATGTCCAACCGCCCATAGGTTTTCTGAGTCAGTTCAATCGCTGTTTTATATGCCTCTTCATCGGTCACATCGCAAGGCGCAGACAATGCTTCAAAACCTTGCTTTTGAAGTGCCGCCACAGTTTCAGCACACTTCTGGGCATTCATATCAGAAATGACAACTTTGGCACCTTCACTGGCAAATTTCTTTGCAATTTCATGTCCAATACCACTGGCTGAACCTGTAATAAATGCCACTTTATCTTTTAACAGTTGACTCATGATGTACTCCGTTGGCTTCTTTTTTTCATTCCAAAGTCTTAAACAATACCAAACCAAGTAAAGGCAGCAATAGCAACAAATACCGCGATGGTTTTAATAATCGTGATGGCAAAAATGTCTTTATACGATTGTTTATGGGTTAAACCTGTCACAGCAAGCAAGGTAATCACGGCGCCGTTATGCGGTAAGGTATCCATACCGCCTGATGCCATCGCAACAATACGGTGCATGACTTCAGGTGGAATTCCCATGGCTAAAATCGCAGCATTGTACTGATCAGCCATCGCACTTAAAGCGATACTCATACCGCCAGAGGCTGAACCCGTCACACCCGCTAAGACTGTCGTGGTAACCGCACCATTGACCAGTGGATTGGTAAAAGTATTGCCCAATGCATGACTAATAATCGCAAAGCCCGGTAAGGCCGCAATAATCGCACCAAAACCATATTCAGATGCGGTATTCATCACGGCAAGTAAAGACCCGCCAATACTGGCATTGACGCCATCTTTGAAGCCCGTATAGACACGACGGAAGTCAAATGAAATTGCCGCAATGATCCCCACAATTAAGGCTAAACCCACGGCCCAAATGGCAGAGGTTTTCGCAACATCGACAGTGTAAGCTGCAAGTCCAATGGCATTGAAATCAAAACCGTTTGGATACCATTCTTTAATTGCAGTGGATAAATACTTATTGGTCACAGCAACTAAAATAAGAGGTACAAAAGCCAACCATTGACGCGCGGTAGAACCATTCGAGGTTGTATCTAAGTTCTGTTTAAGTTGTTGTTGCTCGGCTTCTGTCAGCTCAATACCTGTGGCATAACCATCGCCATTTCGAGCAGCTACACGGCGACGCCATTCCAAATAGCTCAGGCCCGTTGCTAGAACAAATACACCACCAATCAAACCAAGAAAAGGCGCTGCATAAATATCTGTACCAAAAAAGGTCGTCGGAATAACGTTTTGAATTTGCGGGGTTCCCGGCAAGGCATCCATGGTAAAGGTAAATGCACCAAGGGCAATGGTTCCCGGAATCAAACGCTTTGGAATGTTGGCTTGTCTAAAGAGTTGATTTGCAAATGGATAAACTGCAAAGACCACCACAAAGAGACTGACGCCGCTATAGGTTAAAATCGCCCCTAAAAGTACAACAGTTAACATCGCATTTTTAGAACCAATCAGGTTCACAATGGTTTTGGCAATGGATTCTGCAATCCCTGACATTTCAACCACTTTACCGAAGATGGCACCGAGTAAAAACACCAAGAAATAATCTTTAATAAACCCAACCATTTTGGGCATAAATACGCCTGAATAAAAAGGCAAAACGTTAGCAGGGTTTATCAGTAAAACCGCCAACAGGGCACAAATTGGTGCCATAAGAATGACAGAAAAACCTCTGTAGGCTGTATACATCAGTAGCCCAAGAGACAATAAAATTACACCCAAATCCCACATATTTTTTACTCCATCCTTAAAGAAAATATGTCTTGATGTGCTGTGATATTAATGGCGAATGATGTCAAATCTAGTTGAGTCACAGTGCAATCAGCCTGTGTAGAAAGACCGAATACGCATTCATAGACCGTCTATTTCCCTCATGACGAGATGTCTATTTGCACTCTGATCTATGTACTATATTTATCCATCAGAGCATTAATATTTCAGCTTATGGGTCAGACTATAATGCATATAAACCCATGCATTGTTTGAAAATAATCATTGAGTAAGAAGAAAAATTGATTAATATCCAAGCCCTAGTAAGACTGATAAAACTAATTGCATCAAGTTAAAGGTAAAATTTCACAATCGCACGAAATGACTATTTTTTATATTTTTCATTCAGTTAAAACATATTTTTACACACTATCATGCTCTTCGACTTATACTTCTTTGACGACTTGATAAAAATGACATCCACTTCCATCACTTGATCTGTTTTGACCGTCTGTTGTATTTTTTATGTAAACCATTTGAGAACAACACGTTCATTTTCATTCAACATCGTGTTGCATCATTGCTCAGGGAAGCTCATGACACTCAAACAATTAAAAGCCTTTTTGGTCCTTGCACGTACGCTTAATTATGCCAATGCAGCCAATGAGCTGTGTCTGAGCCAATCCGCTCTCAGCTTAAGCATTAAAACATTAGAAGAAGAACTCGGTGGAAAACTGTTTAAACGCAACACACGTCGGGTAGAAATCACCCTTGAAGGTCAGTCCCTCATTCCCTATGCCAAAAAGCTCTTGGCCAACTGGGAGGATATGGAAAAAGATGTCAAACAGCGCTTTAAACTCAACCGTGGCACTTTAAATATTGCCTCAATGCCCTTTGCAACCCATGCGGTACTCCCCGAAGTGATGCATGATTTTGCACAGCAGCATCCCAACATCAGTTTTTCAATCCATGACATCACCAATGAAAAAATCATTGAAAAGGTTCAAGAAGGCATTTTTGAGATTGGTATTTGTTTTGAACCCAAGGCCAATGACCAACTGATTTTTCAGCCTATATTCAATGAAGACTTTTTGGCTCTCTTGCCCAAACACCACGTCTTAGCCAAACAAAAAAGCGTGACATGGCTTGAACTCTGCTCTTGTCCTTTTGTGACCTTACAAAACCCCTCAATTATTCGGCATGTGATTGAGGAACATTGTGCTGCGCTTCAAGTGGTGTTGGATTTGAAAGTCGAATGTCACCAAATCAGTTCCCTTTCACACTTTGTCGCCTATGGTATGGGCGTCAGTGCTATTCCACGGCATTTCCAAAAATTCATCGACCTTGAAAAAAATGTGTTGGTTGAAATTGAGGACAATCAAGCACAACTCGCAGTGGGCATTATTTATAAAAAAGATTATGAACTGTCTAACATTTCATCCCAATTTATTGAAACCACACTTTGGCATCATTTCTAAGCTAAGTTCTCCCTTTCTCTAAGCGAAACTGAAGCTAAACCTTGATAGTTCAAAATAAGCAGTACGATTATTTGCATAGCTTTGGCTATTCTTTTATCTATTTTTCTTCGTAAATATTCTGCATTAATGAGTTTTTCTTATTATACGTTAGAAAGATTCAATTTCTAAAAAGTGCAGCGCAATGCTAAAAAAATAACAAGCAAGGAAGATCAGGAAATAAAAGATGAATAAAGTCGTCGCAAATGCAGCCGAAGCATTGGCTGATGTGGTTGCCAATAATCAAACCGTTGCCGTGGGTGGTTTTGGCCTCTGTGGTATTCCAGAAGCATTAATTGATGCCTTAAAAGATACAGGTGTCACAGGTTTAACCTGTATTTCGAATAATGCAGGTGTGGATGGCTTTGGTTTAGGTAAATTATTAGAAACCAAACAAATTAAAAAAATGATTGCCTCTTATGTCGGTGAAAACAAAGAGTTTGAGCGTCAGTATCTCAATGGTGAACTTGAAGTTGAGCTCACCCCGCAAGGTACACTCGCAGAAAAACTACGTTCAGGCGGCGCAGGTATTCCTGCATTTTTCACCCAAACAGGTGTAGGCACCCTCATTGCCGAAGGCAAAGAAGCCCGCGACTTTGATGGTCGTCCACATATTTTAGAAATGTCTCTCACTGCGGACATTGCTTTAGTGAAAGCCTACAAAGCCGATAAAGCCGGTAACTTGGTATTCCGTAAAACAGCACGTAACTTTAACCCTGACTGTGCAATGGCAGGCAAATTCACGATTGCCGAAGTTGAACAGGTGGTTGAAATTGGTGAAATCGATCCAGATGACATCCATTTACCGGGTATCTATATCAACCGTGTTGTGCTAAATGCCACCCCCAAAAAGCAGATCGAACAACTGACCATTAAAGCAGAGGAAGCTTAATCATGGCTTGGACACGTAATGAAATGGCGCAGCGTGCTGCCCTTGAACTCGAAGATGGTTTTTATGTCAACTTAGGTATTGGCTTGCCGACTTTAGTGGCCAATTATCTGCCAGAAGGGATCAATGTTTGGTTACAGTCAGAAAATGGCTTACTCGGCATTGATGAATTTCCAACCCGTGATGCAGTCGATGCAGACTTGATTAATGCAGGAAAACAAACCGTCACCGCACGTAAAGGTGCTGCATTTTTCTCAAGCTCAGAATCTTTTGCCATGATTCGGGGTGGACATGTCAATATTGCTATTTTAGGTGCAATGGAAGTCTCTGAAACAGGCGACTTGGCAAACTGGATGATTCCGGGTAAAAAAGTCAAAGGCATGGGCGGTGCAATGGACTTGGTTTCTGGTGTACAAAAAGTTGTGGTTCTGATGGAACACTGTGCCAAAGATGGCACACCAAAAATCATGCCTCAATGTACCCTACCACTCACGGGTAAAGCTGTCGTCAGCCGTATCATTACTGACTTAGGCGTGATGGATATCACTACTGAAGGTGTGAAACTGGTTGAATTGGCACGCGATGTAAGCCTAGAACAAATCCAGAAAGCGACTGGTTTAACACTGATTGTCAGTGATTTTAAAGCCGCTTAGTACAAAACGATATCATTCAAAGCAGCTTCGGCTGCTTTGTTATTGAGTTCAATCAAAAAGGTTTTCAGTTCCAATAGGCATTTTTATAGCCTTTCAATCAAGTATAAAAACCATCATCAGCTTGATCAAGAGTATCTCTATACTTCCAAATATATTGAAGGATGACTCCTGCGCACATCTTTTCAACCTAAATATCGGATGAAAAACCAAACCGCTCGGCTACTATATTTGCACTCCACATTCAGAGGTTTCCATGTCACAACAAGATTATGAAAATGGTTTAAAAGTTCGCACAGAAGTCATGGGCGAATCTTTTGTTAAACGTGCTCAGGACAATACTGTACCTTTCACCCAACCTTTGCAGGACTGGATTAATGAACATGCTTGGGGCTCAACATGGCAACGTGAAGGTGTCTTACCGCGTAAATATCGCTCGTTAATTACCATTGCATTTTTGACGGCACAAAAGAGTCCAACTGAGCTGAAAGGTCACGTTCGCGGTGCGTTGAATAACGGTGCAACGGTTGAAGAAATTCAAGAAGTCCTTTTGCACAGTTTGCCTTATTGCGGCGCACCTGCGACTCAAGAGGCGTTCCGTGCTGCGCTGGAAGTGATTCAGGAATATCAAAGCAATTCATAAATAGATTATGCGCCATACAAAAGCCTCTTTTGCAGTTGTATGGCGCGATTCATCTGGTTTGGCTATGCAGCATTTTTTGCCTAGCCAAACCATTTCCATTAAAAGGCTTTAGTCACACTCATGCCAACGCTAAAGTTTCGACCATCGGCAGGTTCAAAGAAGCGACTATTGCCATCATTCACAATCACTGAGCCAACATAGTTACGGTCAAACAGGTTATCGACTCGGGCATAGCTGTTTACTTTCCAGTTACGGTTTACCCATAAATAGCCGACATTTGCAGCCACAACGGTATAACTTGGCGCAATATCTGAGTTGATATCATCGACATAAATTTTATCCATATAGCGTGCTTCTAAGCCTGCTTGAAAGCCCTGTTCAGGTTGCCATGCAATACGAGTAAATGCTTGATTTTTAGCAATTCCGGGAATCTTATTTCCTTTATCAATTGCTTTTGCATATGGAGTAGTTGGGTTATTTGGATTCGCTATTTCTGCTGTATAACTATCAAATTCAGCATCAATATAACTAAAGCTAGATTGAATGTTGAGTTCTTTCCAAATCGTTTGTTGCCATGAAAGCTCTAAACCTTGTCGTGTGGTTTGATCTGCATTACGAAAAGTCGCACGACCATCACGTGTTCCCGCTGTCACTATATCGTTTTCTGTATCTGTCTGGAAAATAGCAAAAGTGAAGAGCCCGAATGGATTCTGCGACTTTAGACCCAGCTCATAGTTATCACTACTTGCTGCTTTTAACGCAAAATTCATACCCGATTTCGAAGGATCAGTGTTATAAGCCATTTCAGTAAAGGTTGGTGTTTCAAAGCCTTTGCCATAACTGGCATAGGTATAAAGTTCCGGTAAAATTTCCCAGCCTAAAGCCACAGAAGGCAATAATTTTTGATAATCCGTTGAACCACTGTCATCACCATTTTTATCAATGATGTAATGATCATCTGACTCATAATGTACATTGCTATAGCGTAAGCCTGTATCAAGATGCCACGTGGGTAAGAATTGCCATGAGGCCTGCACATATGGATCTAAATTCCACAGGGTATTATTTTCATTACGGCGTAAATCACCTTTCACGCCAAAGTTGCTTTTATTATCATAATTTTTATAGCCTTTACGGTCTTCAACCATTCGGTCTAAAGCCACACCAGCAACCAAACTTGTATTCGGCAAAAGTGCTTTTCCTGTCCAACGGAAGTCTGCACCATAGTAATCTCGGTCAAAATCAATCACGCCACCTGCATGGCGATCATTCTCTTGTGGCCCCTTTGGAATCGACTGATATTGTACGACCTGTCGGTTGCCCAAATAGAACATGCTATACAACTCTTGCTGGTCATTCAGCGGCTTAGTCCACGTCAGTCCTGTTTGGGTTTGTTCAATTTCTTTACGCACATTATAGGTATTGGTATGGTCATTCACTTGCTTCGGATTGGCTTTCCACTGCTCACGACTAAGACCTTGTGGATCATCGGCATCAATATCGACACGGTTCATCACCCAGTTGATTTTACTGCCATCCTCTAAGTTCCACGTCAGTTTGGCATTATTCAGTACTTTTTGTGCTGCACTATGGTCTCGAAAACCATCGGTATCAAAATAAGAAGAACTAATCACATAAGCGGGTTGATTGGCCTGTTCGGAACCCCCTTGTAATTGGATATTGGCTTGTTGCTTATGATGGCTGCCTGCATTGAGTCCCAATTGGATTGAGTCTTTCCCTTGTCCTTCTTTGCTCTCAGCCAAAATGGTTCCCCCTGATGAGTTACCATATAAAGATGAAAATGGCCCTGTCAGCACTTCGATATGATCCAAACTATTGAGGTCAATATTGGAACTTTGCCCTTGACCATCAGGCATGGTCGCAGGAATACCATCGACATACATCCGAATGCCACGCACGCCAAAAGTCGAACGAGCGCCAAAGCCACGCATCGAAATCTGTAAGTCTTGCGCATAGTTTTCACGGTTATTAATTTGTAAGCCTGCAACCCCTTGTAAAACTTCCGATAGGTTTACATTGGCATTGTTTTGTACTGTAGCAGCTTGGACTTTTTGAATGGATGCAGAAGTCGATAACAACTCGCTATCGGTATGTACCGCTTGGACGGTGATGACAGGAAGTTGATATTCTGTCGTTTCTGCATAAGCATGCATAGATTGTAAAATAACCGCAGTCAATAAGGCTTGTTTAAAAGGCGCATGCATCAAATAAGTTAATCGCACAATATTTCCTTGCTTGTTATTACCATAAAAATGGGAAGCCTATCATCTCGACAGGCTTTCCATACAATAAAACGTTTTAATCGGCTAAGCTATACGCAACCACATAATCACCATGATCAGGCGACTGACGCGCCCCACCTGCGGAAATGACCACATATTGCTTGCCTGTTTTTGGAGAAATGTAGCTCATCGGTGTCCCTTGGCTACCTACGGGTAAACGCGCTTTCCATAACTCTTCACCATTAGATGAATTGAAGGCGCGCAAGTAGAAGTCTTGTGTTGCAGCAAAAAACACTAAACCACCTTGAGTCGCCATTGGACCACCAATGGTTGGCATACCAATCGGCGCTTTTAAGCCCATTTTAATACCCATTGGACCAGTATCTTCAACCGTACCTAAAGGCACCTGCCAAGCCACTTGACGGGTTTTCATATCAATCGCCGTCATGGTTCCGAAAGGTGGTTTTTGGCATGGAATGCCCAATACCGACATAAAGCGGTTTTTATTCACTTTATACGGTGTACCTTTCATTGGCACTGCGCCCATACCTGTGTTGACCTTCTCTCCACCACTGGCTTCAAGTTTCAAGTCTTCAGGCGTTTGTTTAATTAGCTGAATCCACAAACCTAGGCGCATGTCGTTGACAAACATATAACGATGCGTTGGGTCAAATGCAATACTGCCCCAGTTCATCCCACCCAACGAACCCGGAAAACTTAAAGATATATCAGAACCCGGTGCAGTAAAGAGACCGTCATAACGCATCGATTTAAAGTTAATACGACACATCAACTGGTCAAATGGCGTTGCACCCCACATGTCCGATTCAGTCAAAGTTTGATTGCCAATTTGTGGCATTTCAACTGAACGTGGCTGAGTTGCGCTGTATTGCTCATCAGGAATATCTGCAGCTTTTACAGGCTGTTCAATGACTTTAGTCAATGGCTGACCCGTAACACGATCGAGTACAAAGAACTGCCCTGACTTGGTGCCAATGACAACAGCAGGTTTGGTTTGCCCATTTTGCATCGGAAAATCGACCAAGCTTGGCTGCATAGGTAAATCGAAGTCCCAAAGATCATTGTGAACGGTTTGATAAACCCACTTCTCTTGACCTGTGGTTGCATCCAAAGCCAAAACAGAAGAATTGTACTTATGGTCTACAGGTTGACGGTTTCCACCCCAGACATCGACCGATGAACTTCCCATCGGTAAAAACACCGTGTTCATTTGTGGGTCATAGGACATTGCCGCCCAAGAGTTTGCCGAGCTACGTTTATAGATTTCACCCGGTTTCAGGACATAGTTTGGATTTGGGTTACGTGGATCAAAAGCCCAGCGTAGCTGCCCAGTAATCACATCATAAGCACGAATCACACCACCGGGCATATCCGCTGCAAAGTTATCAGCAATACGACTTCCAACGATGATACTGGTGCCTGCAATGGTTGGCGCCGAAGTCACTTCAAAACGAGGCGCTTGCGTGCCCGCACCTAGACCCTCCAGTAAGTTCACCGTTCCATCGACACCAAAGTCTTTACAGCGTTCGCCTGTATCGGCATTGACTGCAATTAAACGACCGTCAGGTGTATTGGTATAAACACGACGTGGACATGCGGTATTGTTTGCCACCGCTGTCACCGCACTTGCACCGGCTAAAGTCGGTTGTACCAAGGCTTGAGTCGAGTCAAAGTAACTCACACCACGGCAACGCTCCCAAGCATCCGCTTTAGAGTTCACTTCAGCCTTCCAGACTTGTTTACCTGTATCTGCATCTAAAGCAATGATGTTGTTATGCGGTGTACATAAAAAGACTTTATCGCCCACCTGTAAAGGGGTGAGCTGGTCTTCTGCACCATTACCCGTACCTGTGGTCATATCGCCTGTTTGAAAGCGCCATGCTTCCTTTAACTTAGATACATTATTTCGGTTGATCTGATCCAACGCAGCAAAACGACTACCACCGGCATCATTACCATAGTGCGACCAATTCACTTGTTGGGTTTGAGCTGTTACAGGCACTAGGGGTAGTTCTTCACCACTGGCTTTTACCGTTGGATGTGGAATAAACATGCCATACAAACCACCGAGCATACCTAACACCGTTAAACTACCTAAGGCATAAGCGGGTGCTGAAGGCGCAATTTGAAATTGGTACTTACGAATAGCAGGTAAGGTAAAACACAGTGCGGCAAATAAACCCGCAGGAAACATTAAACGTGAATGGAGTGCCCAAAAATCCCAACCTGCATCAAACAGTGCCCAAACCACGGTTCCAAGAAAAACCAGTGCAAAAATCCAGACACCCAGTGCTTTTTTTCTAAAAATAAATATTGCGGAAATGGTGGTCAATAAACCTGCAATAAGGAAGTACCATGAACCACCTAAACTGATCAGTTTTCCACCACCGATTAAATAAAATAAGCCAGTCAGCAATAAAGCTAAGCCTAATATAAAGCACCATATTTTAAATATGGGTTGAGATTGCGCTTCGGACATACTTTTTACTCCAAATGCTGTGTTTTAAATGATCTCGCCTACTTTGTTTTGAGCATCATTCACACCACATCCAAACTTTGAGCATCCACAATTAACTTGCTTCAACAATGAAAAAAAGAGCATTTAAATTCAGCAATCACATCACTGATATTTTAAACACTCTTCCACTTCAAATACGATTAAAAATTCACCTTAACGCTAAGGCCCGCCACCCATGCGTCATCTACTTCTTTCACCCCAGAAGGTTGATAGATATATTGCAAGTTGGGTCTGAGCATCACCGCAGGAGACCATTGATACGTATAGTTCAACTCGACATTGAGTTCGTCATGTTGAATTGGGACATAATCGCTGGCGAGCGCGTCATAACTGTAATAACCACGACCTTCATTGATGGAGATTTGCTTGTCCGTCGCACGATCATTCACTACATAATTGGCTAAGCCAAAACCGATGGAATCATTTGGACGGCTATCAAAAGGACCTTTGTACCAAAGTGCCAGTTGTTGTGTACTTTCTACAGCGGTCGTGTCTCGGTCATTGATGACCCCATTGAAACTGATATATAAACCGCGCTTCGGATCAGCCCCGTGTTGAGTCAGTTGTTGTTGAGCATTCAACCAAAAACTATATTTACCATCGTGGATTTCTCCTGATGTACCCACATCTTTAGCTTCTGCTGTGGAATACAGTGCACCGAGTTTATATTCACCCGGTAAGCCATTAAATGTGGCAAGTTTTGGTTTCCACGCCAGTTCAACTGGAATGGTCGCCCCTTCGACATTGTCCATATCGAGGTTAAAGCCATCACTGTCTGAGTCTGTTTTGACATTGTCTGGGTTGACTTCATAGACGCCAGCGCCAAGTGACCAGTCTGGTGCAAATTGGTATTTAACATTGGTGCCCCATAAGCTGACAGGCCAGTTATACCAAATCGAACCGATGGACTTACCTAACTGCCCACCACACAAAAGTAAGTTCTGAAACTCACATTGCGAGCTGTTAAAGTCATCAGACATGCCCATACGACCAATTTTGAATTGGACACGGTTGTCGTCAAATCCTGTTTTGATCCAAGCCTGAGTTAAGCGCCAAATTTTGCCACGACCATAAATTTCTTGGCTGTTGCCCAAGGTACTGGCACGAGGGTCTTTAATTCGTTCAAGCGTTAGGGCGTTACCATCACGTTTGGTAATCATTAAGCCGGCTGTGGTATTTTCCCAACCTGCAATTTTATTTAAATCAAAATTAGCACCCAGTGTGAGCTGCGCGGCATTGTCAAAACTTCTGTCATCGTTATAACCACCCGCCAAATTGGTCGCTGCTTGGCTCATAATCGAAGCTGTAAATTTATAGCCTTGATCTTCCAGTAGCTTCCGCTCACCATTCCAATCACCGAATAACCATTGACGGTCTGCTGAATAAAATTCATTGGCTGAAGCCAATTGGCAACCAAATAATGCCAATGAAAGTGTGCCGATTCTTAATAATCGTTGTTGCATACCAAACATCCTTTTTAGTGAGGAAAGCTCAACTCAGGTGAGCTTTCCATGCGGTTTTTATTATTTAATGCGAACGGCTGGACTCAGTTCAGAAGTTGCACCCAAATGGTCGGTCACATTCGCTGTCACACTTGCAGCACCATTCAATGCTTTCCACGTTGCTCGACCTTGACCTTGTGCATTGGTTGTCACAACTTGAGTCCCTAAATACTGTTCAGCTTCTTGACTATTCGCTTGATGATTGGCAAAGAATTCAACCTGATAACGCTGATTCGGTTGCCCTTGAACTACAGCGGTGACTTGACCTTTGCTATAGCTTAAACGTGGAGCTTGGATATTTTGGTTTGGCATCGCATTACAGCCTTGTTCATTTGGCTGTGTACAGGTTTTTTGCAGTTTGGCATCTTCAATGACTACGCCGCCACCACGAGAACCGACAAAGCCAGCATGTTCAAGCGCAGGCACAGCAAACACAATGGCACCTAAACGCTGATTAGGTACACACGAGCCACCCGCTTCACAGCGTTTAATATCTTTGCCATTGCCCCAAATTAGGTTTTTGGTCAGGGTGGTACGGGCATTGGCATCTTTTTCTGAACGAATGGCTATCCCTAAACGGTTACCATGCACTTTATTGCTGTCAAAAATGTTGCCATCACCCGTGAGGTTAAAGCCTATCGAATTGTTGGTCAGTTCGTTATAGGCGATGTAATTGCGCTTACCCCAGTTAATTTGCAAACCATCAGAGTAGTTTTCAAATTTATTCCCCACCACCGCATTGTCATTGCCCCACAGGATTTCAATACCCTGAGACGACTCTGGATTGGCTTTGGTTGAAGTAAATAAGTTGTTGGCCACAAGGTTAAATGCCGCTCCACGCGTCAGCTCTAAACCATCACCATTATCGACAAACAAGTTGTTCAAGACTTTGTTGTTATTGGTGGTGGTCGAGGTCGGATTGCCCTTACCGTCATCACCCGTCAACATCACGCCTGAGCCACCGTAGTTATTACTGATACGGTTATGTTGAATCAAGTTATTGCTTGAACGATTCACCAAAACGCCAATACAAAAACGATGAATATCCAGACCTTTTAGCGTCACACCATTCACATCTTGCAGAACCAGACCCGGCAAAGTCGTGGTACGGACATTGGTGCCGTACTGTTCAGGGTTTGCCCCCGGACATGCTTTCGCACCTTCACCTTTAATATAGTTTGAACCATCAATCGCAATAAACTCGCCCGTTTTGTCCCATTGCATCCCAATAATCTTCACTGAAGATTTGATCGGCGGTAAAGCTTGATTCAGCTTAATCACATAAGGCGCTTTGCCGACTGCCTGAATCTGGATTTCATTTTCTTGTGTCGCATTGGCATTAGATTGTTCAATTGCCCAACGCAGTGAACCTTTTGCACTATCGTCCTGATAGCGATCCACAATATAAGTTTCTGCACTGACCAAACCTGATGCCGCTAAACTCAAAACCAATGTGGTCAAACGTAAAATTGATGGTTTCATATTTTAAATCCTTTTCTATCCTTGAAGATGAATAACACAGTGCATTAAGGGGTCGGTTGTACTGTTTTCAGCAACTGTTTAAGTTGAGTCACATCAATTTGACCCGGTGCAGAGGCTTCACCAATCATGCCGAAACTTAGGCTGCCGCCCATGTTGGCAGTCGCGACACGAGAAATCGTACCCAACTGTCCCATCGACATGGTGAGAAGTGGTTTTTGACTTTTTTGACTCACAGCCAACGTGGCATTCATAAGGGTAAAGACATCTTGTTTTGACTTTGGCATCACCGCAATTTTTAGAATGTCGGCACCCATCTGATCTTGTTTGAGCAGACGGTTTTCAATGTCTTGTTGCTCAGGTGTTTTGGCAAAATCATGATTTGACATGATCACCAACACGTTCTTGTCATGTGCCAATTTGGTTAATTTCGCTACACTGCCTGCATCACGGAACATTTCGATATCCAGCAATTGCATAAATGGCTTTTTCAGGTATTCACGATAAATCTTTTCATAGTCTTGGTCAGACACCGTCATTTTCCCGCCTTCGTTATGGGTACGAATGGTCGCAATCAACGGTTTGTCTTTTAAAATTTGATTCAACTGCTGACCCAGTGCAATCACTTTTTTAGTGTCGGCAGAAAATTCCAATAAGTCGATGCGAAACTCAGCCACATCTGCGTTTGAGTTGCTAGCAATCACTTGCGCTTGCGCAATCGCTTGCTCTGCTGTCTTTGCAGTAATCGGCACAATGGTTTTGACAGGTAAGTCACCAATATTGAGGTTTTTCACCATATAGTGTTGTGTCGCAGGGGCAATTTCGACTGCAAATGCCGTAGGCATTGCCGCTAAAACAGCACTGCTTAAGCAGAGTTGCATTGCTAATTTTTTGATGGTAATCATTACATTTCCTTGTATTTTCAAACTATTGCCTGACTTCTGTCATCAATGGTAAACATACGTGGGATGAATGAAATGGGTCATACCATCACCACGTATAAACTTGGATCATTGCAGCAAGAGCAGCAATCAAATAGCTGCGCTTGCCAATTCTGACAATTAGATGTCTAAGAAGACCGTTTCATCTTCACCTTGAATACGAATGTCAAAGCGATACACCACTTCGCCATCACGTTCTTCACGCTTGGCAATTAAAGTCTGACGACGCGGTGCCCACTCAATGCCTTTCAGCACTGGGTCTTGCGCATTCGCTTCTGCTTCATCATCAAAATAAACACGTGTGTTTAAGCCAATGTTAATTCCGCGAGCAAAGATGATCAGCGCAATATGCGGTGCCTGAGTTGTCCCTTTACGTCCCGGAACCGAACCCGGTTTAATGGTATTGAAACTCCAAAAACCAGTTTCGAAGTCTGCGCCTGTACGTCCCCAACCGAGGAAGTTCGGATCGACCACTTTGCCTTGAATATCAGCCGCACTTGGATACACACCGTTGGCATCCGCCTGCCAGATTTCAATCAATACATCACGTAACGGCAAGCCTAAACCGTCGAACACTTGACCTTCTAAGCGAATACGTTCGCCTAAAGTATTTTCTTTAACTAGCTGGTTGTTAAAGTTATTTTCAAAGACTTCAATGTTGGCTTGTTGTGGTAACAAACCAATGTGTACGTATGGTCCACCTGTTTGAGATGGAGTTTCATGCAATTCTTGAAAGTTCCAATTGTTCATGTTGTTCTCCCTGAATTAAGTCAAATCATTTTCGAAATAAGTCGCACGACGACCACGTAAAGTGATGTCAAAGCGGTAACAACGGCTGTCTGCTTCAATGAAGTTGCTCTTGTCTTCCAAGGCAATCAATGCACGACGTTGTTCTTCCGAAGGAATGGTTTTAATAATTGGACACGAATCAATTAGCGTATCGCCTTCAAAGTAGAACTGAGAAATAAGACGTTGCGCCCAACCATCAGCAATCAAAGAGAAATGGATATGCGCAGGACGCCATTCATTAATACGGTTACGCCAAGGGTACGGGCCCGGCTTAATGGTACGGAACACAAAATAGCCATTAGCATCCGTCATCATGCGGCCACAGCCGCCAAAGTTCGGGTCCATCGCACCAATAAACTGATCATTTGGATGACGATAACGACCAGAAGCATTGGCTTGCCACACTTCGAGCAAAGCATTTTTAACTGGACGCCCAAACTGATCACGCACATAACCATACACAATAATACGCTCGCCAATCGGCAGGCCTTCTTTGGCATAGTTCAAAATCAAATCGTTATCTTTAGGCCCAAACTGCTCCGCACTAAACTGCGGTGAAGTCACTTCAGTTAAAGTTTCTGCAATCGAAATCAACGCATTTTTTGGCGAGCGTAATACACTGGTTTTATAGCCAGGTGCATATGCTGGCGGATGATCATCGGTATTGCGTTGTGCATAAGCACCTAAAATAAGTTGCGACATGTGACGTCCCTCTTAATCTTGTTCCATTACTCTTGATTCGTTTGTTCTTGGCTAAGCTGCTGTTCGCTCAGTTTTTGCGGGGCAATACCCAAATCTTCGAAAACTTCTTCTGCCATGTGCATGGCTGCATTGGCTGCGGGTAAACCGGCATACAGAGAACAGTGCAAAATCAACTCTTTTAAATCGTCTTTGGTCACACCATTGTTAAAACAAGCACGTAAATGCATACGTAGTTCGTCTTCACGGCCCAATGCTAATAAAACAGCAATGGTGACTAAGCTACGGGTATGGCGCGGCATGCCTGGTCTAGACCAGACTTCGCCCCACGCAAAACGGCTAATAAAGTTTTGGAAGTCAGCATTGAAATCATTCAAGTTCTCAAGTGAACGACCGACATGCTTTTCACCCAGCACTTCAGTGCGTACGGTGATTCCTTGTTCATAACGTTGTTCATCATTCATGGGAGAAACCTCAATTAGGTCGCATCGGTATGTGCGACCAGTGATTTAACAAAAATAGCGACCGCTGCTGCTGTTGCTGGAATTAACAGCAGACTTAAAATGGCAGTAAATGACCAGTCATTACCCAGTAAAACTGCGCCGATCCATGCACCAAATACCGCACCAAAACGTCCAATCCCAGACATCCACGCCACACCTGTTGCACGGCATTGGGTTGGATAAAAACGAGCACTCAATGCTGGCATTGCCGACTGTGCACCATTAATTGCAACACCTGCACAAAGCACTAAAATGGCAAGTAAGGTTGGATTTGCTAAGCTCTGACCAACGGCAAAAGCAAAGATCCCAGCAACAAAATAGAAGCCTGCAATAATGCGGTTCGGATTGAAACGGTCCATTGCCCAGCCAATAAATAAAGCACTGAGTACACCGCCAAACTGGAATAAACCACCAATAAATGCAGCACGTTCCATGGTTGCGCCAGTTTCACGCATTAAGGTTGGTAACCAACTGGTGAGTAGATAAATCATCACCAAACCCATGAAGTAAGTTAGCCACAATAAAACTGTACCTTTGACATATTTTTGAGAGAACAGCATGCTAAACACACCTTTCTTCTCTGCACCTTCGGTTTTTTCTTCAGGTACATGAAACTCAGTCACACCCTGTACTTGCGTCGGTGCAATACGCGTTAGAATTTTGCGAACTTTTTCGCTATCACGACCTTTCACAATCAAGAAACGATAAGATTCTGGCAAGAAGAAAATCACCAAGATCATCAATATCAGTGGCGACCAACCGCCCAATAAAAATAAGCTGTGCCAACCAAAAGTTGGGATCAACCAACTGCTGATGAAACCACCTGTCGCCATCCCCAAGTTGTAACCACAGAACATACAAGTCACGAGTAGCGAGCGAGAGCGTTGTGGGCAATATTCAGAAAATAGCGTGGTTGCATTCGGCATCGCTGCACCCAAACCAATACCGGTTAAAAAGCGCAGTACCACCAAGGTATTTAAATCAGCCGCATATGCTGATGCTAAAGTAAAGCCACCAAAAATCAGCATCGAAACACTTAAAACAATCTTTCGCCCAAAGCGGTCAGCGGTTGGACCAGACACTAGAGCACCAATGATCATGCCACCTAAAGCCGCACTCATGACTGGACCCAGTTGCGAGCGGTCTATCCCCCAGTCTTGTGCCAAGGCTGGAGCAATAAAACCCATTGCCGCAGTATCAATACCATCAACAAAAACAATGAGAAAACATACAATTGCGATCAACCACTGATATTTGCTAATCGGTGCATCATTAATCAGTGCTTGTGCGTCTATACTCGTTTTTTGAGTAGCGTATTCCTGAGACGCCATACCTGCCTCCTTGGGCTGAAAGTCCTTTTAAAAATCCTTAAACTATTGAATCGATCCAATGAACTGACTGAGAGTTTGGTTAAACAGCTCAGGTTGCTCAATATTGGAAAGATGCGATGCATCAATCACCGCTAATTCACTCTTTTGAATCTGTTGTTGCATAAAGACGCCATCTGCTACTGTGGTAACTGGGTCAAGTGCGCCTGCAATTACTAAAGTTGGAATCTGAATCTGTTGAATTTGAGTAGATAGATCTGCTTGCGCGAGCGCTCGGCAAGATTCTGCATAGCCCAGTGCTGGTGTAGTCGCTAAAGACTGAATGGTGCGCTGCGCCAAAGCATCGTGTTGATAATCAAACTGCTCACTAAACCAGCGTGTATGCGTGGTCGCGACCAAATCTGCTAAGCCATTGGCTGTCACAGCATCTGCACGCGCATTCCAACCTTCTTCAGTCCAAATTTTGGCTGCTGAATTCGCCACAGTGATGCTATGAAAACGATCTGCATGGTGAATACCGAGCCACAAAGCCGTCATGCCGCCCATTGAAATCCCGCAAAAATGCGCTTTTTCAATGTTTAAACCGTTCAGAATATCAATCACATCTTCTGCAAGATTTTGTACAGTGGTCTGCTCAATCACATCGCTATGACCATGACCACGCGTGTCATAAGTCACGACTTTGAACTGTTGTTCGAAGGCAGCAACTTGTGGCTGCCACATGCCTTTATCTGTACCCAATGAGTTTGAAAATACAATCACAGGTGCATGGTCTTGCCCACTGATTGCAACAGATAAAGTCTTGCCTTGACGATTGGTCATCGTGATATTCACTTTGCCTCTCCTTTTGCTTCTTGCAACACCGCATCAATCTGGTCTTGAATATTGCCTAGATATGACGCAGGTTTAAAAATTTCTGAAATCTGAGCAGCGCTAAACAAGTCTTTGACTTGATCCAATTCCGCAATCACATCTTTTAAGTGCACACCTTTTTCAACGGCTGTTTTACATGCTGCTTCAACCACATGGTGCGCCTGTAAACGTCCGATGTGTGGTGCCAATGCCATCATTACAGCTTCCGCCATGATCAAACCCTGCGTGCAATCCAAATTGCGTTGCATATTTTCAGCATTGACTTGCATGCCTTGTAATACGTCTAAAGTCCGTTCTAAAGCACCCGCACAGAGTTGGAAAATTTCAGGCAATGCCAACCATTCTGCATGCCATCCACCTAGACTACGCTCATGTTCCTGAACCATGCTTTGGTACAAACTCGACATCAGTACAGGTACACGATTGGCTGCTGCCAAAACGGATGCCGCAGCAACAGGATTACGCTTGTGTGGCATCGTCGATGATCCTCCACGCCCTTTCGCTGCAGGCTCAAACACTTCTGCAATTTCAGTTTGCATCATCAATGACCAGTCACGCGCCATTTTGCCCAGACTGCCCGTCACTATTGCGAGGACACTCGCCACTTCAACAATACGATCACGCTCGCCATGCCAAGTACAGCTTGGAACAGAAAGTTGTAACTGTACTGCAAATGCCTGAACCACTGCTGTACCTTGATGCTGCAAAGAAGCCAATGAACCAACCGCACCACCCAATTGCGCAGTAAAAACACGCGCTTTCATGGCTTCAATACGGGCTAAATCACGATGAAATGCCGAAGCCCAACGCGCGAATTTATGCCCCAAAGTAATCGGCAACCCTTGCTGCAACCATGTGCGTCCAATCATCACTTGTGCACGATATTGTTCAGCCTGGGTCAATGCAGTGCGGTAGCATTGTTGAATTAAAGCTTCCACCTGTTGTAGCGCAGCACGACATTGCAAAATACAAGCTGTATCTAAAATGTCTTGACTGGTTGCGCCCCAATGCACATAACGTGCAGCATTTTCATCGCTTTGTTTCACAATCGCAGTCAATTGCTTCACAAAAGGAATCGCGATATTGCCCGCCAAACCTGTTGCAATCGCTAATGCATCAAAGTCAACCTGATCAATTGCAGTTGCTGCAATGTTTGAAATTGCTGTTGCCGCAGATTCTGAAATAACACCGACCTGAGCCTGCGCTTGTGCCAAGGCAACTTCCGCCTCAATCATGTAAGACACCAACGCACGGTCACTGAAAATTTCAGTCACCTCGTTTTGGTAAAATAAGCTGGCATATAACTGGCTCATGATCGCTATCCTTAACTCTGCTTTAAACCCGCTGAATAATCATTGCAATACCTTGACCGACACCAATACACATTGAACATAAGGCATAAGTCCCTCCGGTTTGTTCTAACTGGTTTAGAGCCGTCGTGACTAAGCGTGCGCCCGATGCACCGAGTGGATGACCAATAGCAATTGCGCCACCGTTTGGATTCACTTGTGTCGTGTCATCCGCCAGACCCAGATCACGCGTGACGGCAAGTGCCTGTGCTGCAAAGGCTTCATTCAGCTCAATCACATCCATTTGTTCAATGCTGAGATTGGCTTGTTTCAGCAATTTCTTAATCGCAGGTGCTGGAGCAAAGCCCATGATGCGCGGTTCAACTCCCACAGCTGTAGAGGCAATGATCTTGGCACGCGGTTTAAGTCGGTACTGTTCAACCGCTTGTTCCGAAGCGATCAGTACAGCAGCCGCACCGTCATTGATGCCTGACGCGTTTCCCGCTGTGACGGTGCCTTCTGCTGTGACGACTGGCTTCAGTTTCGCCAAACCTGCTAATGTGGTCGATGCACGCGGATGTTCATCCGTGTCCACCACAATTGGATCACCCTTACGCTGAGGAATGCTCACTGGGATGATCTCATGTGTAAAAAAGCCTTGAGCTTGCGCGGTTGCGGTGCGCTGTTGACTCGCCAAGGCAAACTGGTCTTGATCTGCGCGATCAATATTAAATTGTTGCGCCACGTTCTCTGCAGTCTGTGGCATGGTTTCGACACCATACATGGCTTTCAACTTCGGATTGATAAAACGCCAGCCCATGGTGGTGTCTTCAATCTTCTGGCTACGGCCATAAGCTGTTTCTGATTTACCCATGACAAAAGGTGCACGAGACATACTTTCGACGCCACCTGCGAT